>JBBQJD010000048.1:0-27592 GCA_038325595.1 Bacteroidales bacterium | reverse complement strand
AAGGATTTCCGGTTGAACTTATGACTCTTTCTCAGCAGGAAGGCGTGCGACTCCGTGCAACAGTTTCTGAATTCGGACCGGTATTATTGTCAAGGATACTGGATCTTAATGATACTCAGGGTGGTGTGCTTTCGGTTATATAAACCCCCCTTCAGATAATTTCAAAAGCCCGCTGGAAAACAGTGTAATTTAACCCGAAACTAATATTATTGCTTCAGTCTTACGCTGTCAACAAGATATGGTGAATCTCCTCTCCAGAAGACTGATCCGTTCTTCTGCTTGTAATGCAGTATAACCATTTCACCCTGAAGCATATCGAGCTGTGGAACAATTTCCTTATTGGTTACTGTAAAGTAAAATTTTTCTGATGCAAGGGCAACATCCCGGTTTGAGGAAATGCTGCTCAGGATCATCTCTCCTTCATAGGTTTTGAATATGGTACCTTTACTTGAAAATTTTTGCAGAAGGCCTGCCCTGTAACCTTCACTGTATGTATAGAAATATTTCCAATAGATGAACGATCCTATGATAATAACTACGAAAAACAAAACCCATTTCAGTATTTTCTTTGTTTTTCTGACTGCGCCTGACCAGGCTGAGGGTTTGGGTGAGGGAACTGTCTGATCCATTTTAATCCCGTAATTAGATACTATAAAGATAGATATTTTAATTCAACTTACCTTCCTGAAAACCTTATCTTTTTGCCAGACTAACAATTTCAGGAACCTCAAGAACAGATTTCTCATATCCTTTTGTCACGCAGTTTATCATAGCCTGACCAACCTCATCAAGAGTGCAGGCGGACCCCGGAAAGTGCATTTTCCCTTTTGCATATCAGAGAGGAGGAAAGAGGGGTGAGTTCATGAAGATTATTTTACAAAAGCCTTCACAACCATAGCCTCGCCATCTGACTGGTTTGTGATTTTGTAACTCCCGGCTGCAGCTGGAATAAAAAATGTTTCAGCATAATTGAATACCTGTGAAGAACCATTCCGGGTTTCCACCATAATGCTTTCTCCTTCAACAAGGCTTAGTACATGGCATTTATCTTCTGTTTGTACTTCAATACTTCTTTTGAAATTATACCTGTGTACATCATACAAATGAGTTTCATGAGTAGGGAGATGCCAGTGCTCCCAGTCATTGCCATTTTCTATAAGAACGGGTTTGGAAATAAGATTTTCTTTAATGTATGAGCCTTTACGGTCAAAATACAGGTTTTCCATTGCCCTGCTGATATTAAGCGGACGGGGTTTTCCATCCATATCAAGACGCACCCAATCGTACATTTTAAAAGTGAAAATATAGGGTGTGGAGCTTATCTCAAGAACCAGATTATTTTGCCCTGAGCCATGTACGGTTCCATAAGGCATCAGGAAAAGATCATGCCTGGATGCTTCTTGCTTTTGTACAAATTTTTCTATATCAATGGGAACTGATTCCATAAAACTCTTTTCCAGTTCAGTTTGGAATTTTACAGGATCAATATTATCCTGAAAGCCAAGATATACCCATGCATTATTCTTTGTATCAAGTATATAGTATGTTTCCTCCTGGGTAAAATCTTCACCAAAATGTGTTTTCATGTAATCAGGACGCGGATGGCACTGAACCGATAGATTTCCTCCGTCAAACGTATCGAGAAAGTCAAAACGGATGGGGAAATTTGTACCGAACCTTTTATAACATTCACCAAGCACAGCTTTCGCCTCAAGGTACATCAGGCTGTCGAAAGATACTTCCAGCATTATACCTGAACTTTCAAACAGAAGTCCGTTTTCAGGAACAATTAATTCAAACGACCATGCATAATTAGGTTCATCTTTGTTCAACCCTTCTATGTGATCTTTAATCCAGGTGCCACCCCAGACACCAGGTTCAAACCATGGTCTGACCCTTACCGGACTATGACTCATTTCTTTTAATGCATTCCTGAACGCAATTCCATTCATCCAAACCGGATTCTCAGGTCGCTGACCATCGATAATCAGGTCTGTTTCAGATAATATTTTCTCTTTATGCTTATTGAGAACTACCCAGTCGACAAAATAAAATCGCTTATACATTGCCTTCGGATCTGCCGGTTCAGATATTCCGAGGTTGGTAATACTGCATGCCCTTGACCGGAATTGAAGCTCATTTTTAGGAAGATCAATGTAAATCAATAATCCGGTCCATCCTGCGAGTGAAGCTCCGGGTCCGATGAGAAAGTTAATATCAGCCGAAAGGTCCGGAACAGCATTTTTTAATCTGGAAATTTCAAAGAAATCTTCAAGATTCAGATCTGTCCGTTTACCGAAAACAGGATCGTTGCCACCCGTGAAGGGAGCCGTAGCCTGTTCAATAATATATTGCGGTTTGAAGAAATCCGAAGTGCTTATCCATGAAGTTGTGAGATCCATCCCGGTCAGATGCATATCAAGCTGTTCCATGAAAAAATCGTAGAATACCCCCACATAACCTTCTACTACAACTTTCTTATACCGGCTGATAAATTCCGCAAGCTTCAAAAACCCTTCAGAAATCTGATCTTCATCCAGTTTATATGATGGATATATATCGTACTTACCTGTTGTAACCAAAGGTTTTCTTTCCGGCAAAAGATATTGACCGGTTTTTCTCCAGGTATTTCTCTGTGTATTATTCAATTAGCTTTATGATAAATATTCATGATCTTCAATCAGTTAAATGTATTTCCTGGCTTGGTTTTGTCTGGATTACAATAATATCTTCTTTAAGGGAATATGGAATGGAGCATTCAAAAGAATTGTCAATGAATGGATTGAGCAGTTTCAATTCACCACCCTTTTCACTGAGGATAGTAACTTTGCTTACTTTTCCTTGTTCCCTTCTGGCAGATATCAGGAATGCACCTTCAGTACGCAATTTATTAAAACCGGCTTTTTCCCATTCAGAAGGAATTGCCGGAAACAATCTCACTATTCCGGTATGGCTCTGTATAAGCATTTCCTGGATTCCTGAAGCGAAAGCAAAGTTTCCTTCGAGTGTAAAAGGACGGTAAGTCATTTTGGATTTTCCGGTACCTGACTGATCTCCATTTACATGAAAGCTGTTCTGAAGGCAGAAATCCTCTGCAAAGATTTTCAGGGCTTCTGCTGCCCCTTTTCCGTCGAAGTTGCGGGCCTTGATATTTCCGAGCCAGCTGTATGAATAACCACACCACCAATCGGGACCGATCCTGTCAAGAGTTTCAATTGTTGATTTTATGATCTGCTGATCCTGTTCTCCTTTTGAAACATCGACTAACCCAAGCGGATGAAAAGCAATAAGATGTGAAAAGTGCCGGTGCGACTGATCATATGGTAATCCTTTCACATATGTAAACCCTGTTTTCAGGTCGATGTCATATAGCGGCCACTGGGAAAGAAGCGATTCCCATTTTTCTGATTCTTCTGTTTTGCCAAGTTCTCCGGCAAGCTCAGCGGCTTTTTCAAAGGTCCAGCGGATCAGTCCCAGATCGAAATTGGATACATCCTCAAACCAGGCCTGTCGTGAGTTATCGAATATCTCAGGACTGGAGCTTAGTGGAAGTCTCCTGAGTCCGTCCTTCCCGGTTACTGATATTTCTTCCAGGAACAGAGCCACATCCCTGATCCATGGATAGGCCTCTTTTTCCAGGAATTCCCTGTCCATGGAATAACGCCAGTGAAGGTAGAAATGGTGGCCGAGCCATGCCGACACTGTAGGGCCAAAGGAATATTGTATCCATCCTCCCATTGGCTGACCTGTAAGAGTGGTCACTCCGGGAACATTCAGACCTGATACCTGGTAAAAATCTCTTGTATACTTTTCAAATACCGGTTTATTTTTAATGAGCCATTTTATGTATCCGGTTTCCTGTTCAAGATGATTCGAACTATATGTGGGCCAATAACTTAGCTGGGTGTTCAGATCATGATGGAAATCACCTTTCCAGGGAGGTAATTTCCCATTATCTGCTGTCCAGACCGCCTGAAGTGAAATTGGTGGTGCACCATTGCCTGTTGCGGCTCCCAGCTTATATATTTCCAGATACCATTGTTTGTTAAGCACCGTATCAGGTATTGAAATATTTGATTGGTACCAGAAGTCTTTCCACCATTGCTCATGTTGCTTAAACTGGACTGAATAGCCTTCATTAAATGCAGATTGAGTAAGGGATTCCGCACTCGTCTGCAGTTCATGATCCGGAAATTGGGAACTGATACTCCAGCAACCTTCGATACCATTTTCCTGTTCTTTCCAGCGTACATTGACCTGGTATTTAAAGCCATCCCAGCCTTCCTGGTTATAAGTTATTGAATTTTCATCCTTTTTTATTTCACCTGCAGGATAACCGAGTCGTCGTAAATCCTGACCAGTTACAGGATTTTCAGCATCATCTTTTTTATCAAGAGTGTAGGCAGGGGCAATCAACTGAGGAATCATTGCTGAATCAATACCTGTATACCGGAACCAGCCAACAGGGCTAACTGCATTTATATATGTATTAAGAACAACACCATTCTTCCACCTTATTTCGCACAATGCATTTTTCAGCTTTAGTTCCACTGATTCAATGTCGCCCAGCGAAGATGTTTCAAATTCAAGAGCTCCTCCGGGGATCTTTGATGGAGCAGGATTGCGGTCATACGGCACATCAAACATTTCCTGCACCTTTGCATAATTATCTTTTTCCCACTGCTGCTTTACCCAGGAATATTTCCATTCAGGTCTGTTCAGGTTCTCCATAGGACGGAGGTCCCAGAGATCTGCCCTGTCAAGGGAAAAGCGCAGATTATTATCTTTCTTCCAGATAAGTGCACCAACCATTCCATTTCCAAGAGGAATTCCTTCATCCCAGGATCCGGCAAGGTTACTGAATTTTAAGTTGCTATTTGTGAATGGGGGACCATCTGCTTCCTTTGATTTATTCGTACATGATAATAAATACAACAGAAATACAAAGGCAAAGATGGGCTTAAAAAATTTGGTCATAACATTTTAATTAGTCCGGTTTCTTTATCGTGAATATAATCCAACACAATTGTTTTCAGGATGTTTGCAAATTTAACAAATGGAATTTCCTCATATGAAAAATATCTTGCATGATCGCCTTCTAGGAGTGTGATTTCCTCTATGGGCAAGTTTATTTTTCCTTTGTAAATATATTTGATATTTTCGTAAGCATCACCTGTAAGGCACTCATACTCTTTGTAAAACGTATAATCCTTAAGGTCAATATCCAGTTCTTCCTTTACCTCCCTTATTAATGCATCCTCAGGCGTTTCTCCTTCTTCGACATGACCGCCGATAAGATCCCAGTATTCCGGGAAAGGGATACCAGGCTTATTATCTCGTAAGTACAGCAGAATTTCTTTTTTATCATTTTCAAATATAATCGCTGCAATTTTTATCATTTCAGAAAGTATAGAAATTCCGTTAACAGTATAGAAATCCGTTAACCGCAAAATGTCCTTCCTTATTTAAAAATTCAGGAACATCAATCCGTATAATACTTAAGACCCCCATCCCAGCCTTCCCCCACGGGGGAAGGAGTGCATGCATCATACCTTCAGATATGCTCTTAGCTTGCCCCCTTGGGGGAAACGGGAAAGGAGGTTTAAAGATACAATAGTTCATTAAAGAGTTTATAAGAGTTCGCAAAGTCCACCGTCGCTCAACCTACGCCAAAAAGCTTCAGTTGTCAAAGAAAGCTACGGCGGATAAATACAAATGAAGAAAAAGCTAAAGAATATTTCTTCCTGATCTTTTCAGTATCTTATTAAAGTTATCGAAAAAGACTTTTTTCTTCTGGTTATCATTCAAGGTTGAAGCAAAAATCCCGCTTACCCCCTGGTAGTAGGAACCATCGGTTCCGAAGAACAATCTGTCTTCGCCAACATGTTCAAGCGCAAAATCGATCATGTTGCCTTCATTATTACTGCCTGAGGTATCCACATAAATATTTGGATAATCTTTAATTGCCTTGCAGGCATATTCCCAATCACCTCCACCGCCGGTATGGGCATACTGGAACATTGCCTCCGGGTATCTTTTTGCAGCTTCAACAAAATCCTCAGGTATCGATGCATTTGGCTGAACGTTACCATATTTAGTGCGCTTGCCGCCTACTCCGATTCCGCAATGGGCATGCATCAGAATGATCATTTTAAGGTCTATGAATTTTTCAATTATCGGGTAGAATAGAGGGTTGTTGATTTTTACCTGGTTATAAACTTTCAGCCCTACCATTCCCTGATCGACACAGCGTTTTATCTCTTCAAGAGATTCTTTTCCGTAAATTGGATTAATAAAAAGAAATCCAAGATACCTGTCAGGAAATTTTTTCATTGCATTAAGTATGGAATCATTGCATTCCCTGAATTCTTCCGGAGTTGCTTTTTTAGGAGTATCTGCTGAGATCGGTCTTGAAATACAAAGTTTTTCTATCCCAAGACGGTCAGCAATACTTATTTGTTCATCGACCGTGCCGCCTAATCCAACGTGCTCATGAGCATCAATCTTCCTGTATTTCATTATCTCTTTCATGAGGTTAAAACCTTCGGGAGTCAGCTCAGCCCTTGGTGATAAATTTATCAGGTTACTGCCGATTACCAGACCTGCAGCTGAAAATGCAGAATCCCGGAAGAACTTACGGCGGTTGATAATTTTTGACATTTTCTTTATGTATATGAATATCTCCCAGATTGGTGCTCTAAATATCCTGATTTTTTAGCAACTAACCAAATTCAGAAATCCATTTGGCCGGTTCCCGGAACACGTTTAACCATTAGAATAAAGGTAATATGAAGATTCAAACCAACCACCCCGGCCCGGCAAAATATTTCACCCCCAGGCGGGAAGCTAAGAAGAGTTATAAGGTTTGATGTTCCGGATTTTAATAAGGTGGGTGACCGTTGACAATTAAATATAATCAAAAGTGGAATTGTAATCCTCCATAGAAATGTCTGGGCAATCCGGGATAATAGTACCGTGGTTCCGAATTTCCGAATCCCAATGCATTTACAATCAGCATAGAGGCATATTTTTTGTCTGTGAGATTATTAATTCCTGCATAAACATTTATTCTGGTTTTTTCCTTTTGCCTGAACTGAGCTGTCAGTTTAATATTTTCCAGAAAATATCCCGGGTATTTCAGTGAATTACTGTCATTAAGATATTGATCTCCTGAATATTGAAAGTGTGTTATTAATTCAAGCATTTTTATCGGATACCACTTAAGGATGGATTGTAATGTTTGCCCGGGGATACCTGGCAAATCATTTCCGTCATAAGTGTTATCATCATCGGTAAAATGTATAAACCGGTTTAGCGAAGCAGTATAGCTAAAGATTGAAGTTAGCTTTCCGGGAAATCCGGCATAATCAAAAACAATGCTGCGTAAAAGCAATTCAAATCCCTGATGACGTGTTTTGCCTGCATTTATTCCTGTAAAGATATCTTCTGTTAATCTTTTTGTCAGAAGTAAGTTGTTAAGTTCAATCCAGTAAAGTGTTCCGTCAATTTCCAGCCTCTTGTTAAACAGGATTAGTCTCGATCCGATTTCATACTGAAAGCCCTGTTCAGGCTTTATATCCGGATTGATATCTCCGGCCGGCAGAAGGGTTTCTTCAGGAGATGGAAGGGAGAAGCCATGTCCGGCTGATGCATATAATGCAAAATTGTCACCAGGCGCATAATTGACTCCAAAACGTGGTGAAATGATCGTGGGGAATTTTCGGGTTCCTGATTGATCTCCGTTTAAAGAATATAAGTCTTTCAGGCGGTAACTGATATTGTTCAAAGAACCTGCGATTGAAATGTTCAATTTCGGGACGGGCCGGTAATATAGCATTGTGAAGAGATTCAGATGGATACGATTCTCACGGTTTTTATTCAGAAGATTCTGATCGAGATCCAGTTTCCATTCGTACAATTCGGAAAGCCACTCCATTCCGATAATTAAATCTGTCTTCTCTGTATGATAGTTTAGTTTATTACGGAATCCACCACTCAGGGACTGATCATCAAGATTATTAAATGGCCTCTTTTCGTAATTGTCATTGATTTTTCCGAAAATGGTAAACTGGTTACTCAGATTCCCGGTAAGGCTGTTTGTCAATGTGACTGCTCCGAGGCCTTTAATATATTTTTTATAGCCGTTAATAGCTTTCCAGTTGGGTGCAGCTGCCAGTGGATTCTCTTCAAACAGAGTTTTGCCAACTGAACTCGGGATCCCTCCATTCACATTGATCATCAGCAATGTTGTATTCAATGACCATTTAGGCTGTTTCCATTTTAAAGTTGTCAGGAATGAAGTTCGTTTGTATTCATTGTTCTCACGATATCCATCAGACTGTAAGTGACTCAGGCTTCCCCAGATATTGGTTTTTCCGCTATTTAAAGTTCCTGATAAATGAGTTTTCAGGGTATTGAAGCTTTCGTACTGAACACCGGCATTCCCCTCGTTCAGCAACTTTACAGGAGTGTATAAGTTTATGCTTCCGCCGAGACCTGAACCATAAAGAGCTGAGGCAGGGCCTTTTATTATTTCCATTTGACCGAGGCTCTGCATATCAATTTCTTCGGGTGTTGATACACCATCTGCAGTGGTAAGCGGTATTTCATTGAGATATGCCCTGATCCTGTTGGAGTTATAGGGAGTCCTGCTGCCCATACCTCTGATTACAATTCTGCTTGTAGTGTGAGTTCCGGTCTGCATGGTTATCCCGGGAAGAGTATTAAGGGTGTTTGCCAGGCTGGTTCCATTTGAAATATTCAGATCTTCGCCGGTAAGAACAGATAAGCTTCCGGGAATGGTATGAAGCCGGCCAACAACCTTATATGCTTCAACCGAAACTTCGTTGAGTAGTATGGTGGTATCTATCGACAGGGAATACTGCAGAGAATCTTCTAAATTCTGAGACTGCCCATTTAATGTGATCAATGTTAAAAATGAGATCATTAAATGCAGCCGTGAAGGCTTAATCATAGAAGGGGATCTGTTTTTTGATTTCCGATAATCGATATTTATGAGATTTAATTTGGTTAAACTCCAGGGAATCATTATTGTTCAACAGGTACCAGTTTCAGGATTTTTCCAGGATTCTCAATGGCAACATAAATATATCCGTCAGGACTCATTACGACATTCCTTACCCTGCCTGAACCTTCAAGAAGTTTCTCGCGATGCATAACGGATTTTTCTTTCAGGACTATTCTTTCGAGGTATTGAAAGCTGAGTGAACCGACAAGAATGTTGTTTTTCCAATTCTTGTAACGATCACCTGTTACGAATGTCATGCCACACGGTCCGATTGAAGGGATCCAGTAGAATACAGGTTGTTCCATACCTTCTTTTTCTGTGAGCGGGGTAAGAACTGTTCCGTCATAATTTATACCGTAGCATATTACAGGCCATCCATAATTCAGACCGGGTTTGACAAGATTAAGTTCATCACCGCCTCTTGGGCCATGTTCAGTAATCCAGAGCTCTCCTGTAACAGGATGAATCACTGTCCCCTGAGGGTTTCTGTGGCCGTAACTGTAAATTGATGGAATAGCGCCTGCAGTTTTGACAAATGGATTATCTTCAGGAACTGATCCATCATCATTAAGTCTGTGGATTTTGCCATTGGTATTATCGAGTTTTTGTGGAAAATCGAAATGTTGTCCCCTGTCTCCGTTTCCAAAAAAGATATGTCCCTTATTATCAAACACCATCTTTATACCATAATGATGGGAATATGCAGTTTCGGGACTACCTTTATATATCATCTGCTGGTCAGTAAGCTTTCCGTTCTGAAGCTTTGCCCTCAATATAGCTGTGCAACTGAGTGTTTTTTTGCTTTCAGTATTCAGTGCTGAATATGCAATATAGATCCAGCCATTATTTTTATAATCAGGATGCAGGCAGAGATCGAGTAATCCACCCTGTCCTTCTGCCCTTATCGGTGGCAAACCGCTAATTGGAGCGGAAAGCTTTCCTTTGGAAAAGGTATGCAACGTACCTTCCCGTTCCGAGATCAGCAGATCACCATTTGGAAGGAACGCCAGGCCCCAGGGAACTTTAAGTCCTGAAACAATTGTATCGACGGTAAAGCGCTGAACTTCAGAATAAACTACACCACCCTCAGTCAGCGCAGGCTGCAATTTACTTTTGTCTTCAGGGATCCCTTTCTTCACATATGCTGCAAGAGCTTCAATTTCCTCATCGGTGAAAGTTTTTTGAAAGGACGGCATCCCCATAATCTCAATTCCGCTTTTGATGCTTCTCACAGCAGATGCATTACCTTTTTCCTCCATCCATCTTTTGGCAGCAAATTTTTCAAGATTCTGACCATGGCATCCTGCGCAGTATTTCTGATAATTCATTGCCGCAGATTGCTGTCCTGATTGGTCATTATTGGTCCAACTTGAGAATGTTAAGCCCGGAAGAATGGTTAGTGAGATTATAACCAATGATATCAGGCCTGCTGAAACAATTGATGTTCTTTTCATATTGTGTGTCAGGATAAGTTAATGATTACTTTAGTTTAAACGAAACAGATTCTCATTTGTTCAGATCGGATAAAGAAAATTAGCCCAGTGCAACATCAAGCACCATCATGGTTGCAAATCCCAGCATAGCTCCGACAGTAGATAAATCTGTTTCATTCCCGGTCTGTGATTCCGGAATTAATTCCTCAACCACAACAAATATCATAGCTCCCGCGGCAAAGGATAATGCATATGGAAGCAAAGGCATTATATGAGTAACCAGATATGCTCCTAGTACTCCTGCTATGGGTTCAACAACGCCTGACAACTGACCATAATTGAAAGCTCTTAGCCTGGTGAAGCCTTCCCTTCTTAAAGGAATCGATACTGCCGCACCTTCAGGAAAATTTTGCAGTCCTATACCGATTGCAAGTGCAACTGCTCCTGCTAAAGCTCCTGTATCCGGATTGCTCGAAAGAGCACCAAAAGCTACACCGACAGCCAGTCCTTCAGGGATATTATGCAAGGTAATTGCCATTATCAGAAGTACGCTTCTTTGCCATGTGGTTTTTATTCCTTCCGCTTTATCGGTAGACAAGCTCATGTGCAGGTGTGGTAATAATTTATCTGTGAGGAACAAAAACAATCCTCCTAAAACAAATCCCACCAATGCCGGGACCCATGGTGTATCTCCATTTGATTCTGCCAGTTCAATTGAAGGTTTCAGGAGAGACCAGAAGCTTGCTGCGATCATGACTCCTGCTGCAAAGCCCAGCATAGAGTTCAGTATCTTCCTGTTAATTGTTTTAAAGAAAAAAACCATTGAGGCCCCCAATGCCGTAACAGCCCAGGTAAACATAGTAGCACATAAAGCAAGTAAAACCGGATTATAATTCAGAAACCTGTCAAAGTTCATATACCTGTAAATGTTTATTCAAGATATATCAATAACAACACTGAGGAGACTTTTGTTGAATAAAGGCTGCTGCATCAGAAGCACATGCTTTCTTTGCTCTTCCTGCGTTTTTTGCGGTTAAAAAAATGCTTATAAATCAGAATACTTATACCCATAGTCACAAAGGATTGTAACAATTTTCTTATCCAAACCAGTCATTTTAAGATATTTCAATGCAGCTTTTACATTAGCTCCAGAAGAATAGCCCACATATAATCCTTGTTCCGATGACAATATTTTCGTCATTTCCTCAACTTCATTATCTGAAACGGTAATGATCTCATCGACCAGAGATGAATTCCAGAGAGGAGGTACAATACCATATCCGGTACCCTGGATCAAATGTCTGGGGTTTAAGACCTTACCGGTTTTCAGTATGCTTGCATTTTCAGGTTCGACGGCAATGCACCTGATATTACTGTTCTTTGTTTTTAAATACTTCGAAGTGCCTGTGAAAGTACCTCCGCTACCGACAGAGGCTACAAATACATCAATTTCATTCAGATCTTCCCAGATCTCTGGTCCTGTTGTTTCAAAATGAGCCTGCATTCCGGAAGGATTATTGAATTGATCGACATAGAAGCCATTTCTTTCTTTTGCGATCTGTTTCGCAGTTGCTGCTGCAAAATCGATATCCCTGCCTGTCACCATTCCCGGTTCACCATCTATCTGGTCAGTAAGTAATATTTCAGCTCCAAGGGCTTTAAGAATCTTTCTTCTCTCGGGACTGTTGCCTTTGGACATTACCGCAATAAAAGGATTGCCGAATTGCCTGCATACAACTGCCAGTCCGGCACCCATATTTCCGCTGGTCATTTCAATTACCGGCTGACCTTTCTTTAATTTATCTGATTTATAGGCATCTTTAATAATCTGGAAGGCAACCCGGTCTTTTACACTGCCTCCCGGTTGTAAATATTCAAGCTTTGCATAGATTTCTCCACGTGGACAGTCAATTTTATCGAGACGAATAAGAGGTGTCTTTGCAATAAGGTCAAGCGTAGAGCCTTTTTTCATCATAATATAATTTTTATTTTAATGGAATGATGGAACCGCACATGATTGTAAATTATATTTTATCGTGTTTGTGGTTGTGAGCAATCATGTGGGTTTCATAATATTGAAACTGATTATTTAACTACAATTCCGAGGTGACAATATATTTTCCTGACGGACAAGCCCGGCAGGGCAATGGCCTATGCTTTTGCCTTAGGTGCATATCAGGATCATAGCCGTCTTCCCGGTCAACTTTAATCAAGGCATCTTTGTATGAAACAGGACAATTTTCAGAAATGACCTCATTTTTATTGAGTACCTGTAGTTCAGCAAGTGCGAAGGCAAAGCGTTTTAAAGTATCTCCCTGGCCTTCGTAATCATAGATTCTGGTCGTGTATTGCTGCAGTTTTGTTGCTACAATCCTCACAAATATATTTCCTTTGCCTTCACCAATCTTAACCGTATCATCGCTCACGATAACCTGCCATGCAGACTGTAATTGTCCGTTGACCTGTGAAGCCAGTTCCCAGCTGAATCCGGGATCAGGTTTAGCCAAAACGGCTGCAGTCAGATACTCGCATTTCAGATTGCCGACTTTCAGATCTGCAGAGATTTCATCTTCACAGCTCCAGAATAAAACACCTAAAAGGACAGGAAGTATGTAACGGGCTGGTTTCATTATAAAGCTATAAGTTATTAAAGCCGCTGTAGTATATAGAAATTTAATATACCATAAATATAGAATATTATACAGGAATCAGCGACAGAAGGTTGTGACAGAGGTCACGGGGGAGGGGGCCAGGGCATTGCTGTCAACTTAAGAAGCCTTTAAAAATCATAATATTTATATATAGCAGAATAACAAGATGTTAATTTCCCCCCGCTTTTTGCGGGGCGGGCTCTCCTTTTTGAAGCTAATCTTTTATCACATCTCGAAACTGCATAAATCTGCTGGTTTTGCCTGGCCTCTCCCCCTGACCCTCCCCCGAAGTGGGAGGGGTCAGGGGGAGAGGCCTTCAGGACCCCGAACTTCTCTGGTTAAGGGAGTAATTGATTTTCTTCGCACCCTTTAGGGTAAGGGGCTAACGAAGAAAATCAATGAAGGTTAGTTGTGTATAAAGATTAGTTTTTGAAGGAGGGGTGACCAGGCAACTGATATATTCTGATTTTTAAAGATCTTAGGTTGACGTCTATGAGGTTGTGACCTGATTGTCAGGCTAGACTTTTTGCTGTTATTCTTTTTGATCGTCCCGAGCGGCTCAATATTGAATCTACCGACCAGCTTAAACCGTTGGTTGTCGAATTCCGCAAGAAAAACAAACAGGGTTTAAATAAGTTCAACCGATAATTCTTCTGTATAATTCAGATTAAATCTGCTCCCAAACCAATTGAAATAATGAGTAGCATTATAGCCACCATAACCTGAATAGACCTTAAAGTAATTTTTTTCAAAATCCTGCTTCCGGTAAACGCCCCTGCAATAGCTGCCAGAGTTGCTGAAATAATCATAAAAAGCGAACTTAAATGACCAGAATTTGTTTTATTCATTCCATTAAGCATGAAACTTAAATCTTTATTTACAGCAATAACGACTTTTTGTCCTCATTCAGGCTTACATGGAAGTACCACCTGATTCAGAAGACTGGTAATGGGGAAAGAGACACCAATAAAAACAAAGTTACTTCTTGAAATTGAGGATTTACGATCTCAACTCAGCCAGGCGGAGGAGACAATAAATGCTATAAGAAATGGAGAAGTAGATGCAATCATTGTTTCAGGGAGCAGTGGTGAAAAGGTGTTTTCACTTGCGTCCTCCGAAACTCCTTACCGGATGATAATAGAAGAAATGGATGAAGGCGCTGTTACCGTTTCGACTTCCGGGATAATATTGTACAGTAATCACAGGTTTTCTGAAATAATTTCCACACCGCCTGAGCAAATAGCAGGATCGGATTTTTCAGGGTTTATAGAAGCTGGTGACACATGGGAATTCAGGAGACTGCTTAATGCCGGGCTGAAAAGAAAAGTGAGGGGGGTGGTTTCATCCCAGTTAAATGGGAAAAGAGTTACTTTACAACTTTCATTTGTCGCCCTGCCTCCGACTATGGAAGGTGATATTTGTATCATAGTCTCAGATATCACAGAAATAACTAATTATCAGAACTATCTGCAGGAGATGGTTGAGGAACGATCATCGAAGCTTAAAGAGGCTAACCGGCAACTCTCTGATGATATAGAAAAGCTCAGGAAAGCTGAAGAACAGCTGCTTGAGCTTAATGCTGCCAAAGACAAATTTTTTTCAATTATCACTCACGATCTGAAAAGTCCGTTTACGAGCATCATAGGTTTCAGTGAACTTCTGATTGAAAAAATTCGGGTTAATGATTATAGTGATATAAAGGAATTTGCAACTATAATTCATAATTCCTCATGGCGTGCCATGGATTTGCTGACAAACCTTATAGAATGGTCAAGATTACAGACAGGCAGAATGGAATTTAATCCTGAAGAAATTAATATTATTTCAGTTATTGATGAAGTGACAGAATTAATAAATGACTCAGCCTGGCAAAAATCAATTGAAATTAAAAAGATTATACCCGATAACATCAATGTTTTTGCAGATAAACCAATGATTAGCACTGTTTTAAGAAATCTTCTTTCAAATGCTGTTAAGTTTACAAGGCCGGGTGGGAAAATAGTTGTTACAACTATTAAGGAGAATAACATGGTGATGCTTTCTGTAAGCGATAATGGTATCGGAATTAAAAAAGATATAATTGAAAAGCTATTTCACATTGGCGAAAGCACCTCAACAAAAGGCACAAAAGGAGAAGAGGGAACCGGGCTTGGTTTACTTCTCGTTAAGGATTTTGTAATGAAGCATGGCGGAGAGATCAGGGCCGAAAGTGAAGTCGGGAAGGGGAGTAAATTTATCTTTACTTTACCATTGTCAGAAGAACAGATCATTGCAGATGAGAAGTTGTCTAAGCAGTCAAAACTGCTATAATTTAATTTTTTTTCCCCTCCATTTACTGCAAAACCGTCAACCGGAGCATAGATGTCGCGAAAAACCGGATTAGTGACAGACCCAATCATTTTTTGTTCTCCTCCTTATCCTTTTTCTCTTCCTTATTTCGATCTTTTTTATCTTCTTTCCTGTCTTTATCATCCTTTTTCTCATCCGAATCATTAAAGATCTTTTCAAGGATTGTTTCTTTTTCATTATCCTTCTTATTCAGTTTTTTCATTGAAGCCAGATTGATCTGGTTATCTATTGAAGGATAAATAGCCTGGACGAATGCATTTCTCAAAACATTCATAATGGCATACCATGTTTGTATGGAAGGATCATCAAAATCACCTGAAATCGGAATTTTTGTAGCTACCTGATCTTCCTTTTTATTTTCCAGTATTGATCCGGCAATACTTACAATTCCTTCCCATAATTTGTTCAGAAAACTATCCTTCCTGTCCTGAGGCCCGACAATATCAAGATCCTTGATTACAGGTTTAACATATCCAATGAACTTTTTGTCCTTTCCGGCTACCTTATTATTTTCACTGTATGTATCTCCTGGTAAATGCCCGGACGGATGAAAAAGAAATATCATCCGGGACTGAAATATCTCCAGATAATATTAAGGTTTGAATGATTACAGCTGAAATGGTGTATTTGTTAAGGGGAGCTGTATGCCTTTATCTTACTCCACATATCCAAGTTAAATAACCAGGTTAATAACTTTTCCCTCCGGAGCAGACAACTCCCCAATCAGAAGCAGGCTTATAGCGCGCTTCTGCCTTGTATCAACCTGAGAATAATTGCAATTACTGCAACGACAAGAAGGATATGAATAAGTCCTCCTGCACTGTATCCCAAAAATCCGATTAACCATGCGATGATCAGAACAACTGCGATAACATAAAGGATATTTCCCATAATTGAAATGTATTAAGAAAATTAAAGAATAATAATTCAGTTTGACAGTATTAGCTTATTATTGATACAAAGATCAGCATGTTACAAATGGCCGATGTTACATAATATCATGATTAACTTACATCTTTTCATACATGATCCTTATTTAAATGATGTAACATTTTCAATGAATGGTATAACATCTTTATTCTTATCAGTTTTCACCTTTGTTGTAAATAAAAGTCACAAAAAAAAATAAAGGTATGGCTAAATATTCCAAAGCAGCACAGGAGAAAGTAGGCAAGACAATGCATGAATTCAAAAAAGGAACCCTTAAATCGGGATCAGGGAAAAAAGTAAAAAGCCGCAAACAGGCAGTTGCTATAGGCTTGAGTGAAGCCAGGGAAGAAGGTAAAAAGGTTCCTGAAAAGAAAACATAATAATACACAAGTCATGCAAAAATCAAATCCGAAAAAGAAAGTTTTCAAGAAGCAATCCCAGTCTTTACCGGGATTAGAACATAAAATGGACCCATTGCCGGATTTTGATGATGATTCACCGGGAAGTAATAAGCTCGAGGGTAAAAATTGCATTATAACTGGTGGCGACAGCGGAATCGGAAGAGCTGTTGCTGTCGCTTTTGCAAAACAGGGTGCTACAGTTGCAATAATCCATTTACCGGAGGAAAAAACTGATGCAGAATTTACGATAAAATATATAAAAAGTAAATTTAAAAAGAAATGTATTTCTGTAGCTGTTGATATTTCAAAAGAAGGAAATTGTAAAAAAGCAATTCAGCAAATCACTAAATCATTTCAGAAGGTTGATGTTCTGGTAAACAATGCAGCTGTTCAGTATCCTGCTGATGACTTTGAGCAAATAAGTTCGGCAAATCTCATCCACACTTTTTCAGTGAATATTCTGGCAATGTTCTGGATAACTCAGGCCGTTCTGCCCTATATGCAGAAGGATGGAAGTATAATTAATACAACATCTGTAACAGCGTATCGTGGTTCAGCGGGACTGATTGATTACAGTTCAACAAAAGGAGCAATTGTTACTTTTACAAGGAGCCTTTCTTCGAATCTTGTGGAAAAAGGAATCCGGGTAAACGGTGTAGCGCCCGGACCGATATGGACACCTCTTATAGCGGCTACTTTTTCTCCGGAACATGTTCAGAAATTTGGTACTGACAGCCCTATGAAGCGTCCGGGGCAACCTTCTGAAGTAGCTCCTGCATATGTCTTCCTGGCCAGCCGTGATTCCAGTTATATAACAGGCCAGATTATCCATGTAAATGGTGGTGAGATAGTTAATGGTTAATTCTGCAAAAACTATGACAAGGAATGGGAAGTACAACAGAAAACATATCAATTGATGAAAAACTGTTCAATGCCATAACAAATGATGCTGTTAAGAGTGCTGAAGCTGCCGAGATCCTGAGCATTGAGCAGTTGTATTAATAACTTAAAATCTTTGATTATGAGATCTATATGGAAAGGTTCAATAAACTTTGGGCTGGTAAACATCCCTGTTAAATTGTACAGCGCTACTGAGCAAAGTACCATTAATCTTGACATGATTGACAAGCGGGACATGGGAAAGGTTCGTCTCAAACGGATAAACGAAGCCACCGGAAAGGAAATTACGTGGGAGAACATAGCCAAAGCCTATAAGCTGGAGGGAGAGTATATAATGCTCGAAGATGAAGACTTCGAAGCAGCAGCTCCTGAAAAGAGCAAGATCATTGAGATAAACCATTTTATAAAGGAAGATGAGATTGATACAATTTATTTTGAAAATTCTTATTACACAGAACCTGAAAAGGCAGGGGAAAAGGCATATGCACTTCTAAGGGAAGCCCTGGCAAAATCAGGTAAGGTTGGATTAGCCCAGTTTGTGTTGCGTACTGCAGAAACACTGGCAGTAGTCAAACCAAAGGATAATGTTTTAGTATTAAGCAAAATCCGTTTCGCCCAGGAAATACGTTCTGCCGGGGACTTGAAAATTCCGCCAAAATCAGTAGTAAAACCTGAAGAATTAAAAATGGCTCTTGCTCTTATTAACCAGTATTCAGAGCCATTTGACATTGAAAAATATAAAGATGAGTATGCTGCGGCTTTGCTCAAAGTGATCAAAGACAGGGCGGCGGGTAAAAAAGGAAAGATCAGGAAACTTAAGATTACTCATACCAGCTCTGAGAATCTTATGGATCAACTAAAGGCAAGCTTGTCAAAGTCGAAAGCTTCATAATAAAAGGCAAAAATTCCCCAAGGCTATATTATGTAAAATATTATCAAAATTATGTAACGCTTTCAAAGTGCATCATTTCAACCTTTGTATTTTGAAATACTGATTTATTCACTTTAAAACCAGATAACATGAAAGCTAAAATAGAAAAAGGATCAAAACCCATCAAGGCAAGTTCTGATGCCGCACAGGGTCTCAGGGAACTGTTTGAAGATCAGTTAAAGGACTTGTACTGGGCTGAAAAAGCACTAACCAAAGCCATGCCTAAAGTCATTAAAAATGTAACCTCCCAGGAGTTGGTTGATGCGCTTACATATCATGTGCAGCTCACAGTTAAGCAAGTAAAAAGGCTTGAGGATGTTTTCGAAACCCTGGGCACTAAACCTGAGGCTGAAAAATGTGAAGCTATGGAAGGACTGATTAAAGAGGGAGAAAACATAATGGAATCTACAGAAGAAGGGGTGGTCAGGGATGCAGGTATTATTTCAGCAGTTCAGAAAATTGAACATTATGAAATAGCATCTTATGGAACACTCAGGTCATTCGCTGAAATCTTAGGTGAAAATGAAGCAGCAGCTTTACTTGAAGAGACTCTGAATGAAGAGAAAGAAGCAGATATAAAACTTTCTGAGATTGCTGAATCATCCATAAATTTAGAAGCAGCAGAATATGAAGAAAGTGATGAAACATCCCGTTCGTCAAAGTCAAGATCAAAATAGTATTTACTGATAAAACCTTTCTCAGGGATTGTTATTGAAGCCGGCACGAATATGCCGGCTTTTCTTATTGAATGACCTTGTAATTGATATTATGAAAGATTATTGGGAAATTATATAACGTCTTTTACTAATAAGGTAGCCAACTTTGTAGAAAGAATTAAATCATTAAATAAATCGGCGTATGAAATCTG
This sequence comes from Bacteroidales bacterium, assembly GCA_038325595.1. Classification (GTDB taxonomy): domain Bacteria; phylum Bacteroidota; class Bacteroidia; order Bacteroidales; family VadinHA17; genus LD21. Next base: position 8,101 of record JBBQJD010000048.1, on the reverse strand, counting down.
AAAAAATGCCTCGATTGACAGGTTCAACACTGATTCCCCTCTTTATACTTGCGATCTTAACACTGTCAGGTTGTGATATTATAGACGGTATATTTAAGACCGGTATTGGTATTGGAGCTTTTATTGTGATAGTTGTTGTTATAATAATAATTGTTATAAGCAGAAGGTTTAGAAGATAATATTGAAAAAAGAAAAATGACAAGATTCCTATATATTCTCGCAGCATTATTTATTATGAGCTGGGCAGTTGGTTTTTTCTTCTATAGTCTGGGGATGATTATCCATTTGTTACTGGTATTGGCAATTATCACTTTGCTGATTCGGTTCTTTAGCAGAAGGGAAAGGAGAAGATATGAAAGAACTTCAAAACCGGAAAGTAGTAAATACAGATAAGTATTAGTTAAATTAATTTTAAAACAAGAAGTTATGAATGCAGGAAAAGTGATTTTAAGTGTAGTAGCAGGCGCCGCAGCCGGTGCCGCTCTGGGGTTATTATATGCACCCGATAAAGGGGTAAATACCCGTCGATTGATTTCCCAAAAAGGGGAAGATCTTCGGGGAAATATAAAAGACAAAATAAATAAGACAGTAGAGCGCACAAAAAATCGCGCCAGCGATTTAATGGATAAAGGAAGCTCAAGATTTCATGATGTAACAAGTGATGTAAATCCTGAAATAATCTAAACTGAAAGGGTATAGTCCGGGTAAATTAAGTTTACCCGGACTAAATCCTTTTTTAAAGCCCTTCCCTTTCGAAATGAATTTTTATCAGGGCTGTTAAAGTCATTCGCTTGCTATACTTAGTATATTATTTGCATTAATGCTGAAGATTTTTCCTGATGCAAAGATAAAATGGCGTGATGTATGGGTAGGATCAATCCTCACCGCGGTATTATTTGAGATCGGGAAATTCGCACTTAGCCTGTACTTTGGGAAAGCCAATCCTGCCACGGCTTATGGTGCAGCCGGATCAATAATATTAATTCTGCTCTGGGTATCTTATTCCTCGATGATCGTATTTTATGGAGCAGAGTTTACGCGAGCTTATGCAAATGTGCATTCCGGAAGAATTGAACCTTCCAAAACCGCCAGGCCAAAAGAGCCGAACAAAGATTCCGTGAAAAACGATAGATAAAAGATATTATGCCGGAAGGTAAACAAAAAAGGTTGAGCCTACATTAGGAAGACCTTCAGCCGTGATAAATCCTTTATGATTCTCAACTATTATTTTGCAGATTGCAAGGCCAATTCCGGTTCCTGTATACTCCTTATTGCTGTGCAATCTGTAAAAAAGAGTAAAAATATGATCGGCATATTGCTGGTCAAAGCCTATGCCGTTATCTGAAAAGGCGATCTTGTAAAATCGCCTGTCAGAATCTTCAGTATAACCGGGAATATCCTTTCCTTTAACAACTTTGGTCTTAATATTAATTACGGGATCAATTCCTGGTTTGCTGTATTTTATTGAGTTTGAAATAATATTTATGAAAAGTTGGTGAATCTGAAAAGGTATAACAAAAAGCTTTGGCAAAAGTGAGGCGCAATTAATAACTGCATTATTTTCTTCAATCCGTTGTGACAGGTCGCGTTTTGAGTTTTCGAGAATTTCATTCAGATCAGCCCGTTCAAACTTTTTATCAGCCTTGTTGGCCCGGGAGTAAAGTAAAAGATCCATGATGAATTTTTGCATTCTGTTTGTAGCCTTATCAACACCGGTCAGATAATCTTTTACTTTATCGGGAATGGATTCGGGATCCACCTCTCTTATGCGGGAAATAAATGTCTGTACTTTACGTAAAGGTTCCTGCAAGTCATGGCTTGCAATATGATTGAATGCCGATAATTGCTTATTTGATCTCTCCAGGTCATCGAGTTTTTGTTCAAGCAGTTTGTCCTTATCAAATTGTTCGGTAATGTCTGCATTTATCCCGATGCTGAAACGTGTTCCATAGTTATCTGTAATCAGTTTTCCGATTGACTTGAAATGCCTTATAATGCCATCCTTTCTTATTACACGGAAATAAGTCATGGCAGGCACTATTTCGGTTTGTGTATTCTGGGCCCGGTTAAGAAGCAGATGCCTGTCATCGGGATGAATGAATTCAATAAAATTCTCGAATGTTGGTTCAAATTCATGAGGTTCACAGCCAAGCAGCCGGTACAGGTTATTTGAAAAAGTAAGTTTGTCTTCCTTAATGTCCCAGTACCAATAACTTATATTTGCTATTTGTTCCGAATGTTCAAAAATTTCACTGTTAATTAAAAGCTGATTATTAGTCTTGGCGAGTCCTTTCAGATCGTTGTTTATCCTGAAAAATGATATGATGAAAACCATTAAAGAAAAGAGCACAATGAATAATATGGAAAATGGAGGGAATTTAATATCATTCACTTGCTGCATTTCCCTGGTTTCCAATAATTTAATTTCGTTATTAACCATTTTTCTTATTTGTTCCCTTGTCTGGTTCATAATATCCCTTCCAATGGCGAGCACAAGTGTAAGTGTATCAGAGGTATTTATCTTGAGGTCATTCCTGCTTAATACATTGTTAAGAAAAGAGATCCTATGATTAATAAGATGAACCAGAGTATCGAGGCTCATTCTCTGCTTCTGTTTTTCCTGTGTAAGTAACTTAAGGCTTGCAAACGAATTCTCCACTTTATTGAGAGCATCAAAATAGGCGCGAAGGAAGGTGGAATCATTTGTTAACAGGAACCCCCGCTGGTTGGATTCTGCATCTTTGGTATTTGAATTCAACTGCTCCAGTTCAACATAAATACGGTAGGAATTGACTACTTGTTTTTCAGAGGAGGTCCGTGTTGCAATCTGATTATAAGTGAGGCTTGCCGCGAAAAACAGGGTAAAAATTGAAAGAACCAAAACGCTCACCAACACAATAGGTGTTAGGTTATGTTTTAGAAAATTCATTCCCTAATAACTATTTATATTTAATAAAAAGGTTTCTTTTTTCAACCCCGATGTATGATATTGCCAGTTCATATTGATTACCTGTTCAAGAATAACCTTCAGTACAGAAAAATCATTAGGTTTTTTTATATAGATATTTGCTCCTTTTACGAATGCTTCCTCAATATTTTCTTCTGACGACGATGTGGAATAGATAGCCACGGCAAGACTCCTGAGCCGGGGATTTTTCCGGATTTCATCCAGGCATTCAAGTCCGCTTTTAACAGGCATATTAAGATCGAGAAAGACAACATTTGGCAATATACTGGCAGGATTATTGAGATAATTCATTAATTGAAGGCCATCATTAACTGTGGATACCCTGGTTTTGACTCTTATCTCCTGAAAAGCTTCTTTAAAAAATACACGGTCATCTTCATCATCATCAGCGAGAAGAATGTTGAGTGCATCATTTTCCATGTAATTTTTCATTATATTTTTTTTATGGGGTTGGGTCCTGGTTATTTACCTGGCTATTTCTTCTTTCAATAATCCTCTGGAATACAGTTGGAGTTAATCCTGTTGTTTTCTTGAACTGGTATGATAAATGAGCGACGCTGCTGTAATTCATTTTCCATGCAACTTCTGTACAGGTTAATTTTTCTTCTATTATGAGCTGTTTAGCCCGTTCTATCCTCTGGATAATCATGAAATTTTCAATTGAGGTATAAGTTACTTCTGAGAAAATTTTAGAAAGGTATCCATAACTGAGGTTCATTCTTTCTGCCAGGTAAGCTGAGATCTTTGAGTCGGGCAGCTTTTCCTTTTTATACACCATTTCGATGATAACTTCTTTTATTTTCTGTACGATAGCGTTTTTGGGATTGTCAATTATTTCGATCCCGTACCGGTTAAGTGTTTGTTCGAATATTTTAAATTGATCATCGGATATTGGTCCGTTAAACTGCACTTCCCCAAAGCTGCTTATATTATATGGTATCCCGAGTCTTTCCAGGTATTCTTCGAGAATTACTTTACAGGCCCGGTTTATATCACATTTAATCTGGAATTTCACAATACTTTTTATTTTAAAGTTGATTATATTCGAAACGCAGTTACATTATCACGATTTGAGCGCTATGTAAAATTAGCCTTTGCTTATCCCTGCCGTTTATATTATTTTTTAAATTGTTTATATAATTCACACATATAAACATATCATGGTGCAATAAAGTTTACATGTCAGGTATTTTTAAGATTTTTGAAAATAGGAAAGCCGTCCTGTAAGAACGGCTTTCTCATATTTAACCAAACGGCTTTCTTAATTTGACATTTAAATAAAACAACTATTCATTTTTCAACCGATCCTCCGGTTTATCGAATATTATCTGTAAATATCATGAGCTTCATACTGCCGCCAGTCTTCTTCGAGGTACGAGGCGTCATCTTCATTACGTGGCTGGACGCCCATGACAATATCGCCTTCCTTGATTCCTTTTTCATATTTCTTTGCACGATCCTCAGGGATTCCTGCACCAACCAAAGCTCCTACAATTCCTCCTGTTATTCCACCGGCTCCGGCTCCGGCAAGCCCCGCAGCAAGGGGACCAGCTATAACAAAGCCTAAACCCGGGATAACCAGGCTTGTACCTATGGCTGCAATGATACCGGCTGTGGCTCCTATGGCTCCACCAATAGCTGAACCAGCCCCTGCCCCTTGCATTGCTTTATTTCCGAAGTCAGATTCATCATCTTTCCTTCTCTCCTTTTCGAAATATTTTTTACGGGTTTCATCCGACATCATAATATTTATTTCATCATCGCTATACCCTCTTTCGCGTAATCTTTCATATGCTCTTTCAGCAGATGACCGGTCTCTGAAGGACCCTGTGAGAAAATTTGAATTTGTTTCCATATTATCTGATTTTTAAAGTGATTAATTAAATCCTTTAGTTTCATTATACAAAGGTCTTAAGCTTAAAATGGTTGATGTTATATAATTTTTTTATTTAGTTACATTATTAAATCCATGTTGGCAATCCTGTAATCTTTTAATCAAATCATGTAACTTCTGAAACACAGATTGCATCTAATTTTGCCAATAGAAATATTAGTTAAATAATTAAAACGAAAAACTATGAACTCAACAGAAATTAAAGGTAGGTGGGGGGAGATTAAAGGGAAACTCAAACAACAGTTTGCTACCCTTACAGATAATGATCTGATGTATGAGGAAGGAAAAGAAGAGGAATTACTCAGCAGACTTCAGAAAAAGCTTGGACGCTCGAAAGAAGAAGTAGATGAAATGATAAGAGGTCTTTGAAAATGATGTAATCTAATGCAGAAGTTATGTAACACTAACAACCAGTATCATGTACAACTTTGTACAGTAAAAATTAATAATTAAAACTGAAAATTATGAAAAAGGTATTTATGAGTTTATTATTTACAGCAGGGATATCAGGGATGGTACTTGCACAAGCTACACAATCCCAGTCAACCCAGTCACAATCCAGCACTTCATCATCGATGCAAAGTGATAAAGATTCAAAGGATGGGTGGCAAAAAATAGGAGAAAAGTCAATTGATTTCAGCAAAGACAAAGAGGAACTTTCATTCAATACAAATGACAAGTTCACAGCTATCAAATTCAAAGCAAAAGATGGAACAGTAAATCTTTCCAATGTTGAATTACAGTATGAAGATGACAGCAAACAGACTGTTAATCTTGAAAGCCCGATCAAAGCTGAAAGCGAAAGCAAAGTAGTATCGCTTAGCAATACAGACAAGAAACTTGATAAGGTTACCTTTAATTACAAGAAGGATGCATCAGGAATGGCTGCAGGGCGTTCCGATAAAGCTAAAGTTGAGGTCTGGGGTTTGAAAGACAAATCAGGTTCAGGAATGGGTTCAAGAAGCAGCGGAAGCCAGAGTGGAACAGGGATGGATCGTTCATCAAGTGATACTTCAATGTACGATCACAGCACAACAACTCCTGATCACAGCACAACTCCCGGAACAAGCGGAAGCAGCAGAAGCGGACAAGGCAGCCAGAGCGGAAGCCAGTATGGAACAACTCCGGGTTCAACAACTCCTGGTTCGACAACCCCTGGTTCGACAACCCCTGGTTCAACAACCCCTGGTTCAACAACCCCTGGTTCGACAACCCCTGGTTCAACAACCCCTGGTTCTACAACCCCTGGTTCGACAACCCCTGGTTCGACAACCCCTGGAAGTTCAGGAACAACAAGGTAAATACCTTATATGAAATCATCAGCACAAAAGGAAAAGGTGAGCAGGGAAAATGCTCACCTATTTTTCTAAATTGTTAATCTTAAAATTGAGAAATATGAAAAAATTAAAATTATTGCTATTAGTTGTCATACCTGCCCTCATGATGGCTTGTAACCAGGCAGGCAGCGGAAACGAAAATAGAGAAAGATCCGATGAAAGCGGTATGCGTGGACGAAGTTATGATAACGATCAGGATACTGTAAAACAAAGAAGCCGCACTGAGCAGTCAGGTCAGTCAGGCAGAAGCACTACTACTTCTCCTTCAACCGGAAGTGAGGCTGACACATCAGGAACCCAGAGCGGACAATCACGTTCTGGCAGCCAGTTTGATCAATCAGGCTCAGGAAGTACCCAGTCAGGTACACAGAGCGGAAGAAGCAGTACTTCAACAGGTACACAAAGAAGTGACACTTCCAGAACTTTAGCGCCCGGGAGCTCCGGAACCGGAACAACACCAAGGTAATCCATACAGATAGCAGTGATCTGAAAAAGAATTTTATTAAAAAAATATGAATATGAAAGCTTTAAAATTCTTATTACTTCTGATTATACCTGTCATGTTATCATGCAATAGTCAGCCAGGTAACCGTCAGAGTCTGAATGAAACAACTGATGACACGGATGACAAATACAGGGCTAATACTGAAACCGGAATGGGTGCCAGAAGCAATGATATGGATGTTGATGAAGATTTCATCATAGAAGCTGCAAGCGGAGGCATGATGGAGGTTGAATTGGGAAGATATGCCCAGCAGAACTCTCAGAATTCGCGTGTTAAACAATTTGGTGCTATGATGGTCAGAGATCATTCAAAAGCTAATGAGGAACTTCGGAGTATAGCATCAGGCAAAAATGTCACTATTTCCGATATGGAAGATTCGCATCGCCGTAAAATGACTGATCTTCAGGAAAAATCAGGCGAAGATTTTGATGATGCATACATCAGGGAAATGGTTGACGATCATGAGAAAGATGTGGATAAATTCAAGAAATTTGCTAAGGATGGTAAAAATCCTGATCTAAAAGCTTTTGCAGCGAAAACATTACCAGTTTTGCTTATGCACCTGGATTCTGCTAAAAGCATCAGAGATGATATAAACAGGTAGTTTATTTGAATTATTCAAATTTATAATTAGTCAGTGTTTGCATATTTGTCCCGGATTGAGAAATGTTATGTTTTTCAATACCGGGACAAACATTATAACTGATCATCCGGTAAGCCGGTCTTCCTTATTTTATCCGTCGGTGTAAAAGGTTTTTTCGAAAAGCTTATATCCCCCAGGGCGAGCCCGGCGCGTCATTTTATTTTAAAAAGGTAGTCTTATAAGAAACATGATCAATAGAGTTTTGTTTAATAAGTGATTATACATTTTAAATCTGATTTGACTATATGAACGAAGGAAATCTTATAGCCTGGCCTGGAAATCCTTATCCTTTAGGTGCTACATATGACGGAATCGGAGTGAATTTTGCATTGTTTGCAGAACATGCAGAATCGGTTGAATTATGTCTTTTTGATCAAGAAGGACGGGAAAGTAAAATCAAGGTTACTGAAAGAACTCACGATAACTGGCATGTATTCCTGCCCGGTATCAAACCCGGGCAACTTTACGGTTACAGGGTATATGGAATTTTCAATCCGGTTGAAGGGACAAGGTTTAATCCTCATAAACTGCTTATTTGCCCCTATTCGTATTCCATAAACAGCACAATCATATGGAACGATGCATTGTTCTCCTACCAGATAAATCACCCAGACGAGGATCATTCATTCAGTGATGCAGATAGTGCTCCATTCCTGCCAAAAAGTGTGGTTATAGATAAAGTTTTTGACTGGCAGGGTGATACCCAGCTCAGGATACCGCTACATAAAACAATTATCTATGAACTCCATGTTAA
>JBBQJD010000047.1:0-27686 GCA_038325595.1 Bacteroidales bacterium | reverse complement strand
CCGCAACCCAAATCAACAATGTGATAAACCTTCTTGCGATCTGTTATCAACCGCTTTATACCTTCAATAGAAATGGAATGCCCTCCAAGATAGCGATTCAGAATATCCAGTTCTCCCAGATTTTTATGAAGTAATTTAACCGGAATGTCCGGAGCATCCATCAGTTCCGTTTGGCTGGAACGGTTTTTAAACGAAACCATGACAGACCATTGAAGCTGTATCGATACTGATTCCGGGTCCAAATCCCATGGCAAATACCGTTTCTCCGGACTTGGGATTGCTTTTAAGTAGTTCGTTCAATACAAACAAAATAGTGGGCGATGACATGTTTCCATAATTCCGCAGTACTGCATAGGAATGTTTCAGTTCGTCGTTTTTCAGTTGTAATCGGCGCTGAACTGCTTCCAGTATTTTCTTGCCTCCCGGATGCACTGCCCAGTGATGAATATTCTCTGGTGTGAGATGAAGTTTTTCTGATACTGCGATCATCAATTGGCCCAGTTCTTCTCCCAGAAAATCAGGTATTCCGGCATCAAGAATCATTTCGAAATTTACAGAATTGACATTCCATCCCATTAAATCTTTCCCCCGTTTGAGAAGTATCGGACTAAATCCTTTCAACGAAAATCCCTTTAGATTCTGCTCATTGGCAAACGATTCGGAAACCATGATTACGGAAGCGGCTCCATCTCCAAATATGGTATTTGAAAGCAAATTGTCGATATCATTTTTAGGCTGAAAATGCAATGTACAAAGCTCCACGCAAACAACCAAAACCCTTGCATCAGCTTGAGATTTGACAATACTGTCAGCGATTCTCAAGGCAGGAAAAGCGGCATTGCAGCCTATAAAGTTAAGCCCGGTATGGAAAGTATCGGGAGGTAAATCCAATTCCTCCATCAATTCAATGTCAAGTCCCGGATTGTATATTCCGGTACAGGTAACCGCAATCAGATGAGTTATTCCAAATTCAGCAACAGAAGTCTGAATGTTTTTAAATGCATTTTCAATGGCCTTGACTGAAAGCGGTAATGCCTTTTGCTTAAAAACATCGATCCTTTCAGTCACGGTCGGTATTTCGTGAGTAAGGGGGAATAGCGAACGTTGGTCGGTATCAGAAAAATCGGGAATTGCTGAATGTCGGCTATTAATGGCACTCTGGTGAAACAATACATTTAACTTTCGCGAAGCTGTCGGATCATTATATGCCTGATGCATAAATTGAAGAATCGTATCCTGACTCGTTGAATATTCTGGAACAGCAGTTCCAATGGAGATTATCCTGCTTTCGTTAGAACCAGTTTCCATAACGATTTACGATTAATAGTAAGAAATAAAGATTCATAATGGAAGAGGTGAGCATATTCATATCCATTGTATTCTCAAAATTGGCATGTACGGTATCTTTCCTCACTTTTGCAAACCAGACGGAAAGTCTGTAAAAAACAGGAAGCATCATCAATAAGAAGATTATCAGGGCAATTGACTGTTGTTTCATGATGAAATAGAAGAACATCAATATAACAGCTACCGAAAAAAGCAACCCGGAAAAGACAAAAGTACCTGTGTAACCCAATTTATAACTGATAGAAATAACCCCGTCGATTTTATCGGCCTGATGCTGGTAAATCTGTGTTAAAGGATAGATACTGCCAATGAACAAACTGGAAATAATCATGCAAATGATTGAATTTTCAGAAAATAAATCAACCCAATTCACTCCATTTATCGCTGTTGATGACATCAAATAAACAAAGGCACCCTGAAACACAAATACTGTAAGAAAACCGATTACCGGATATTTCTTTAGCCTGATTTTCCGGTAACTGTATGCCCGCGACATGATAATAAATACCAGTAACATTAATGAGAAATACACTGAAATAAACAATCCGGATAAAAGGCCAACTATATCAATAAGCAGCGTGGCATAATATAAGTTGGAGGTTACTTTCGGAGGATGTTTTAGTCCGCCAATGCTGGTTTCGTCCCGATCCTGATAACTGTTATAACCATTGCTGGACGGGAAAACCAACGCATGTAAAATCAAAAAAGCAAGAAAGGTATTTGTCCAGTTTATTTGGCCCGATTGACTTAGTGCAAATAAAAAGACAGGCAACAGAAAAAAGGAAAACGGTAACCTCAGATGTTTTACCGTATTCTTATCGAACCATGAAACTAATGTATAATAAAATGCCAAGGTTATAATGTTATTGAAGGTTATGACTATTTCGCTGATTCTATTTGTGATGACAAATAGTTTTCCAGTCCAACTTGTGCAATCTGGGCTTGTTGCCTTTCATGAGAATTTGAATTAAATTGTTTGAATAATTCTGATAACATAATACCTAAAAGGCTTTTGTGTCGCTGAACATGCTTGAAACCGTTACTATGCTAATTTTGAAATAGCAAATTTACAGCATTATTGAACAGGTAACGCATTTCTGCCGAAAAATTACATCATTCCCACATTCCCGGTCAGTGTTGTTAAATCGTGTTTAATCCTGAATTTAGTTGTTCTTATCTTGAATCATTGACGGATTAAGCATGATTACGCTTCCCTGATTATTAACAAAGTTGTAACTCTTTGATTTTGAGGGTTGCCCAGGCGAACTCAAACCGTCGACCCTCATATTATGAGTCAGACATGTTTGTTCTGGATATTCTGACTTTATACCTTGATAAACAGGGTAACAATGGAAAGCCGGGCACAAAGTGCCTGGCTTTTCTTTGTAAGGCCTCCTCTGCGTAGAAAATTAAGACGTCTTTTAAGACGTCTTTTAAGACGTAGTTAAGCCTGACCAGTCCATGTCAGCGACCTGTATCACGATCACTGCGCGGTTGACTTAAATTGTCTATATGTAGTCATATCTTTGTTAAGTCCTCTCAAAATCGTTGCAGCATTTCTCTCAATTCTAAATAATTATCTAAATTGCATTATATCATTTTAAACTATCCACATGACAACCAGAATTTTTTCCATGTTATGCATTCTATTTTTTTCCTTTCTCAATTTGGTAGCTGATAATGGCAATCCTCTTAAAGATGAATCACATTGTTCTTCAGAGATTTTTAATTCGAAACCGGAAAATGGTGACACCATTCAAATGGTAATGAATGCAATGCTGGCCATGCAAAGAAGAGCCTGGGAACAGGGTGTTGCATCACAGGCTCTCCTGGAACTCGGAGAGACAGACCTGATGATATTATTTGCAAAAGACGCTGTCGTAAACCAGAAAAAAGATGGGCGTTTAGGATTGAATGAAGGTGACAAACCAGTGGCGGATCCTGCATCAAACGGGGAACCGGTTTTGACTGCAGCAAGGCTTACCGGTGATAAATCATTGAAGCTTGCTGCAGACAGGATGCTTGAATTCCTGCTCCATAAGGCACCGAAAACAACCGATGGAATTTTATATCATAATTATATCGAAAACATGATATGGGTTGATGCATTCTACATGGCACCACCGTTTCTTTCAATAGCCGGATATCCGGAAGAGGCTGTTAAACAGATAGATGGATTCCGGAAGATTTTGCTTGACCCGGAAAAAAAACTCTATTATCACATGTGGGACCAGGATCGGCAGAGGTACGAGAGGAAGCTCCTCTGGGGTGTGGGGAACGGATGGGCTGCCTCTGGAATGACAAGAGTATTAATGTCGCTTCCAGATTCGATGAAAATGGAAAAAGAAAGAATAAAGGGTTATATTAAGGAACTGATTAATGCTTGTCTTGTATATCAGCGTAATGACGGGCTCTTTCACGATATTCTTGATGATCCGTCAACATTTGTTGAGACCAACTCGGCACAAATGTTTGCTTATACAATTTTCAGGGGAGTAAAAGGCGGCTGGCTGGATAGATCATATCTGAAATATGCAATGAAAATGAGGAAAACTGTATATAGCAAAGTCGATTCCTTTGGTCTTATCCAGGGTGTCTGCGGAGCGCCAAACTTTAATAAACCAGGGACAGCAACTGAAGGACAAGCATTTTTCCTTCTGATGGAAGCTGCCTACCGTGATATGCAGAATAAATAAGACAGTCTGGCCTGAGTTTATTTCAACTACTGAATCCTGCCGACAGATGTACACGGCCTGAAATGATTGTATAAGGAGTGAAATATATAAATCTGTTTGGGAATAGTGTAACGATTCCATAGGTATTAAGCTTAACTTTGAAATAATTATTTTATCAACTTTAGAATAATGCCACAATAAATTAAACTTATAAAGAGAAAATCATGGCCACAAGAAGAGAAACAAGAATAATTTACATTGTAGTTGCAATTGCGGTTATAGTGATTGCTTTTCTGATGCTGGGAGGTGGGCCATGGATGAGTAGAATGGGACATGGAAGTGGCTCGATGGGGATGTCAAATTTAAAATGGGGACAGATACTTATTAGTCTGGGTTTGGGTTTCCTGCTTGGGTGGCTGGCTTCCAAAAGGAGATGGTGATTGTCTTTTTTTCCTTTGAGTAATTAACAGGGTTTAACCTGATGTAAGTTTCTGGATGATGTTTTAAGATATTCTCCCGAAATCATGTCTTTTGAGAAGCCCTTTCCCTTTGTATTTGCTGAAAGCGCTTCAAGGGTAGGGGTAAAATCACCACCTTTCTATTTTTCGAGAGAAGTGTTCAGGTATCCCTGAGTTGAAGATTTATTATGATTTTATCATTTACTCCTCAGGTACCCCGGACTTCTCCTGTTTTCGAGAGAAGCCAATGGAATTTGAATCATTTGTAGATAAACGAATTTTTCAATCTTTAACCTCTAAAATAGCTATCTGTTCCAAAAATTGTGAAGGAGTTACACCCTTGATTTTTTTAAACTGCCGGTTAAAGTTAGAAATATTACCAAATCCTGAATTGTATGCAATCCCGGATATATTTTGTGTAGAATGAGTCAGTAGCTTGCATGCGTATCCTACCCTGATATTCAATAAATAATCTTTAAAAGGCATCCGGTAGGCCTTTTTAAATGCAGAATAGAAAGATGTATTGGACATATTTGTTATATCCAGCAAATCCTGTATCTGGATAGGTTTATGGAAATTCTGAGATATATATTGTAATGCTTTATGCATAGGTTCATTTTCATTTAGCCAGGATATCTCCTTAAAGACAGGGCTTGAGAGTACATTTATTTCCTTTGTTGTTGCAAAAATTTTGAAGATGGAGAATAGTGAGTAAAGTCTTTCACAGTCACTCATATCAACCATTTTTATAATAGTCGAAATTATTTTTTTCTTACTCTCACCAAAAAACTCAAATCCTCTTGATGACTCAATAATAAATTTCTTTAGATCAGCATTTTCGGGCGTATCGAAAAATTTGTCTCCCAGAAAATCAAACATGAACTGAATTACAATTCCTTCACCATGAAAACCATCGGAAGAATTAAAATATTCAGGATCACAGAGCCATTCATGCGGGGTGTATGTTCCGAGCAGAACAAGATCATTCTCAGCAAACCTGGCAATATTGTCACCTACCATTCTTTTACCCTGACCTTTTGTGATCAATACCAGTTCATATTCAGGATGATGGTGCCATGGTGTAAAAGAAATATTCTCTTTATGAAAAATAAAGGATTTATCAGGCCCCTGAAGCAATTTTCCCAACTTTACCTTCATCTTTTTTTAAATAAGTAATACTAACATGCAAAAAAAATCAAAATAAATGGATAATTGGCGTTTTAAATTGTTGATAAATATCACTAAACAAACGAAAAGTATTACTTATCATGGATGTGTTGAATTAATTTTGCTTTTGAATTAGAAGTTATATTGCAGGTAAATATTTCTTCGGAAGTAAGTGTTCTCTTAAAAATAGTAAACATAATTTTTTATATATTGGATCTTATCAGTAAGAACTTAAAACAAACTAACCCAAAATGTCAGAAAAACTAGCAATCCAGGGAGGCCCAAAAGCCGTAACAAGTCAGAAAATTGGTTGGCCGAATTTCGATGAAAAAACAATCAAAGCAGTTGAGGATGTCCTCAGATCAGGTAAGGTTAACTATTGGACCGGACCAAAGGGAATGGAATTCGAAAAAAAATTCGCTGAATGGCAGGGTAGTAAATATGCTATCTCCGTTGCAACCGGGACTGCAGCATTACATGTTGGACTAACCGCTATGGGTATAGGTCCGGGTGATGAAGTTATTGTCCCAAGTTATACATTCATTGCCTCCAGTTTCTCGGTTGTTCAGGCTGGTGCCATACCAAGGTTTGCAGATGTAAATATTGATGACCACTGTATAAACATTGAATCTGCAGAGAAACTGGTCAACGAAAGAACAAAAGCAATAATGCCGGTTCATCTTTATGGCAATGTTTGCGATATGGATCAGATTAATGCATTTGCCCGTAAACACAAATTATTTGTAATTGAGGATAACGCTGAAGCATTCGGCGGCTCTTATAAAGGAAAGAAGACAGGGACTCTTGGAGATATTGCCGCCTGTAGTTTCTGTCAGAATAAGACATTTACAACAGGAGGTGAAGGCGGAATGGTAACTACTGATAATGAAGAATATGCATGGATTGCAAAAAGCTTCAGGGATCATGGATATGACGTTAAAGAACGACTCAGTTTGCTGGAGCTGGAACAAAAACTGTCATACATTCATAATATGGTTGGCTGGAATTACCGTATGACAGAAATGCAATCAGCTATAGGATTATCCGAACTCGAAAGAATGGATAACTGGAATATGCCAACCAGGAAGCGTAATGCACACATAATTATTGATCGGATTAAAGATCTTAAACAAGTACTTTATACTCCTGTTGATACATCAGAGCGTCAAAATGGATGGTTTGTAATGGCGTTTTCACTGGCTGTTGAAAACATGAATTGTGATATCAAAAAGTTTGTTGAAGCTGTGGTTGCTGAAGGGGCCCCGGTCTGGAAAGTATTCTGGCCACAATGCCATACTGAACAGGCATTTAAAAAACACATTTCTTTTGGCCGTTCAGGCTTCCCGTTTAAATCGAAAGAGTATACAAATCCGAAGAGTGCCGATTATTCGACTGTACACGTACCAAATGCAAGATGGCATGAAGAACATACATTTACATGTTTTGCATTTCCCACATACACTGTTGAGAACTGTGAACAGATAGGTGATGCATTGAGAAAAGTGATTCTGACTTATGCAAAGTAGCAGGAGGACAAATTATGGGAAAAAAGGTAAAATGGGGAGTTATCGGCTCAGGAGGAATTGCTAAAAGAAGAACTATTCCTGAAGGAATTGTTCCTTCAGAAAATGCAAAATGGAGCAATGGGTACAGTTGATACGTATTTCTGCATTCCGGATAACAGCAGTAAGAATAATTTTGAATTATATGGTTCCAAAGGAAGCATAATTGCAAAGGGAACAATTGGGCAGGGTGCTTCAGGTGAAATGATGGCGTATCTTGAGACCGATACTTCGGGTTATAATGCCGAACAGATAAGAAACGTGGAAGCAGGAGTAGTGATTGCTCCAGAACCTGTTAATACTTATCTTGCTGAAATCGAAGAATTCAGCCGTGCAATTCTTGAAAAAAGAGAACCCTCTAATAATGCCGGTTTAGGGTTGCATAGTCAAAAAGTATTAGCAGCTTGTTATAAATCAGCTAAAACAGGTAAAGTAATTGATATTGTGTAAAATACATTTGAAATAATGAAAATTATGGAATCCGGGAGAATCCTGTTTTTTGATTTCAATTACTATATTGTACAAGTAAGTTAATGAAAAAATCAAATTCATTTATCTACCCGCTTCTTGTTATTGGGATGCTCTTTTTCGTATTTGGATTCCTGACCTGGATCAACGGAATTCTAATTCCATATTTCAAAATTTGCATGAACTTAAACAATCTGCAGGCAACATTGGTAGCATTTTCATCATATAGTGCCTATTTTGTTATGTCACTGCCATCGGCATGGGTGCTTAAATCAACAGGTTACAAAAAAGGGATCAGCAATGCTTCTTATGTCAGTAATAGGAGGAGGTATATTCCCAGTGATCTTCGGATGGTTACTCGATGTCAATATTCATCATCCCAAAAATGCTATTCTTTTGCTTATTCCATGTTACCTTGTTTTGCTGTTTTATGGCAGCCTGGGTTATTCAGTAAATACATGGCGGAGACGCAAAAAAACTGATTAATGTGCTGAGTTACTACTTAAATCTAAAGATAAATATTCTTTTATCATCCACACATAGTTCCAGTAGCTGTTTTTGCCGGTTTAAGTTTTTGAATCGCAAGCACAACAGACTTAACTACAAGGTCAGGAAGTGGATATTGCCTACAGGACGAAGCATTGAACGTCCATCTATAGATATCTATTTTTTCAACCACTTCTCAAGCCACGAAATAGCATCATTTTGCATCTCTATATTCAGGGAATGCGGAACATCATACCAACTGGTCTTATATCGATCCGAGGCGCCAAGCTTTTTATAAATCGAATCTATTTTGTCTGCAGCGCTATGCATTGCCTCGAGAGTATACAGCTGATCTTTATTACAATTGATAATCATCAGGGGGCGGGGGACACTAAGTGATATTACATCCGGGAGGTCAAGGAATTCCAACTGATGAGGTACGTAAATCATCCACGTATGATGTCTAAGATGATTATCTATTTGTTTTACATAGGAGGTCATCCAGTCTGCATCGATGCAGACGCTGATGCGGGGATCGAGGCCAAAAAGGTGAGCACTTCTGAATCCTCCGATTACTCTTTTCCGGATCCCAGGTATCTCCATACGGATAAAGAAGAGAACGTGATCCGTTCCATCTTGCAGCTTTCTCATATTGAGCCTCGGTGGGTAATCTGCCTCCGGCCCATTTGCAGTAAGCTTCTGCTTCCTTTCCATTCCTGCTGTGCCTCCCAGAAATCCGGAGCATTTCTCTTTGTTTCACTGTAATGCTGCCGGGGAATGGGCCAGATGCACCCGGCAAGCTCTGATTAAAGATTGTTACTCGCGGTCTTTGCTACTTCCCATCTCTGCAGCATCATTATTATCAGCAATCTGCAGCAATTTTATTGTATCCGATATATTGGCAATAAGTAGTATGACTCCTATTATTATTGAAGAGTAATATATTGAGTTCTGAAATAATACCTCAGCAACCAGAATAGCCGAAATAATTATTCTTACTTCGGTTGGTCCGAATTTGCCTGAATCAATGGAATATTTGCCGGTAATCCTGTATCGCATAAGTGCAATGATCATTTCCCAACCATACATCACAACAAAAACATAACCAAAAATTTCCCAGAGTCCTTCAGCATATATTATGTATCCTAATCCAATTAAAATGATTCCCAGCCAATCGATAGTTATATCAAGCGTAAATCCATACAATTTCCTGGGAATGTTCCTGAAGTAAGCAATTCTGCCATCAAGGGAATCGCCAAACCAACTTATAAAAAATCCCGGCACACTCAGCAGGAGATAGTTTTTGTTTAGAAATGCTGCCAGGATAAAACTCATAAAAACTATGATACTCCCTGAAAATCCAATTGCAGTCAGCATATTGGAACTGATCGATGAGGGTATTCGCTGAACCAGGTATGCAAGAACCGGTTGCTCGTATTTCCGGAGCAAATTGGTTCTGGTTCTGTCCCTGCTGATAGATTTCACGACATCTCCCGTGTTCAGGGGCATAGCAGGTTTTCTGGGTTTAACAATTACATTGTCGTTCATATATAATGAATTTTCATGCTGGTATAATCTCTGAATGTTTTTCATTAAGATTAAAAAATGACCGGGGTACGAATGAAACTGGTTGTGGCATTTCATAGACAGCTTGCCGGAGAAAAATACCAAGTGAGTGAAGATCAGAAAACTGTTCCTGATCCTGTACTGAGATGATGTTACCAATACCGATACGGGTCTTTTTGCTCCTCTTATTGAAAAGCTCTGATGGCATCCTGAATGACCTGATCTTCCAGTTAATCATTCCAAGAAAGTAGAAAAAGGAAGAATTAGCCTCAAAAAACCGGATTGGAACAATTGGAACTTTAACTGTACGAATCAGATTGAGTATACTATTCTGCCATGGGCGGTCTCTTACATATAAATCCTTTAAGCTGAAATCCGAAACTGCTCCCGATGGAAAGAATCCAACCGGGTGACCATTCTGCAAATGAACTAATGTCTCACGTATCGCCTTAATGTTTTTTCCTGTAATCCCGGTTTTTTTATTTCCAGTAGGATTTACAGAAATGAAGTTTTCATTCATGGTTTTCACCATCGAGAGCATGCTGTTTACCATTAATTTGTAATCAGAACGGATACGTGCGAGAAGATCGACCAGTATAATACCGTCGAGGCCACCATAAGGATGATTTGAAATCGTGATAAATGATCCTTCGGGTAAAAAAGCCAGTCGGCCGGGATTGCCGATAGAATAGTTTATTCCAAAGTCATTTAATAATCTTGATGCAAATTCAGATCCTGAATAAGCACTTGAATGGTCGTATACATAGTTAATCTTATTAATGGAGCATACACGCATAATAAAGTCGGCACATAAACGGCCCCACTTGCCTTTTAAAAATGGGAAAATAGCTATTACGTCCTGTGTATCAATTATTTTCATTTTTATATCAGAAGTTATCATTGAATAGAACATTATACGATACTTAAACAAAATATATCCGATTATGTTACCTGATTGAGCTGGTATTTGTCTCTTACACTATTTGTTTGTTTAATAAATTTCATACAATATTAAACAAAAAATGAGTTTAACAGATTCAGAATTAATTAATTATAGATTAATAATGGATTAAATCAGGTACAACATTAAAACTGAAGAGTGTTAAAATCAGGTATCAGGTCTGGAAATGAGATAATTGCAAACAATTTTCGGGTACGGTTTTAATTCCTATCAAAAATAGATATTAATCTGGTGTTATTGTGATCAATTTGCTGAAAATTTAAACCGGAAATGGAAGTTGTGCTTCTGCGTCCTCCACTTCTTTCAATTCTACTGATTGAGGGATATCCTGCAAAGCTTTTATACGGGAAACCAGTAATGAAATTCCTATGCCAAAGATACCAATTACAGCAAACGAATACCGCAGGCTTGATATTTCAGAAATGTACCCGATGAGGGGAGGACCCATTAAAAAACCGATAAAGCTCACACTTGAAACAGTTGCCAGAGCAATGCCTGCCGGCACTTTACTGTGTCTTCCGGCGGCACTGTAAACAGTGGGTACAATGCTTGAAACGCCTAATCCTACCAGCATAAATGCAAGGGTGCATGGTATAAGATAAGGAAACAGAACAGAAGTAAACAATCCTGTTGAAATCATTACACCACAAATCTGAAGCAGTTTTTTACGTCCGATTCTGGAGATTATGGAGTCGGCTACAAAACGTCCTGTTGCCATCATTATCATAAAAGAAGTATACCCGAGTATAACAAGCGATGGCGGAGCCTTGACTACATCTTTAAAGTATACGCCGCTCCAGTCGAACATGGCTCCTTCGCTTGCCATGCTGCAGAAACCAATTATTCCGAGCTGAAGAAGAACACCATCGGGTTTGGAGAAGAATTTGCGTTTCGGCTCGCTTTTTGAATGTCCGATTTTTCCCCTGACCAGAAAAGGATGATTAAACCATACTATCGTCCATACAATCAGGATGATGGCAACAAAATGCCATTGGGGTTCAACTTTCAGGTTTATCATAAGCAACCCGATAAGCGCTCCGGTGAATCCTGCCAGGCTCCAGCCTCCGTGAAAAGAAGCCATGATGGGACGTTCGTACAATCGTTCGGCAGCAATGCCCTGTGTGTTAATGGAAATATTGCAAAGGTTTCCGGCCAGGCCAAAGATAAACAAAGCAATCGCCAGTTGCCAGCCATGTCTCACCATACCTATGTTATTGAGGCATATACTATATAGAGGTAATGCAATCAGTAAAACCTTACGGCTTCCGAAATGAGTGACTAGTCTTCCTGAAACAGGCATCATCAGAAATTGCCCGACCGGAAGGGCAAGCAATATACTGCCTAGCATCCCATCACTTAAATGAAGAGCAGTCTTAATATCAGGAATCCGGCTGGCCCAGGAGGCAAAGCAAAGTCCCATGGAAAAATAAACCGTCCCCACTGCTATTCTGATGCGCTTTTTTCCCGGCATTAATTCAGTATGGACAGCTATTAATTGAGATGGATCTGACATGAAAGCTTCTGAATTATAAAACCGGTACAAAAGTATTCAAATTGCTGATATGAATTAGAATGCTACTACAAAGATTTGTTTTTCAAATTCGTGAAATTGATTGCTCAATTTTTCTGTTAAAACTCATTTGTGTTTCAATAATATTGTTTAACTTGTATCGAACTAATTAAACTGCGGTTAGTCTCGTGCTTATTTTTTTTACTAATGAATGTTGGCTGAAAACTGGTCTTTTCGTCTTGCTGCTTTGATATTTTAAAGTTGGAATGAAATATTGTGCTAAAATTTTAAATTATGAGAAGAAATTTATTCCTCCGGTTTCTTGCTTCGCTTTTTTTATTTTCATGCTCTTTTAACGTGCTTAAGTGCCAGGTGTTATTGCCTCATTATGATGGATTTGAATACCCTTCCGACCAATTGCTGCATATTCAATCAGGATGGTCGCTGGCTTACACCGGAACTGAGCCGGTAATCAGAAGCGGCAGCTTAAGCATCCCCGGGTTACCTTCTTCCTTAGGGAACAAAATAACTTTTGATGGTGCGGGAGCGGATCCATATAAACTTTTTACTCCGCAAAGAATTCCGGGTACGAAAGTATTCTATTCATTCATTTTTCAGGTTACAAATGTTGCTGGACTTAATGCAACCGGATCTCATTTTGCGGGGATTCAAAGCGGAACAACTGGTGCTGCAATGGTGTGGATAAAATCTGACGGCGACGGAGGTTTCAATATCGGCCATTCAGCCAGATCGGGAACAGGAGTGTTATGGTCTGCTTCATCCTGGTCTGTTAATACGCCAATATTTATAGTAGCATGTTATGAAATTGAAGGTGAGTATAATTCGGCCATCATTCCGGGTGATGATAAAACTTATTTATGGATTGATCCGGTATCATCTGATTTCGGAATGCCTGCCTCTCCGGTCCCTGATTTTAGCTGTAATCTTACCACCGGAACGCTATCCAGGGATCTGGCTGATGTAAAGAGTTTTTATATAAGACAGGATGGAACGAATAGTACTCCGTTTATTGAGATGGATGAATTAAGAATCGGAACATCATGGAAGGATGTTACTGCAGAAGTAAGCCCTCCCTTATGGACAAGTGACTATCCCAAAGTTGAAGATATAACAGCTTCAGGCTTTACAGCAAAATCAAGCTTAAATGAACCCGGGAAAGTATATTACGTTGTTTTGGATTTGGGATCTGAACCACCTTCTTCTGTCCAGGTAAAGTCAGGAACAGGATCAGTGAGCAGCGGCTCATTTGCTTGTCAGGCTGCAGATACAGAATACACCGAAACTATAGGTTCATTAAATCATAATACTGCTTATGATATTTATTTTGTCGCAGAGGATAATATATCAAATCTGCAGCCAGAGCCAGCTTCAGTAATCTCAATCACAACACTTAGGCTCGATCCTCCTGAATTAAGTCCAGCAACCTCTGGCAACGATGTCGAACATAATTTTGCTATTACATTTATTGAAGATGTAAACTGGCGTTCGGCAATAACTGATGTAAAGCTTGATGGCACTTCAATAGCGGCTGCAGACTGGGATAAGACAGTTGAAGGTGCACTTATTATTAATACTACTGCAGGAAATCAGTTACTGACTACCTCAGGCAATAAGATCATAACTATCTGTGCTGCAGGTTATAATGATGCTGAAATTTCACAGGTAATTAGTAATGGCTCATTAAACATCAATAAATCGGAATGTATTATTTCACCTTCCCTGAGTGCCGGGGTCACGTCAACAGTTTCACTTACTGTGAAGGATCAATATGGAAATTCTGTTCCAGGTTATATATTTAAATTCGATGCAATCATAACTGATAATTCGGCAATTACTGATGAAGTTTACACTATTAATGGCATAGATTATAATTCAACTTCGAATGATGTCAGCATTATCGGAACAGATGCATCAGGAATAACATCATTTGAAATTTCTGTTAATCCGGTTAATGATCCGCATGACGGAATTTCAGTACAGGTGCAGCTAAATGATGGCACAACAGGTTTTGGATCAGCTTATTCATACATAACACCGGGAATAGCTGCCCTTGTTCTTTCGGGTGACCCGGATGAAACAAACCTTGCTCTTGATATCATTACCTTGTCACTTCAAAACGCTGTATTTAAAAATATAAATCCTGATCCTGCCAACTTCACTTTAAACAACGCTCCGGCCGGATTAACAGTTAAAGATGTGACATATATATCCGATACAGTTGCTATTATTTCCTTCAATTATGACGGAACAGACTTCGATAATGATATGGATTTTACAATTACAATTGCCGGTGCTGAACTTGGAAATGACAATATTCTTTTCAGCAGCCTTCTTACAGTTACAGCAAACATTGAAACCGTTCCGTCAGTTGTCACAAATTCATCAATTACAACTAATGGATCAGATGCGGCTGTATGGGGTGGCAATGTTACAAGCGACGGGGGTGAGGCACTGATTGAAAAAGGCATATGCTGGAGCCTTTTTACCATGCCTGATATAAACGGATCAAAAACTACTGAATCTGCTGATATTGGTGCAATAATGGGTGGGATGAGCGGATTGGATCCAAATACTTTATATTATGTAAGGGCATATGCTACAAATAGTGTTGGCACCGCTTATGGTTATGAAAAGAGCTTTAAAACACTCAATGTTGAGCCTGACAATCCTGTTACAGGTTTATTGAAAATTGCATCCAGAGAATTCAATATAAATGTGTATCCGAATCCTGCCAGAGATCATATTGTTATCGAACTTAATTGTTCTGATTTCCTTATGGCAGAGATTTTTAGCTCAGCAGGTAGAAAAGTACTTGAAAGAAAGATTTCTGAACCTCATTTGCAATTGAACGTGAGTAATCTGAAAAACGGCCTCTACATTATTAAATTCAGCGGCAATGGGATTCTTTATAAGGTGAAATTCCTGAAAATATAGAGCACATTTGGAATGCCTCAGATGAAAAATTTCATTTCACATTTGCTTTGACTGATTTCTTTCTGATTTCGTCCATTTCCAGTTTCTGAGCAATTGTAAAATCAGCCCCGCATTGTGTACAAGAGTAATTGATAAGAAATGCTCCTGCATAATAGAGTCTTTCCAGACGGGGATGGCTACATGGCTTTATCCCCCACTGTTCTTTCAGCTTTTGTCCTTCTAAGTATTCCATAATGAATCAAATAAAAGCTATTGTTACAAATTTAAGAAATTATTGGGTCTTTAAATGAATGAATTCAGAGTTTTATACCTGGCATGCGGTTCAATAAATATCTTATATTTGCTATGATTCAGAATTCAAAATCCATAAAGATTTCATCATGATTAATTTAAAGATCATTCTGTTGCTATTTATCACCATCAGTGTTGCCTGCACATCTGAAAATGTGAAAAAAAAAGAAGTTCCCCCTATTGACAGAACACTGGCTTTCAAACCTCCAATGGGCTGGAATTCATGGGATTGCCTGGGTTGGGGAGCTAATGAGAATGAGATCAGGGCGGCAGCTGATTACATGGCTAAAAATCTAAAATATCTTGGTTATGAGTATATTGTCATTGATCAACTATGGTATGGCGATTCGGCGGCGACCGATTTTGAAGCCTTTGTTCATGAGACAATCTCAACAAAACCAAATTATAACCTGGATGAATTTGGCCGTCTCCAGCCAGATACTAGTAAATATCCATCTTCAAAAGGCGGCGCTGGATTCAAACCACTGGCTGATTATATTCACAGTCTCGGATTAAAATTCGGATTACATCTTGTCCGTGGAATTCCCTGGTCAGCAGCTGAGCAGAATATGAAAATCAAAGGTACATCCTATACAACAGGTTCGATTGCCCAGCCTGATAAAGGGTGTGAATGGTACGATGGTTTCTATGGTGTTGACATGGAGAAACCCGGAGCGCAGGAATACTATAATTCTGTTTTTGAGTCATTTGCTGAATGGGGAGTTGATTTCGTCAAAGCTGATGATATGGTAAATATACCAGAATTTGAAGGGATCAGCAAAGCATCAAGATCCTGTGGAAGAAAGATACTTCTTAGCGCAGTTCCGGCTAACATTCCTTATGACGTTCTAAGGGAAAATGCACACATGGCGAGGACAGGATCGGATTTCTGGGATGTCTGGCAGATGCTCAAGTCAGGCTTCCCTGTTGCTGCAAAAGCTGTACAGGAAGCTATACCCGGTTTCTGGCCCGATCTGGATATGCTTCCAGTGGGCAAGCTCGGCATAAAAATATCTTATAAAGGGCCTGATGCCAGAATTTCAAATCTGAATAATGAAGAATTGCATACACTTCTGTCACTGTGGTATATCTCACGGATGCCTTTAATGATTGGTGGTTATCTGCCTGAGACAGATAAGCTGACCCTTGAACTGCTTACAAATGAAGAAGCCCTTGCAGTAAACAGAACCTGCATAAATCCCCGACAGATAAAATTCAAAAATGCAATAATAGTATGGGCTGCAGATATACCGGATTCAGACAATAAATATCTTGCTTTTTTTAATACTTGGGAATCAAAAGAACCTGTAAATATTAAAGTCAGGTTTGAACAGCTGGGTCTTGTTTCAGGAACAAAATATAAATTAAGAGATCTTTGGGCAAAAAAAGATTTGGGAACATTCACTGATGAATTCTCGTATCCAATCAATGCCCACGGGGCTGGACTTTATTCAATAATTAAGTAACAAACAGGGAGAATATAAGAAATGCGCAAGAAGAACAGATTATCTTTGATCAGCATTGTGATGGTTTTCTTTACGGCACTTGGAGTGATCAGCTGTAAACAGGAATCCATTGGTACAGCTATTAAAGAAGATGGTCCTTACCTGATAATGGCCCAGAGACCTACACCTGCGGGTTATCCTGCCGTTATCGTTAAAAACATAGAACATATAGAAAATCGACCATTCGATGGTATGTTTTTAAATTCTGTTGCTGGCTGGAACCTGATGAATGGTCAGCCTGTAAGTTATGATTCCATTTATAAGGAGTTTGCCGTGCTGAAAGGAGTATTTAAAAAATTCAGGCACAATTTTATCTATATCTTCAACTACTTTCCGGGAGATTTTTGGGAACCCGGTAAGATGCCTGAGGAATGGATCAGGACTGTTACCAGTGCCAGGATGTTTACTGACTAAATTCAAACTTAATTTGTTATTACAACGTCCCAGCTTCCCGGTTCATTTATTGTAAAATCAAAAAAGACATCATATTGTGTAGTATGAAACTGATTCCATGTTCTGTATCTTACATATACCCTTAATGGAAATTGTACATTCTGAATACCGAAGATAGGTCCGTTCCTGTATTCATCACCACTGTCATATGCAAGAGTAAAATCTTCGATGGTTATATTGTCCATCCCTCCCTGCATAATACGTAATTTCACTCCCTCAAGGGTGCTTATTGATTTTTTGAAGGTTGAACGGGAAACGCCCAGAACTGAATTTATTACATATGAAGAAATGAGTTCTTCACCCACGTAACGATTCCCTTTCCAGTATCCTGTTATTGTAGTATCACCTGTTACCATTTTACCTTTACCATCCCTCATGCCATTTTTCCACTGACCTTCGTAAAAAGAGCCACCTTCCCAGGTGTAGGTTCCTTTTCCTTCAGGTACACCCTTAACGAATTGTCCATCATAGCGGTCCTGTCCCTGTGATACCCCCTTTCCATGTGCAAGACCTTTCTTACAATCTCCAATATAGGTGCCTGAAATGCCTGGGAGTGTTACCTTGCAATCAGATTGTCCGAATGCATAACTTCCCCAAATAAAAATCATAATTAAAAAAAATCTGGTTCCCATACGTTATTGATTTATTACTTCCTTTATAATATAACAATTCAGACTCGAAAATTTCCAATTTAATCTTAAATTTTTCTTCCGAAAGTCCTTCAGCCCGCAAATCTAATATTATATTTACATATTCTAATTGTTCCATATCTGCAAAACCTCACAGCTTATGCTCCGTACCAAATTATCTATTATTCACCGATTTTCAGGAACTTTTATGGTTCTTTTGATATCAATTGCAGGAATAATCATCGGATGCAAACAAAAAAGTGACTCTGCATCATCACAGGAAATCACAATACCTGATAATGAACAATGGTGGGGTGGGGCTGTGCTTGATGGAAGAAATTCACCTTTAGATAATCTCAAATATGATCAGTATGCCAATTGCAAAGGTAACCAGGCTGCTCCGTTTTTCCTGTCAGGTAAAGGGAATATTATATGGAGTGAAAAGCCTCTGAATATTGAAATTTCAGAAAATAAAATCATTGTTAATGCACATGAGGGTGAAATAGTTACCGCAAACACAGGGAATTCACTGAAAGATGCTTTTTTATATGCAAGCAAACAATTTTTTCCTCCATCGGGTAAGATTCCTGATCCTTTATTATTTACCAGTCCCCAGTATAACACCTGGATAGAACTGCAATATGATCAGAATGAAAAAGATATCCTTAATTATGCTGAAAATATTGTAAACAATGGATTTCCTGTTGGTGTAATTATGATAGATGATAACTGGCAGGAACGCTATGGTACCTGGGAATTTGATTGTAAGAAATTTTCCGATCCGAAAGGAATGATCGAAAAAATCCATGCAATGGGTTTTAAGGTTATGCTCTGGATGGTACCTTTTATCAGTCCCGACTCTCCTGTATACAGAGAACTCGAACAGAAAAAGCTGCTGATTTTTGCAGACAGGGAAAAGACCAGACCTGCAATGATCAGCTGGTGGAATGGTTATAGCGCATTAGTTGACTTGTCCAATCCCGAGGGTGAAAAATGGTTTAAAGATCAATTAAACAAGCTGGTAGAAGAGTATAAGGTTGATGGTTTTAAACTCGATGCAGGAGATCCTGAAAGTTATGTAAACACATATTCGTATGGTGATTTCAGCCCGAATGATCACTGTGAGGCTTATGCAAAAATCGGATTAAGCTTCCCTCTGAATGAGCTGAGAGCATGCTGGAAGATGGCCGGACAGCCTCTGGTTCAGAGGCTGAGGGACAAAAGCCATACATGGGATGATGTCAGAGTGTTAATTCCTGATATGATTGCTCTTGGTTTGATCGGCCATCAGTTCGGATGTCCTGATATGATAGGAGGAGGTGAATGGACATCTTTCCTTGATGACTCTGTGCTTGATGAAGAGCTTATTGTAAGGGCTTCACAGGTAAGTGCTCTCATGCCGATGATGCAGTTTTCAGTAGCTCCATGGAGAGTCCTTTCGGGAGAGAACCTGAACATCTGCAAAGATATGGCTGATCTTCATTTTAAAATGGGAAACGAGATACTGGAACTGGCGAAAGAATGTGCTGCGTCAGGTGAGCCCATGGTGCGTAATCTTGAATATGAATTTCCAGGCAAAGGATATGAATCAATTAAGGATCAGTTCCTTCTGGGAAGTGAGATTCTTGTTGCCCCGGTTGTAAATAAAGGTGAAATTTCGAGAGAGGTTATTTTTCCAGAGGGTAAATGGAAAGGTGACGATGGAAGTATCGTTACCGGTCCTGTAAAACTGAAAATTGACGTACCACTGAAAAGACTACCCTGGTACAGAAGGTTGGTTGACTGATTCCATATGTTTCGCTGAGTTGGTTTTAAGAAAATTTTTAATGCTCTTTGCGGATATTTTTTTTAAGTATTTAACTTTACTGAAAATCCATTAATCATGATTGTAACCTGTGTCTATATTCATGTCCTGCCTGAAAAGATTAATGCTTTTATTGAAGCCACAATCGAAAATCAGAAAGAATCGGTAAAAGAAGCCGGAAACCTGCGTTTTGACTTTATTCAGCAGGAAGAACATCCTGACAGATTTATGCTTTATGAAGCTTTTGAATCAGAAGCAGCAGTCCTGAATCATAAAAAAACTGCCCATTATCTCAAATGGCGCGATTATGTCCAGGATTCCATGGCCGAACAGCGTTACGGAATTAAGCATAAGGTAATTGCGCCGGTTGAAAAATCAGAATGGTAAAAGCTTTTCAATTTGCGCGGATTCCAAAGATTATCTTCAGAAATGGAGGCATAGATGATCTTGTTTCAATTACAAAAGATTCCGTCAGATCATTAATTCTTGTAACAGGAAAAAGCTCTTTCTTTAAGTCTCACAGGGCAGAAAAACTGCTTGATTCATTTCTGAAAGCTGGGATCCTGGTACATAAGATAAGTATTGAAGGTGAGCCTTCTCCTGAAGTTGTGGATCAGACAATCAGGGATTTTCATGATAAAAAGATCGACATCGTTGTTGGTATAGGCGGTGGCAGTGTTCTGGATGCTGGAAAGGCAATATCGGCAATGATGTATAAACAGGAATCTGTCGCAGAGTTCCTGGAAGGTGTGGGAAATATGGAACATCCCGGTACAAAGCTTCCATATATTGCAGTCCCTACTACAGCAGGTACCGGAAGTGAAGCAACCAGGAATGCAGTAATATCCAAAACAGGCCTGAATGGGTTTAAAAAGTCGCTGAGGCACGATAATCTTGTACCTGATGTTGCGCTTGTTGATCCTGAATTAACACTTTCTTGTCCGCGTGAAATTACAGCAGCCTGCGGAATGGATTGTTTTACACAACTTACTGAGTCATATTTATCGGATAAATCGGGTCCCATGACTGATGCTCTTGCCTTTGAAGGTTTGAAGGCAATAAGGAACTCACTCAAAGACAGTTATCTCAATGGTGATAATCTGGAAGCACGGTCAGGGATGTCCTTTGCTGCTCTTGCCTCAGGTATTTGTCTTGCGAATGCAGGCCTTGGAACTGTTCATGGATTCGCTTCTTCAATAGGCGGGATGTATAATATCCCCCATGGGGTAGTTTGCGCAAGGTTAATGGCTAAGACTAATGAACTGAATGTAAAAGAATTAAGAAAAACTCAATCCAAACCGGAAGCATTAAATAAATATGCTCTTATGGGTAAATTATTCCTCGGTCAGGAGGACCGGACAGATAAGTACTATATTGATGGCTTTATAAATTACCTCCTCGAACTTACCGGTTTCCTAAAGTTACCCCGACTTAAAACATTTGGGCTGGAAGAAAAGGATATTGATTTAATATGTTCAAAAACTGAGAATAAAAACAATCCTGTCGCTCTGAATAATGAACACTTTACTGAAATTTTATCCGGATGCTTGTAGAATTATCCTGTATATTCCTGGTTATTAATTCAGGCTGATTGCCATTTTAATTTCAATCATTACATGCATCTGCGAATAATACGTTTAAGGAAAAAGTACAGGTTAAAAGTATGGCTCGTTATCATAGTCACATTTATTATATGTTATTTTTTCATTCCCCGTTCAAACAGATTGATGATGGCTACCTTGTTCAGCAAAAAGTGCAGGAACTATCCCCAGCCTGTTTTCAGCAAAAAGCTCAACGACAGGATCGTTGATTATTATGCTCAGGCAAAAAATGCAGGAATTGAAAAATGCATGAATCAGTATGATATCGGGAAACGTATTTCCGACAGGCAATTATTCAGGGTAAGAAGCACCGGCAGATATACAGTTGAAAACCTGACATATAGTTATCCATATCTTACAAGAGCCGGCAAAGACCTTTTGGATGAGATTGGAGAGAGATTTAATAAGAAGATCGGCAAAGAAGGATTAAAAGGATCGAAATTTTTAATCACCTCTATGACAAGAACATCTGAGAAGCTAAAAGGTCTTGGAGGGGCCAATATCAATGTTTCTGAAAACAGTCCTCACCTGAATGGAAATGCATTTGATATATCATATGCAAGGTTCTCATTTATAAAGTTAAATGTAACTGAATGTGATAAGTGGTATTTAAAGGAAGCTCTTGCTGAAGTTTTATTCCAGTTGAAACAGGAAAAAAAATGCTGGGCTACTTATGAGAGAAAACAGGGTTGCTTTCATGTAGTAGCCAGATAGATTACTGATTAATTTGAACTTTGAACAAGAAAAACTAACTTTACTTAATAACCTGTAATTTAAAGCCTGACAAATACATTACCTATGAAAACCAAAACAATTTTTACAGCCATTCTTCTTATTGTTATAATTTTCACAGCACAATTTTCATCTGCCCAGCTTACTAAAGAAACCGAAGCTCAGAAAATCCAGAGATTAAAATGGTGGACAGATGCCCGTTTTGGCATGTTCATTCACTGGGGGCTGTATGCACTGCCTGCACGTCATGAGTGGGTAAAAAATCACGAAAGGATCAATAACGAGCAGTATCAGAAGTACTTTGATAATTTCAATCCTGATCTTTATGATCCCCGCGAGTGGGCAAGAAAAGCGAAGGAAGCAGGTATGAAATATGTTGTTCTTACTGCCAAGCACCATGAAGGTTTTTGTCTTTTCGATTCTAAGTATACAGATTATAAGGCTACAAATACTCCTTATGGAAAGGACTTAATTAAGGAATATGTCGAAGCTTTCAGGGCAGAGGGATTGAAGGTTGGTTTTTATTATTCCCTTATCGACTGGCATCATCCGGATTATACCATTGACAGGATGCATCCGCAGCGTCAGGATTCCGATTCAGCTTATAAGAGACTTAATAAAGGCAGGGATATGAACAGGTATCGCGAGTACATGAAAAACCAGGTACGTGAATTGCTTACAAACTATGGTGATATCAGCATTATCTGGTTCGATTTTTCTTTCCCTGGGGAAAATGGGAAAGGAAACAAGGATTGGGATTCGGAAAATTTATTAAAGCTTGCCAGAAGCCTGCAACCGGGTATTATAGTTGATGATCGTCTGGATCTGAGGGATGTTGAAGGTGGATGGGATTTTACTACTCCTGAACAGGTAAAAGTTGCAAAATGGCCTGAAGTTAACGGTAAGAGGGTTCCATGGGAAACATGTCAGACCTTCTCCGGATCGTGGGGTTACTACCGCGATGAAAATACATGGAAAAGCCCGGCACAGCTTCTTGAGCTTCTTATTGAGTCAGTAAGTAAAGGCGGTAATTTATTATTAAATGTTGGTCCTACTGCCCGCGGTCTTTTTGATGTCAGGGCACAGGAGAGACTTAAAGCAATGGGAGAGTGGATGAAATACAATAACCGCTCAATCTATGGATGCACCGAAGCTCCATCAGAATTCACTGCTCCTGCCAATACTCTGTTAACGTATAATCCTTCAGCAAAAAGATTATATATCCATCTTCTGGCTTATCCAATGGGACGAGTGAATCTTTCAAATATGGCCGGGAAAGTCAAATATGTACAGTTTTTGCATGATGCTTCTGAAATCCGGTTCAGTACAGGAAAGGACGAAGGCATCAATGATGTAAGTCTTCAGTTGCCTGTGCAGAAGCCACCAACAGAAATTGCTGTATTGGAAGTTTTCCTGAATTAAAAAGGTTTTTCTTAAATCAGTTCTTTAACCGCGAATTGCGCAAAGATTAGCTGAGCACGCAAAGTCGGTACAATCAGGATTTTGCTATCCTCATAACACGGTTTACAGCATCATCTATTTGTTCAGTACTTTCAAGTCCAAGGGTCATACAATCTACGTTACCGCTTTTTATTACATAATTAAGGGATTTTTCCCTCTGATCATCACTTATCAACTCACCCATTCCAAAGACTTTCATTCCAATGACACCTTTACCATTTTTATGTGCTGTTTCGAGAACCTTCATAACTTTATCAGGGGTGCCGTCCATCTTCGGTCCCTGGTGATTGATCCTTGCAAGAAGTACATCCACCCAGGGGTTATTTGCCGCTTCTGCCATTGCATCAAAATCATGACAGGATACTCCGACAGTCTTGATAATGCCTTTCTGCTTGGCTTCTGAAAGATCGTCCATGTACCTCTTGTATTCTTCGGTCCATTTGTCATTCATCATACAATGCAGCAGCACAATATCAAAATATTCAGTTCCAACCTCTTTTCTGAAACGATCAAGGGAGAGTTTGAAAGGTTCAGTCTTATACCAGCCTTCATTATCGTAAGTCATAACTTTGGTAAGTATGGATACTTTTTCACGCGGAATGACTTTCAATGCTTCTTTTACGTAAGGATGGGAACCATACATGTCGGCTGTGTCGAAAAACTGAATTCCCTTATCGTATGCATACTGTGAGAGCTCAACGAATTTCTTCATTCCCAGCCGTG
The DNA here is from genome assembly GCA_038325595.1 of Bacteroidales bacterium. Classification (GTDB taxonomy): domain Bacteria; phylum Bacteroidota; class Bacteroidia; order Bacteroidales; family VadinHA17; genus LD21. The sequence goes on along the minus strand of JBBQJD010000047.1, from coordinate 3,332 downwards.
TCTGGTTTGAAGCTTTTTTCCAACCTCCGGACCCTGTACCCAATGCAACCCTTGATACTGTCAGGCCTGTATTCCCAAGTTTCACTTTATCAATACCGGAAGCCGGGAATATTGATTCATTAAAAGGAAAACCGGCAGACAGAGCGGCATAACCTGCTATACCCGCTGCCCCTTTATATAGAAATTCACGACGGTTTATTTTTTTCATTTGACTGACAGTTAAATGTTAATGGGACAAAGATAAGCAATATCCTGCTAATTCTTCTTCTTCAGGTATAATACGGCATCACCCGCATATGGTCCGCATATGGACATTCAAACACTTTTATTATAGAAAAAAAAGTACTCTTCATTTTGTACTTATCCTTATTTGAGTGATTTATCCAATGCATTTATTATTGGTTGAACGGATACTTTTGTGCCGGTGGCTCCATTCATCCACTGTTGCGGTGTAAGCCTGCCCTGTTTATAAATCCGGTCGATCTCGTCAGCAAACTGCTTTCCTTTAATATAATCCTCAATCTGGAATTCTATGATCTGACCATATGCATAATTCGGAAGATATAGAGGAACCTCTATCATATGGGAATAGATTGCCAGGATAGGAGAATCATTTATCCCGAATACCGGTGCAAAATATTTGTTCCACACTTCAACTGCACTTCCCACGGCAAACTCTTTTAACTGGACCGGTGTGGCTTCAGGATTGGCGTAGAGCCATTTCCAGATCTTCATTTCAACCATTCCCACACCCATAATCTCCATCAGAGACCAGGCCGCATCGAGTGTCTGCAGTTTTTCAGCCTCCATATTTTCCTGTTTCGTGCCGAGCAGCATAAGATCACGGCTCTGAAAAAGGAAAGCAAGGGCCTCAGTATATGCGGTGTTTGGAACACCCGACATCATATAATTATCGACATCATAAAGTGAAATGGTTTGTTCAACATTATGACCAAATTCATGAACCGCAATATTATATCCTTTATAATCCATTCCATTACCCGAGATACGTGTTCTCAGATGTGAGACTGCTCCTTTCATGGCAGCTCCTGCTGCATGTCCGGAACCACGTGCGGGATCAACGACGATTTTCTCTGATATATATTCAGCCCTTTGTGGTGACCATCCCAGTTTTTTCAGCATTGAAGGCATATCAGCCTGGAAAGCAGCCGGATCGGGATATAAGGATGATGTTTTTGAAGTAAGAAGGCTCTCAGGAATAGAACTCCGCGATTTAAAGCCATCATACCACATATCAAATGGCTTCAGGTCCCGTCCCAACCGTTGTTTTATAATTTTACCAAGCCTGATCAGTTGTGGTGAGCTGAGATACGAGTCGAAAAGAGTCTCGATTTCTTCCTGTGACACTTCCATCTCCCATGAGAATTTCCGCAGGATGGCCGTGTTCATCAGAGGATTATAAGCATCGATAGCCTTCATGGCTTTGAATATTTCTATCACATGCGAATAGCGGGTATCTGGCTCAGGGGAAGAATCAATATTTTTAGAATTTTGGCTCAGTTTATTCGAAAAAGGTGTCCACTCATATGCAGGATTGTTAATTACAGAAGCTGGAATTTCCTGTCTTATTATCCTCTCCATAACTTTGTAGATCATTTCCTGCTTTGCAAATCCGTTATTACTGTCGGCATAGTCGGCTTTCAGTTCATCACGCAGATTCCAGTGGGAGAGAAGAACCATTTCATCAGGGAATAACTGTTTTCCGTCATCAGTCCTGAGTTTGCCCATATGTATATTGTACTCAGCAATATACATTTCTGCATTGCCCGTTGCTGTTGAAAGAGCCTGATTGAGGCTGGCAGGTACCCGCGATACGAAAAGATCGCCAAGACGGGCCATTGCCCATTCCTCACGAGTCCATTCCGGACCTGATTCTTCTTTTTCTGACAATGTAAAATATGGGAAATTGAGAGCTATAAAAAATGCTATTTTATTTGAATAAAAATCATCCTGAAGATGTGAGTACAGAGAGTAATTTCCAAACATACGGTCTATTTCATCTATCTCACCTATAGAAAGATCAAGAGTCTTGCTCAGGTCGAGCGAAATTTCATTAAAATTGCCATAGATGGATTCAAAATAGCTGCTTGTTTTAGTGAAAATATCTCGCCTCTTCTCAGGACTGGTTATAAAATTTTCTTTTACAAACTTTATAAAATCCTCCTGTGTACCATCTTCTTTTCTCCAGAGACTTGATGCATGTTTAACGCCTTTCTCCAGAAGAAACAAATCAACCGTTTGTGGCGATTTTACACTGTCAATGGCAGCTTTCTGTGTGGCTTCATTGATAAAAGCCATTGTAGCAGCTTCATTTTTCACGGCATCAGGGGTTGAACATGCTGCAACTGCAACAAGCAACAGAAATAATAATTTGTTCATGAAATTTAAGTTAGGTTATCGTTTTTCTGCTTCAGCAGTCATACGGTTAAAAATTGCGATTTGTTCTTTCATTGCAGCAATTTTATCACCCGGTTCACTGCTGGCTTCAAGCAATATCCATCCATCATAATTGATATCTTCAAAAAGATCGAAGAGTTTCTGGAACGGGTAGCTCTCAATATTAAGTTCTCTAACGTGAACGGTGTCGCCGAACCATTTCTTCACGCTGTTAAAGTTTGCTTCCAGTCCGGGTGGCAGCAAATCCTTGTCATTACTGTTCCAGCAGATTTTTACATTTGGTTCAGTCACCTGGTCAAAAATTGCTTTCATGTTGGGAATTTCCTGAGTGAGCGGACCATGAACCTCAACTCTTACAAGCTGGTCAAAATCCTGTGCAAACTTTCCTACCTCGTTAAGTGAAGTTGCTATCTGGGCAATTGTTTTTTCTTTTGGCACTTCGGCAGGAAGAGTATTTGGCTTTACTTTTATACCGGTGGCGCCAATATCTTTGCACAGTTTAATATATTCTTTTGTCTGTTCGATATTTTCGCGAAGGACTACGGGATCAGGACTATGATATTCAAAATTTGATCCATATCCGACACATATTACATCACTGTCTGCAAAACGCTTCTTAACCTCCGTGCGCTGAGCTGCATTCAGATTGATCTCGACTCCATGAGCATGCTGAGTGCGAAGTTCGACACCCTTAAAACCAACTTTTTCGCAATTGGTGATAATTGCAGGCAAGTCCCAGTCCTTTGCCCACAGGTATGTTACAAGTCCGAATTTCATTCCCTTGTCGGAAGCAAATGAACAGGATGTCATATACTTCATCGCTGCAAGGCCGATACCTGCAGTAATACTTTTTTGAACGAAGAGGCGGCGTGACAGATTGTTACTCATTTTATTAAATTTAGCATTAGTTAAAT
>JBBQJD010000046.1:0-27783 GCA_038325595.1 Bacteroidales bacterium | reverse complement strand
TCTCAGGATAATTAACACACATAATAATTCACAAGTAAGTCCGTTTGCATGTTAAGGAATATTAAAATTAATCATTATTAACTTGAGCAGAATGAGAAAATTTAACCAGTCAGTAAAAAGGCCTGCATTGATGATTGCACTGCTGATGTCTGTAATTTCCATGGGATACAGTCAGAATCTGATTCCGGAGATGAACTCACAGAGTAGCCTTGAAGAGCAATTGGATTATATGGAGGAACATACAAGGATCTATGAAAATTTCAGAGCTATTAGGGAAGATATGTTCCAGAAGTTGAAAAGTAATATAACTGATTCAATTTCAGCAAGTAAGAAAAAGATACAGAATCTAAACAGCCTAAATTACAGTATAAATAATTCTTACGATTCATTGCAGGCATCTCTTGAAACAACAAAGACAAGACTGGACGAAATTACCCTGACAAAAGAAAGTGTTCCATTTTTGGGTATGGATGTAAATAAAAAGACATATAACTCAATTATGTGGACATTGGTATTCGGTCTTATTATTCTGCTTGCTGTAGGTTACTTTTTGTTTAACAGGAACAGGATCGTAACTGTTAATACCAAAAAAGATCTCGAAGATATGAAAGTTGAATTCGAGAAATACCGGAAAACTACACGAGAAGCAAGGGAGAAATCCGATATGGCTCATTTCAATGAAATCCAGAAGCTCAGGGGCAGATCCTGATCCCGCCGGCTCTCTGTACTAAAATTCTTCAACCATTGATGAACCAGGTCGATTTGATAGTTAATCCATTGATCTTCAAAATTCTTCAGAATATAAGTTGCTTTCTGAGCCGTAGTGGCTTAAAATAACTATAAATCTTCTTCATTCAGGCATATTCAGCTATATTTATGATCTGTGACAATAATAGAACAGCTATGAGAAACACCTTCATTATCCTGCTGGCGTTGATACCCTGCCTGGCCAGTTCCCGGAATGACGGAAGAACAATAATCAATCTTAACGGCACCTGGCAGTTCGAGCAAACTATTACTGCTTTTCCTCCTGAAAAATTCACCCGTACTATACCTGTTCCCGGACTGGTACATCTTGCAAAGCCTGAAATTGAAGATTACGATAAGTTTTTCAACCGTCCTGAAAAGGTTGAATCAAAGCAGCAGCACAATCTTTATAATATCGATTATACGCCAAGATACAGCTGGTACCGCAAGATAGTCAACATACCTGATAATCTGGAGAATAAGGAAGGAATGATCACAATTAAAAAAAGTCAGTATGTTACACAGGTATATGTTAATGGCATTGATATGGGAACATCAGTATCCTGCTATACTCCGGTTGAGTTCCCGATAACAGGAGCCCTGAAATTCGGAGCTGAAAACGAGATACTGATCAAAGTTGGTGACAGGGTTTGGCTGCCGGGAGAAGCTGCCGGAGGTACTGACAAGGAAAAGGAACATTATCTTCCAGGTATCTGGGACGATGTACTTCTGTCATTTTCAGGCAAAATTTTTGTAAGCCGTTTACTGGTTCTTCCTTCGGTAGCAGGAAAAAGCGTTACCGTAAAAGCTCAGCTTCGTAACCTGAAGCCGGCACAGATCTTCTATGGAGATTCAATGAGCGATTCAGTAAACCTTGATATTATGATTTCTGAAAAACTGACAGGGAAAATTATAGCAAGTAAAAGCGGAAGGTTTTCAGCAAAGCGTGATAACATCTCAGCGATCGTGCAGGAGATTCCACTTGATGAATTCACAAGCTGGACACCCGATAAACCATTCCTGTATCTGGCAACTGCAATTCTCAAAACTGATGAAGGCATTTCTGATGATTTCACCAGGCAGTTCGGCATGAGGGATTTTACCAGAAAAGGAAAGTTTTTTTACCTGAATGGCGAAAAATTTATATTAAGGGGAACAAATGTTACACTCCAGCGGTTTTTTGAGGATCCTGATTGCGGCAATCTTGTCTGGGACAAGGAATGGGTAAAGAAATTACTTGTTGATTATCCAAAGAAGCTTAACTGGAATGCAATGCGGATCTGTGTCGGTATAGTACCGGACTTCTGGTACGATATTGCAGATGAGTACGGTCTTCTTTTTCAGAATGAATGGCTTTACTGGCAAAATCATGGCTGGGATGATCAGATACGAAAGGAATATACCGATTGGGTTTGGAGTGATGGAAGCCATCCAAGCATAGCGATATGGGATGCTATTAATGAGAACTGGGATGATTATATTGGGAATAAGCTGATTCCCGAGTTGAAAATCCTCGATCCCACCCGCATATGGGATGCGGGCTATATGTCGGGTGATCAAATGACTATGGATGAAATGGATGAGCCTCATCCATACCAGGGGCGTGTCAGCAATGAACATCCATATACTGAAAATAATTTTTATCCTCTCGGAAGCCTTGATTATAAGCCACAGATGATCCGTGATATTCAGGAATCAGGTTCAGCTCAGCTGGTGAATGAGTATGGATGGATCTGGCTATGGCGAAATGGCATGCCCAGTAAACTGACTGTTGAGGTGTACGATTATTATCTTGGCCGTAATTCTACGGCGGAACAGAACCTTGAGCTACAGGCCTACTGGATGCAGCTTGAGACTGAATGGCTTCGAAGCGAACCTTCAATTGCAGGTGTTCTTGCGTTCTGCTACCTCGCAAATAATTACGGATACACAGGTGATTGGTTTTCAGGGAACATAAAAGACCTTCAGCCAACACCAACACTTGACTGGTTTAAGCATGCATTTGCTCCTGCTGCAGTGTTCATAAATCTTACCGATGAACGTTATACGAAGTTCATCAAAGCTCATGATCCGGGTTCTTCGTTGCTTTTTAATCTGGCGGGCGTAAATAACCTGTCATCTACTGTAAGTGGAAAGGTTGTCCTAAGAATGATTGATTATTCAGGAAAAAGTGTTACCGAACAAACCAAATCAGTTAATCTGCAGCCATATATCAGGACTGATATTCCTGTTTCATTAAAGATGCCTGATATTAAAGGCGGATATGTACTTGTCGCGGAGTTTACTCCGGAAAAAGGCAATACTGTGGTTAGCAGAAGATTTATCAAGGTTGGAAAAGCATCAGTTTATACTTATTATAAGCTGATGCCATGAAATAAGGTTAAATATATACTTAATTTTTAAAATCTGAATAATGCGTTTATTTCAGATGTATTATCTGGCATATCTCCGTTGTCCATTATATACACGGTGCCTCCCTGTTCAAAAACTCTTTTGGCAGCAAGGTTTGTAAGTGAGACACCAGGAAGATCTGGTGTCTCCTGAATACCCACTTCATCTGCTTCAGGATCATAGACTCCAAATACGTCGGAATTTTTTTCAAGGAACAGTGTATCCACTCTTCCCTGGACTGCAGCAGGGATAATATCTCCAATTTCTGAGGAGGCTTTTCCTTTGGCAAGGCTTTCCATAAACTTATCTTTCTTTTTGTGCAGGTTCTTGTTAAAATATGGTTGCAACAACTCCCTTGCTTTTTCATGCAATAATGTTTCGTCAAGGTTTGCGGGATTATACGAAATATAATGAGGAAACAGATTCTTGTGAGTATTCGCTTCCTTATATATAGGGAAATAGTAATCGATGCAGCATACAACCAGGGGCGATTCCTGAAATTCATGAAGCTTCGACATTATTCCTTTATCTATTGCCTGGAAAAATAGCAAAAGTTCATTTTTATCACTTGTTTCACTTTCACCATGCCCGTGAAATGACGCGCCGCCCCTGCTTCCGATAGTCCTGAACTGCAATTGTTTCTGTTCATAATCATAACCAACTCTTTCTTCGACCCGCGAAGGGATAAGATCTTCAATATTTATTTCCGTGAGACTGTATTTGCTGCCTACATAAAATTTGACTTCATCTTTTTTAAGTGTCAGCAGATAAAACAAGCCATCATCATTGTATAAATGCAATAATGGCTTCAGGTAAAATTCAGTTGACAGATAATTAAATTCTGTAAAGCTGACAGGGACACTATATTTCCTGAAAAATTTGTGAGAAAGAAAAATTGCAAGTCCTTCGGATTGATATCTCCAGAAAGCATTGTCAGAAATGAGATCATGTACCGGCTTAATGAAGACTTTTAGTTCATCTCCGTTCATTCCGTGTTCCTCAAGTTTTATCTTTACTTCTTTCAGCTGATTTTTCAGGTTTATGGAATCCTCTCCCCTGAGAGTATGCTCGCCAGCATGATGAGTAGGTATAAATATTGAAATGCAAAATGCATTATGAAAACGTGATAATTCCAACAGATCATTTTTTGTTATCATGGCATTAAATTTAAGTTCTTTATACATTCTACCTTCACTTTTCAACTACTGTAATGGTCATTTTCATTACATACTGCCTGTCAGGTTTATGTATTTATAACAATCCTTAAAAGGTTAATGTTTCATTCTTTACTCAGGGGGAGATGGTATCTGTAAAGAACGAGGACTGACAGCACAATTATTCATTTCAGAACAATCGGTTTACAGATGTCAGGAATTGGCCCAGGATAAACCAGTATTTCTAGGTAATCTTCTATTTCATCGAACAAATTAAGGGAAAAAGACTGAGATTTTTTAATAGCAACTTTCCATATGTTTGCAGAATCACCGGGCAAAACCGTAAGACTTGTCAGGGCACACAAGAAATGGCTTGCTGACAATAAAATACAAGTTTGTTAATAAGTCGTTCTTATTCAGAACAATTAGTTTCTTGTTTTGTTAGAATGAAGATACGCGGATCATTGAAAATTCAGAGGATTCCCACCTAATATCAAAAATAAGACAAAATGCACATACATGAATACCTGCAGATGGTTTACAACCGCGAGAAGCAAATAAAAGAGGCTTTTATTAAAGTTGCCGAATATCATAAAGCCGAACCGGATATCTATTACAATTGTCTTACATTGGCCTCATATTCAATGAATCATATAAAAAAAACGGGATCTCTCGCTGAAAAATATTCAAAATATCTGAAGCAAGATGATGAATCTGATCAGAGGAACCCAACTCTTATTAAGGAATTTGAGCCAGGCGGTACATTATTGCACGATCTGCAATATCTGTGGCTTTTGACAAAGGAATTGGAAATTGGCTGTAATATTCTACTACAGGCCTCCATGACATTGCATGATAAAGAAATTGTATCGCTTTGCGGAAATCTGGAAAAAGAAAACATGAGGCAGGCCGACTGGCTTATAAGCAGGATCAGGCAGGCTGCGTCGCAGGTATTGTCTTTGTCAGAATGATTTCCAGGGAAATCCATCAAAGAATCAACCCATGAAAGACGTGTAACTCATATGAAACAGATATTAAAGTATACTGGCTATATACTGGTCATTCTGCTTGTCGGATTTTTGATCTGGAAATTTTATTATATTCTTGGCTGGATACTCATAGCAGCAGTTATATCATTTGTAGGAGAGCCGCTTGTGAGATTTTTCGACAGGGTTCATATTAAGAAAATTCATTTTCCACATTGGATGAGCACTCTGTTTGCCCTGTTTGTAATTCTACTTTTTTTCCTGGGATTAGTAGCGGTTTTTGTCCCTCTGATACTTAGTCAGGCAGAGGCAATATCAAGTATTAATATAGATAAGCTTGGAGAAGAGTTACAGGGACCTATCAGGTGGATCGATGATCATTTGCACGGAACGGGATCAATACCTGAAGATCAGACACTCAATGATTATCTGACAGAGAAGGTGAGAAACATAATTAATTTTGAGAGTATAGGAGGATTTGTAGGAGGTTTCTTTAGTGCTGCAGGCAGCATATTCCTGGGATTATTTTCCATACTCTTTATTTCATTTTTCTTCCTGAAGGATGAGAATATGTTCGAGGAAGGGATTTTACTTATAGTACCAGAGCAGCATCACGGAAGGACAAAAAGAGTAATTAACGATTCAAAACAACTTCTGAAGAGGTACTTTATAGGTATATTCTTTGAGTTATTCTGTGTCATCTCCCTGCTGACTCTTGGTTTATGGATCCTTGGAATCAAAAATGCGCTTCTTATAGGATTCTTCGGGGGTATAATGAATATAATTCCTTATCTGGGACCGATTATTGGATCGGCAATAGGAATAACACTCGGAATAACAAGTACTCTTGCGTCAGGTGATCTGAATGACCTTCTACCTGTCATGATAAAACTAATCAGTGTTCTGGCAATTGTTCAGTTTATTGATAATAATATCCTTGTTCCGATGATTTATGCTAAAAGCGTCAAATCACATCCTTTGGAGATTTTTATTGTAATTATCATGGGTGGCGGACTTGCCGGATTACCAGGAATGCTTTTGGCAGTTCCCGTTTATACTGTATTGCGTGTTATTGCAAGGGAATTCATGCAGGAAACGAGGGTTGTTCAAAAAATAACAGAAACAATGGATGGGTGATTAAGATGTTAAAACAAAGAACGCAAAGGATGTTATTTAAACACACTTTGCGTTCTTGTGTAGTCTTTGTGAACCATGCAGAGATTGAAATTATTGGTTCTGGGAATCGTGGCCCATTTGTTTGACCAGCTTGTTGTAAATTCCAAATAGCAAAAATGAGGATGCCCACTGTCCTATAAAAAGAGCCAGTTCATCTCTTTTCATTACTTTTAAAGTAAAAGATACTGCCATAGAACCTAAAGCAGCCCACAAAAATGCATCCGATGGAACCTTAGCAGTTTGTTCTTCAATCATAGTGGCCACCGGACCTTCTTTCTTCTCTTGATTCACCTGGTCCAACTTCGATTTAATGTCCTTTGTGATGGTTTCCATAACTTATAATTTTAGTTTGTAACTATAAGAGAAACAAGTATTATCTGGTAAAGTTTTATAGTTAAAAAATAAAAAATATGAGTTTCAGTATTTTAAGTAATGCATCTGGTATAAATCTTATCCGGCAGCACACTATGTTTACCGGTTTTGTAATATAATCATCACATCCGGTCTCAAATAAACTTTTAATTTCAGAATATTCTCTCAGCAGATAGTAGCTGATTTCATCATCATCAGCCACAAGGATCTTCAGGGAAGGCCTGTTTTCGGTTAAAATGTCCTATTTTATGGGAGTAAGAGGTGTTTGTATAGTAAAACTGATGTTGTGCGGCAGTGTAAAGGAGAAAACAGAACCTGCTCCCGGTTCAGATTCTATTCCGATCTTCCCTCCAAGTACTTCAACATAAGCTTTTGAGATTGTAAGACCCAGGCCGACTCCATCGTGCTGGTGAGAGAAATCGCCCTGCCTGAAGCGGTCAAAAATAATATCATGAAGCTCTTTTCTGATACCTTGACCGGAATCTTTTACATAGAAATACATGAAAGTATTATCCTGTATTTTACATCCAAACTCTATTGTTCCGTTGTCAGGGGTAAATTTCAGAGCATTTTTTATCAGGTTTGTAATAATCTGGGCAAGCTTTGTCTTATCTGTTTCAACAAAAAATTCCTCTTCAGTCAATTCCATATCAAGCTTAAGCCTGATACCTCTGATTTCAGATTCAGGGGTAAAGAACTGAAGCAGATCATTCATCAACCCGGGTATATTCGTCAGATCGTTCTTTATCTCTATCTGCCCTGATTCAATCTTCGAAATATCAATCAGATCATTAATAATGTTAAGCATCCGCTTGCCGCTCAATTCTATTAATTCTAAATATTTTTTTTGTGATGCTCCTGAGAGGTTGGGTGTTTTCAATAAATCGGCAAAGCCCATGATCCCATTCATCGGTGTTCGTATCTCATGGCTCATGTTGGCAAGGAAAGCAGATTTCAGTCTGTCGCTTTCCTCTGCTTTTTCCTTTGATTTCTTAAGTTCTGATTCAGCAAGTTTTAATTCGGTAATATCTGTGAATGTTGAAAATACCTGGTATGGCTTTGTCTCATTTTCCCTGAATTGCGGAATAGAGCTTATGAGCAGCCACTTATAAGTATCATATTCAGGAGAATATACACCCATTATGACATCCTTTACAGGCAATCCTGTTTCCAGTGCCTGGATGGCGGGATGTTTATCACCGGTGAAAGAAGTCGCGTCAGGGTATATGGATCTCCATTGAGGATCAGAGGAATCTCTGTTAAGAAACTGTTCAGCAGTAATGCCCAGTATCTTTTCAGCGGCTGAATTGACTGATGTTACACGCCCATTAATATCCTGATATACAACCCCCTGAGCCATATTTTCAAATAGATGTCTGAACCTGATCTCACTCTCCCTGTTTTTTTGGATATTATACCATTCCCTTAAATTTCTGGCAACAACATGCCTGATATTCCTGAACGATTCCGGTGATTTTACAATGTAGTCAAGCGCCCCTGATTTAATCGCTTTCACAGCCAGTTCCTCATCTCCGAATGAGGTCATAACAATGACCGGCCATACGTGTTTTTCTATTTCACCTTTTAGTAAAGAAAAGGCGCTGCCATCGGGAAGATTTATGTCGGCTATTACCAGATCGGGATTTATATTTGAAGTAATATCATTGAATTCTTTTAAAGAAATTGCAACAATAATTTCATAATCATTTTCAGAATCAGATCCGGATAAGTTCCTGCTGATTGCCTCAGCATGTGCCGGTTCATCTTCAATGATCAGAATATTCTTCCTGTTAATTTTCATGAGCCTTGCAAAATTTTGATTCCTAAGAAGATAAAAGTTGTTAATAAATAAAAATTAGTTGCAGGGAGGATATTTATTCCAGACGACCCAATAAAAGCCAAAAGCCTCAATAAGGTTTGAGAATTTTTCAAAATCCATAGGCTTCACAAGGTAACTGTTAACGTTATAGTCATATGCCCTTGTAATATCAATCTCAGCCTCGGAGGTTGTAAGAATGACTGTAGGTATGCATTTAAGATTATCGCGCGATCTGATCTTTTCCAGTACCTCGAGCCCGTCAACCTTGGGTAACCGCAGGTCCATCAAAATAAGGTGGGGCAAGGGAGAAGTCTCGGGATCGGTATACTTCCCTTGTCTGAAAAGATAATCCAGTGCTTCCTGTCCATCCCAGAGATGAATAACGCGGTTGCTGATGCGGTTTTTTTTAAAATTCCGCATTGTTATTTCTGCATGTGCAGGGTCGTCTTCTATAAATAGTATTGTCAGGGGCTCCCCTTCTTTCAATCCTTCTCTCATTTTTAATTTTTTTTAAATTGTTATACGGGTTCCTTCCATTGTGAAATAAAATGTTGTGCCCTTCCCGATTCCTTCTGATTCAAACCAGATTTTACCGCCATGTACCTCAACTATCCTTTTTACCAGTGCAAGTCCTATGCCGGTTCCATCGGTTTTGTTATCCATTTTTTCAAAAAGTCCAAATATTTTATGCCGGTACCGTGGATCTATACCCGATCCGTTATCGCGCACAAACAAAACGATCTCATTTTTTTCTTTGTCACTGTAAGTTCCTATTTCTATAATTGGCTCTGACTGACTTCCCATGAACTTTGCAGCATTATCAAGAAGGTTCTGATACAGCTGAATGAACCTTTGAGCATGGCCATACAGCTCAACTGATGGTCCCACGTATTGTATGCTGATATTTTTTCTCGAAATATACCCGGCAACCAGATCTATAGCAGACTGCACTACGGTTTTGAGAGGAACTGTAGTTTTGGGTTTTTCCTGCCTTCCGATTCTTGACAGTTCCAGCAGCTCATCGAGGAGCTTACCCATTTTATCAGCTGCATTCTGGATGTACCTGATATCCTTTTCTTGTGCTGTTTTGTCCTGATTATCAATATCTTCCTTTAAATATGAAGTAAATGATTTGATAGTTACCAGCGGGCTTTTAAGATCGTGTGAAACAGTGTAAATAAATCGCGTAAGCTCCTCATTCCTTTGTTTTATTTCAAATTCGTTTTTTTTCTGCTCGGTTACATCCTCGAATACTGTTGCGAACTGACCTTTTTTAGGGGAGATGGCGCTTATGATAAAGTGTCGGTTCATAGGTGGATAAAAAGCTTCGAACCTCATGGGTTTCCCTGTAACGGCAACTTCAGCATATTCCTTTAAATAAGGTGGTTCAGCAGCATTATATAGTTGAGAAGCAAGTACTCCCCTGGCTTTTTCAGGATGAATCCCTGTTATTTCCATAAATGCCGGATTAATATCAATAATTTTATAATCTATTGTTATGCCATTTTCGTAGACTAGTTCATGAAGGGCAACTCCTTCGGTAATGTTTTCAAAGAGAGAACGGAATTTTTCCTCGCTTTCCAACAATTTTTCCTGTTCAAGCTTTTGTTCAGTAATATCCTGTATAGCTCCCATAATGCGTAATGCCTTGCCGGAATCATCCTCAAAAATAATTTCAGCATGTTCTATAACTTTTCTTTCAACACCATCAGAACGAATTATCCGGTGTTCAACAGTGTAAGAGCTCTTTTCTTTTATTGCTGTGGTCATAACATCCTGAATCCTTATGCGATCATCGGGATGTACCAGGTCAAAGAATAGTTTATTGGTCACGGTAACTGATCCGGGAGTGAATCCAAAAATCCTGTAGACCTGATCAGACCATCTTAAATTACCGGAATCAGGTACATACCCATTTTCAAATTCGATTTCCCAGGCTCCAAGACTGGCCATTAATCCTGCCTGTTTGAGAATTGTAACTATTCTTTTGACTGCTTCATCAGCATTTTTCTTTTCTGTCACGTCGGTATTTGCCGAAAGAATATACCTGATGCCATTAATGGTAATTGAATCCATATTGATTGACACAATTCTCTTCTGCATGGTCTTTGTATAGATAGTAAGTTCTGCATCTCTTACATATCCGTTTTTTTCGAATTCCTTAAATATTTGTTTTCGATGTTCCGGCTCAGGTACTAATCCCAGGTCCATAGAAGTTTTACCTATAACTTCTGCTTCACTCTGGAAGTCCAGCATTCTTAACCATGCCTGGTTAACTTTGAAATACGCTCCATCGGAAGTAGAAAGGGAAATACCAACAGGTATTGACTGAAACATTTTAGCAAACATTTCTTCACTATCTCTGAGGGCTTGCTCGACTTCCTTCCGTTTTGAAATATCTTCGAAAGTGCCTATGGAATTCAGAAAGTGTCTATGAGAATTACGTATAGCTGAAACAGTTACATGAACCCATAAGAGGGAGCCATCTTTTTTAATATACCTCTTTTCATAATTAAAAATATTTAATTCACCGGCAAGAAGCTTCGCATTCAACTCCTCGCTGCGCTGAATGTCTCCGGGAGCTGTAACATCAGAAATATATTTTCCTGTTAATTCTTCATGAGTATAGCCAAGGATCTCACATGAACGATCGTTCACGGCAACAAAACGATTTTCTGAATCAACTTCCACTATACCTATGGCAGCATTATTAAATATCACCTGAAGACGCTGTTCGTTTTCACGAAGTTTTTCTTCGGCTTCTCTGCGATCACGCATATCTATACCTATGCCGATAATAATACCACTGGTTAACAGGATATTTGCCCAGGAGCTAAGTACCGTTTTTCCATCCTTTGTGGTTACATTCCATTCTTTCCAACCTGACTCCAGGGATTGCATGTAGTCAGATACTTTCTTCCGGTAAACAGGATCCGGATATACCTTTGCCATAAGATTGCCACCTGTGGCATCCTCTTCGGTCCAGCCGAGAGTGTTCATATATTCCTTATTGAATCTGAAGTTCTTTAGTTCAGGATCATAAACCGTCATCATAACAGGAATGTTATTGAAAATGCCTTCAAATAACTCCCGTTCTTTAGCCAGTTCTTCAGTTCTCTTATATATGTCGGTGTAATCAGTCATCGTGAGCACGATAAGCAACCTGTTATGAAAGTTATCGTATATGGGAACAGTGTTGTAACTGATGTTTTTTTGACTCTTGCTTTTATGCCTTATAAGCCTGACATTAAAATCTTTAATGTATTTACCACGGATTGCCTGGGCAAGAGGCCATTCATCCATTGTCACTTTTTTCCCATCAGGAAACTCCAGTTCGAACTCCATTGTATACTGATCCAACCTCTGCAGTCTGTCTTCTTCACTTTGAAAATCGTGGATTTTCAGGGCAGCATTGTTCAGCGATAAAATATTGCCGCTCACATCGGCAACCACAAAACCTGCACCGATATTATTTATGACTGCTTCAAGTATGTTATGCTCAACAAGCAGGGCAGATTCTGCTTTTTTGCGTTCTGTTATGTCATTTCCTATTGTGAGAATTTCAACTAAGTTTCCGTATTCATCCCTTATTGCCCGGTTTGTCCAGCTGATCCAGACATGTTCGCCATTTTTTTTGATGTTTTCATTTTCATGCTGAACAAATTTCAGGGGGTCCGATAAAACATTTTCAACGAGATCAGATAGATCTTTTCCTGAAAATTCCTTTTCAGGTACAATCATTCTCACATTTTTGCCTGTCATTTCCTCTCTCGTAAATCCAAAGAAGGAGAGCGTGAATTCATTTACAAATTTTATAATGCCATTATTATCAAGTCTGATGATAAGACTATTTGCAGATTCAACGAGGTTTTTGTAACGTTCATCACTCTTACTGAGCTCTTCTTCAGTCCGCTTGCCTTGTTCCTTTGTGGCTATTAACTCTTTCAGGCATTGTGAATGCTGGTCAGTAAGGTCATCAAACTTTCGTCTGAGATCCTCATTTTCTTTCTTTAGATCTTCAATTATTTGAGGCGCCTGCCGATCAGATAATTGCATAATTTATTATATGTAACAGTTTAACATATTATTATTAACAAAATTCATAGCACGGAAAAAAACAGGAGATAATTGAGTAAGATCTATAGCGTGTTGTACTTATCCTTTCAAGCGTGATATGAGAAGATTATAACAGCATCCTTTTAAGATATAATAACAACATTAATAAATCAATATTGTTCATATTATGCTAAAGTATTTATAATCATTGCATTACAGACTCCGGAAATCCTATTATTTTATCTATTGCTCTGACAGGTCAAAATTTTATTAACCATAGATCAATCGTATTAAAATATATTTATCTTGTAAGCCCGGATTGCCGGATAAACCAAGTCCCTTTGATATTAATTGAAACTTAACCACTACTAATATAAGTATGTCATTAACTGACACTACAAGTATTAATGATGCAATTAACCAGTATGAGGCCAATATCAGTAGAAAAGCTCTTCGAGATGCTGCAGGAGAATGGAACCAAAGAAGCATTCCGACACAAGTTGAAAGAAATAGGCAATATGTTTCCTTCCGAAGCAAACGGATCAATTATCTATCCTTTACTCTATGACCTGATGTATATTGAGGTTGTACTAAAGATGGAGATTCAGTTAATATTTAACGGGACGGAAAGGATTTCGAGGATTAAAAACATCAGACAGATCTCTCTTGATCAGTACATTAATCTATGCACCTGTAATAATAAGGAATTTGAGACCATTTTCGGGAATATGATGGTTTGTATTTATGGAAAAACCAAAAGGGAAGATGTTTAGTTGCTTAAGCTTAAACTTTTCAACTCTTAAACCTTTCAACGTAAAAAGTTACAATGCTAATTTAGCTCTGCCATACTGCAATGGCCATGTTACATCCACACCAAGTTCACGGGCGGCATACAACGGGAAGTATGGATTCCTTAGGAGTTCCCTGGCGAATAATACCAGGTCAGCCTTTCCCTCCTGAAGAATCAGTTCGGCCTGATTTGCAGTGGTAATTAATCCGACAGTTCCTGTGAGTATACCTGTTTTACGCACAGCTTCTGAAAATGGAACCTGGTATCCGGGTGCAAGAGGTATTCTGGCGTTAAATACATTACCTCCTGAAGAGCAGTCTGCCAGATCAACTCCCAATGCTTTAATTACGTATGCCAGCTTTACACTTTCTTCAGGGGTCCATCCACCGTCAGTCCAGTCTGTTGCAGAGATACGGACAAAGAGCGGATTTTCAGCAGGCCATACTGATTTGACAGCATCGATGACTTGCAGCAACAGCCGTATGCGGTTCTCAAAGGAGCCTCCATATTCATCATTACGCTTGTTGCTGAGAGGAGATAAGAATTCATGCAAGAGATATCCATGAGCGCCATGAATTTCAACAACGTTAAAACCGGCAAGCAGGGCACGCTCTGTAGCTTCTTTGAAATCGGAAATTACTTTAATTATACCTTCTTCATTTAATGTCTGGGGTGGCCTTTCTCCATCCATGAAAGGTATGTTGACGGGAGCAACGGTTTGCCACCCACCGTTAGGTTCATCAAGTTGTTTTCCGCCATCCCGTGGTGCTGCACAAGAAGCTTTTCTTCCTGCATGGGCAAGCTGTATACCGGCTATGGCTCCATGCAGATGAATGAAGTCAGTAATCCTGCTTAATCCGCGAATGTGCTCATCTTTCCATATACCAAGATCTGAGAGAGAGATCCGGCCTTCAGGTGAAATTGCTGTTGCCTCTGTAAATACCAGTCCTGCACCCCCAACAGCCCTGGTTCCAAGGTGTACGAGGTGCCAGTCATTTGAAAATCCATCTTTTGATGAATATTGGCACATAGGAGAAACAACTATCCTGTTTTTTAGAGTTATATTCTTTATTGTCAGGGATGAGAATAGCTTTGACATAGGATTGTTTTTTATGATTGGCAAAGGTAATGTTAAAACCGCTTCTGAATACTATTTGCATAATTGCTCCATTTTGTACCATTCCGGAGTAATATCATCGTACCATCTCACCTTTGTACCTTGTTACCAATATTTCTGATTATCAATAGTTTGTAAATATCAAACATATTTATTCTCAAATAACCCTCATTAATTTATGAAATTCAAAAAACAAATAATACTTTTGCGACTCTTAAAAACCAAAGCGGGGTGTAGCGCAGCCCGGTTAGCGCATCTGGTTTGGGACCAGAGGGTCGCAGGTTCGAATCCTGCCACCCCGACAAAAGAAAAAGCCTGGCACGAAAGTGCCGGGCTTTATTTTTTCAAAGGCGTTGAAAACCTGTTTTCAAAAGCCTGAGAAAAAATAAAGCCCGTAAATGAGCGCAGCGAATGACAGGCTTTTTCTTTTGAATCCACCCCACCCAGGATCATGGAATAATCCTGCCGACAAAAAGTTGAAAAGTTGAAAGGGTTGAAGAGTTTAAATTTTACAGTTCAACAATCGCAGCGAATGACAGGCTTTTTCTTTTGAATCCAGCCCTCATTGCCTCTTAGGATAGTACAAATCAGTAAGAGCCAAACAATTTTAATAACCTGATCTTAGTCTTTTCAAAACTGTCTTTTGATAGCTCAAAATAGAAATTAAGATCATCTTCATCATATTGAAGCGGGTTAAAGAGTCTGTGGTATGCTAAAATTGAAGCGTTTCCTTTTCTTACATCAAACTTGCAGATATCATACTTCAGAATGTCAAATCCCAATTCTTTCCCCACGATATTCCCGATGATAGGCTGATTTTTTAATCCAGGTTTGAATAACCATGAACCTGTTCCAAAAGTTTCGTCAGTAAAATTATATAATCGGAAAACCCCAAGTTTTTCTTTGGTTATAGGATCCAGGCAGATAAAATAGAAGTCATCACCAGATCTTTCACGCAGTTTATAATTTTTTATCCATATCCTTTGACTTTCAGCATCCTCCCTTGTCTCTGACAGGTGACGCCCAAGCTGTTTATCTGATCTCAGAAGGAATATAAACTCAAAGTCTTCTTCCTCAACCAAACGGTATGACAATCCGTACTTTACGAAAGGCACATTATCAAGGATGTTTCGGTATCTTAGAGCCCCTTCCATTTGAGAAAATCAACGTATTCACTTATATAATCATCCTTCTTTGATCGGCGATTTTTTTAATTTCCACCCATGCATTCTGATAAACACTCCCTTTCCGACCCCTGTTCACAATCATTTCCGACTCACCGCTGGTAAAACAGATGATGAAAAACTACCCTGCAACACTACCCTGTTATCTTTGATCAATAAAGTAAGTCAAATCTGACCATAAAGCAAAATTAGTTTTAACCGTTTTGAACTTATTTATACAATTTTTAAAAATGTTACACAATTCACACTTTTGTTTTTTTTCTTATCAACATTCCGTATTAAATGACTATAGTAGAACTCCTATTTCGGCAATAACCTCAGCCATTTCGGATGCACTACATTCGTCAAGAAACTTGATTACTTTTATTTACTGAATGTCATTCCTTAAATCAACCAAAATCTTACACCTTGGATAAATTAATCTTCTTAGAAGATAACAGTCCCCCTTTTTAAGCAGGCTATATTTTTTTAACATAAGGAATGTAGACTTTCTAATATGAATTTACAAATAATTGTTTTATAAAAAGTGTGGCTTGCATATTAGAAATGAACGTGTTATTAACAAAGAAACTACCAGCTTTACTACAATATCAAAATCAATAACCCCGGGTAAGGCCCTTCTGTAAAAAGGACTTTCAGCCAGTGACTGGCTGGTCAAAGACATTTTTCAATGTTCTGGATCTAGGGTGATAAGTCAAATTCCTTCCATTTCTGCAGATCTGTTCCGGGATAATTTGCTAAAAAACATGCTAATTGCTATCTTGCGTTTTCTTGATTTTACTCTCAAATGAGGTCTGTTTTTCTTTGCAAAGAGAGTAATTTATTAACTCAATTAAGGTCGGAAATAGCCTGATTGTTGTTTTTCAGTGAAGGAATCTAAATTCTATAAGTGCAACGAGTTATTCGCAATGAAAAATCGGAAAAAATGGGGAATGATTTTAGTAAATATAAAAGGATAGTTATTGTTGCTTATCGTTTGCCTTTCAGGGTGGTAAAGAAGAAACAGGGTTATAGTCTGATTCAGAATTCAGGAGGGCTTGTTTCAGCAATACTTTCACTCTCACAAAAACTTGGTTCGGAAAGCAGCGACCAGATCAGACTTGTTTGGATAGGCATGGGAGATAAAAAGCTGGAATTTGCTAAAACGCCAAAGGAGTTTAAACTTTATCCTGTTACAATTCCTCCCCGGATTAATGAAAAATATTACGGTGGTTTTTGTAATAATACAATTTGGCCTTTATTCCACTATTTTCCTTCAAGGACGAGCTATGATCCTGAAGATTTCGAAGCATATACTTCTGCCAATAACCTCTTTTTTAAAAAGGTAAAGGAGGTGATTCAGCCGGGTGATTTCGTATGGGTCCATGATTATCAGCTTTTTTTATTGCCTCAAATGATTAGAAAACATTTTCCTGAGGTAGCGCTGAGCTTTTTCCTGCACATACCATTTCCTTCTTATGAACTTTTCAGGTTGCTTCACCGCAATTGGCGAAATGCTATTCTTTCAGGCATAACGGGTGCTGACGTAACAGGATTCCATACGAACGATTATACCCAGCATTTTTTGAAATCAGTGAAAAGAACCCTGGGATATAAGGTCGAACAAAATAATATAACAGTGGAAGGCCGGCTCTGCAAAGCTGATACTTTTCCTATCGGGATCGATTTCACCAAGTTCAGGGAAGCATGCTATTCTCCAAAGGTAATCCATCATAAAGACCGGTTGAGAAAGATACTGGCGGGGAGTAAACTTGTTTTTTCAATTGACAGGCTTGATTATTCAAAAGGTTTTCTTAACAGGTTGCACGCTTATGAACTCTTTCTGGAAAAATACCCGGGATGGCATTATAAAGTGGTGTTTAACATGATTGTAATCCCTTCGAGGGATACAATCGAGGATTATCTTGTGATGAAAAAAGAAATTGAAGCTCTGGTGGGCAAGATTAACGGAAAATTCAGCACTCTGAAATGGCGGCCTGTGATTTACCAGTACAGGTCTGTTAACTTTCAGGAACTTGTGGCAATTTACAATATAAGCAATGTAGGACTACTAACCCCTATCCGCGACGGAATGAATCTCGTCGCCAAGGAGTTTATCGCTTGTCAGACCGAAAATTCCGGCATGCTGGTTTTAAGCGAAATGGCCGGAGCTGCCTCAGAATTAAATGAAGCTATACTCATTAATCCGACTGATATGGGAGAGATTGCCGATGCAATCGACCAGGCATTGAGGATGTCTGATACAGAAAAGAAATTGAGAATAGAAAAAATGCAAGCCAGGTTATCGAGATATGATGTTTTCAGATGGGCGTCTGATTTCTTTCAATCTGTGGCTGACGTTCAGATCCAGCAGAAACACATGATGGTCAATTTCATAAATGAGGAAATTCTCAACAAACTGAAGAGCAGTTATAAAAAATCGCGAAAACGATTGTTTCTGATAGATTATGACGGAACTCTCACCCCAATTTCCAAATCACCGGAAATGGCTATTTTAAACAAAAGCACAAAAAAAATCCTGGTAGCTCTTGCTTCCGACAGCCGGAATAAAATTGTAATAGTAAGCGGCAGGGATAAAGACTTTATCGATGCTCAGTTTAAAAATATGAATGTCACAATGATAGCAGAGCATGGATATTTTGTGAAATATCCCGAAGGTGAATGGGAGAGCCAGTTCGACACTGATTTTTCATGGAAGAAAAAGATAGAACCATTGCTTGAGGATTACGTTGACAGATGTAATGGTTCAATGATTGAGGAAAAACAATGTTCCCTGGTCTGGCATTACCGGAATGCTGATGAAGATATGGCCACCCTGAGAATAAATGAACTCAGGGATGATCTTTCCGAAATACTAAGAAATGAAACCAGACTGCATATTCTTGAAGGTGATAAAGTTCTTGAGATTAAAAGTGTAATGTACGATAAAGGCATGGCTGCATCTGAAATATTAAAAAAGGAAGATTTTGATTTCATACTGGCTCTTGGTGATGACCATACAGACGAGGATCTCTTTAAAGTTATCCCGGAAAATGGTTTTACCGTTAAAGTGGGCAGTAAATTGACAAATGCAAAATTCAATGTAAAAAATCAGCAGGAAGTCGTCAGTCTTTTGAAATCATTAATTTAAACTTCTCTTTTCCAGAATGGTTTATTCTTTAAGTTGTTTACAATCATTATCTGCCTTCAGGAATTGAATCCTCCAGAGCGGAGATCTCCTTCAACAAGAAACAATCAGATTAATCCTGAATACAATGAAAATAGCTACTCTGACATTAAATCCGGCACTCGATAAAAACACATGGGTGGAAAAACTGCAGCCTGAAAAAAAGCTCCGATGCGAGAAACCTGAATATGAGGCCGGAGGCGGAGGAATTAATGTATCAAGGGCCATAAGTATTCTTGGAGGTAAATCAATGGCTATCTATGCAGCAGGAGGAGCAACAGGAGATAAGCTGGATTTATTACTTGATTCAAATGGTATTGAGGAACACCGCATCAGAATAAACAAAGAAACCAGGGTTAACCTTCTGGTGACTGAACGAAGCACCGGTAACCAGTACAGATTCGGAATGCCCGGGGATGAGCTTACTGAAGATGAGATTCAGCAATGCATTGATGAAGTGAGGAGGTTACCGGGAGGGATTGAATATCTTGTTGCCAGCGGAAGCATTCCGCCCAATGCGCCTGTTGATCTTTACGCAAATATTTCAATGATAGCACGGGAGAAAAATATAAAATTCATTCTGGACTCATCAGGTGAAGCCTTTGAAACAGCTGCCAAAACAGGCCTGTATCTGATAAAACCTAACCTCCGGGAGATGAGCCAGTTAGTTGGTAAAGAGCAAATCTCCGGTTTGGAGCAGGAGGAGATTGCACACAAAATCATCAGTGAAGGTAAAGCTGAAATCGTCGTCTTGTCTTTAGGTCCCCGGGGCGCAATGATGGTAACAAGTGACTTTACAGAATATGTTGTTCCTCCAACTGTAAAACCGACCAGTACTGTCGGGGCTGGCGATTCCATGGTGGCAGGGTTTGTTCTTTCCCTGACACGCGGAGAGAATCTGAAAACAGCATTGAAATGGGGAGTCTCGGCAGGAACAGCGGCAACAATGACTTCCGGTAGTGAATTGTGCAGGAGAGAGGATGCAGAAAGAATTTTTGAGTGGCTCGGAAAAAATTCCTGATTTTTCCCTGTGTCCTTTGCCAGATTTCCGGTACTGGCAGCAATTGACGCTGAAAGATACCTTCGACATATGTAGCACTTATTAATGGAGAAGCTCTGGCAGGTAATCAGCCTCAGAATATTGCAGAGGTAATGAAAGCAGCTTCTGATGAAATTTAAAATAGTCGGAAGAATAAACAATCCATTGATAATGAATATGTTATCAACGACCGGATTTAGTGTTGTAATTTACCACCTGTACTAAGCTCTCTTCCGACGGATTTGTAGCTGTAATTAATATAAATCAATAAAAAAGTTGTCTTTATTCAATTCGGTTATTGTCTTGCAACAGGTCATTTTCAGCCTTTGTCTTGATAATCTGATGTAATTTTGTACAAGTTAATTTTTAAAAAACCAACAGTCATGTTATACACAAATTTAAAACACATCGAAACAGCTGAAGATCATGCAAGAATCATTAGCGAAAATGAAAATGTTATGGTGATCTGCGGACGCATGGGACCAATGTGTATCCCTGTATATGGTATCGCCGAGGAACTTCAGGATGAATACACTCATGTAAAATTCTATGATATGGAATTCGACAATCCTGATTCCCATGTAATACGAAATCTTCCTGAAGTCAGAGGGTTCATGGGCATCCCTTTTACTATCTACTATAAGAACGGGAAAATTGTGAAGGCCACTTCAAGCATTCAGACCAGAGAACAAATTACATCAATTCTTAAAAAAGAATTTGCAGAGAAAGTAAATGCATAAAAGAGACAAGATGAACCTTGATAAACAATATGATGCCATTATAATCGGAGGAGGACCCGCAGGCCTTGCTGCGGGTATTTACCTCTCGAGGGCAAAAATGAAAACCCTGATAATAAGCGAAGGAACTGTCGGCGGTCAGATGATCCTCACTCATGAGATAGCAAATTATCCCGGTGTGGAAAGTATCAGCGGTTATCAGCTTGCAGCAGTAATGAAAAAGCAGGCTAAAGCATTCGGTTGCGATATAAGATCAAATGTAACAATCAGCCAGTTTGAGCTTGACGGAATTCTTAAGAGTGTATCCTTATACGATGGAAGTTTCTACACTGCACACAGCATTATTCTTGCACCCGGAGGAAGCTCAAGAACTTTGAATGTACCTGGTGAGGACACTTTAAGGGGGAAAGGTATTTCATATTGTGCAACCTGCGATGGTGACTTTTTTACTGGCAAAGAGATTGTGGTGGTTGGTGGTGGAAATTCTGCTCTTGAGGAGGCGGTATCTCTTACAAAATATGCCAGTAAGGTCACTATTGTTCACCATTTCGATCATTTCCAGGCATTTGAGCATGCCATAAATGAAGCAAAATCAAATCCTAAGATAAGTTTTGTTATGGAATCGGTTATAACTGCTTTTCACGGAACAGAAAACCTGGAAAGTGTGGATATTAAAAATATCAGAACCGGTGTGCTGAGGAATTTCCATGTAAATGGAACTTTTATCTTTATTGGTTACGTGCCAAATACTGGGTTACTGAAGGGGAAAATCGAATTGAACCAATCAGGGGAGATTATAGTTCAGAATGATATGTCAACAGGTATAGAAGGTGTTTATGCTGCCGGAGACAGTACAGTCAAGCGTTACAGGCAGATTACTACGGCAGTAAGCGACGGAACAATAGCTGCCCTGGCTGCATCGGAATACCTTAATACGCTGAAGAAAAAAGAGATACAACTTATATCCAATTAAATATGAACATCTTCCTCATAATGGCAGCTGCAATTCTGGTTATTGCAGCAGGGTTTTTCTTCAATTCATACAGGAAAATAAAGAATCTTCCTGATGTTGAGAAAAATCAGAAAATTAAAGACCTTACGGATAAGAATTTTAATCATCAGATAAAAAACAGTATTTCGCTTGTTGACTTTTGGGCACCATGGTGCATGCCCTGCAAAATGATGGCATCTGTATTTAACGAGATTGCTGAAGAGGCTGATACCAAAGTGCAGGTTTGCAAAGTGAATGTGGATCAGTATCAAGCCCTTGCATCACAATACGGTATACGTGGCATTCCTACAACTGTTTTGTTCAGAAACGGAAAGGAAATTAACAGATTTGTAGGAGTGAAAACAAAGAAATTCCTTTTGGACGAGATAAATAATGTAAAATAAATTGATAATCAAGACCATAAATTCATACATCGACAAAGGTGAGATCAAACGCGACGATGTTATCCTTTATAAGCCATTCAGTGGGAGCGAGGTCGGGTATGAAGAAATATCTGATTTTGCAATATGACGGACATATTTGCAAAAATAGTTGAAACAGAAAAGATCTGACTTACAAAAAATAAAATGGAAAAAAGAACTGCATCCGTAAAATGGCTTGAGAACATGGCCTTTGAAACTGAAGTTAACGGGCATAAAATTATTATCGATGCTGAACCTGATGTTGGAGGACTGAATCTCGGTCCGAGACCTAAAAACCTGATGCTTTCAGCTCTTGGAGGTTGTACAGCGATGGACGTCACTGCCATATTGAAGAAGATGCGGGTTGATGTAACCGGGTTAAACATAATTGTCGAAGGCGACCTTACAGAAGAATACCCAAAGCATTTTTTCAGAATGCATATTATTTATGAATTTTCAGGAAAGGATCTTCCGATGGATAAACTGAAGAAAGCAGTGGAACTTTCGCAAGAAAGATATTGCGGTGTAACAGCAGTTTATAAAAAGGCGATGGATATTACATCTGAAATAAAAATCAATTAAATGTCAATTGCAGAAAAAGCCTTATGATTGAAAAAAATAAGAAAATGAATTTTTTAAAGACGATCGTTTCTGTCAGGATATTTTTACTTGCCATCGTGGGTGGTTTCCTTTAGGATCCGGGTTTGAATTATTCCTGTTCAAAATGTCTTGAGTGTGTTGCTGCAAGCCCTATCGGAAACCTCAGGTATAAAATCTTGTGACCCTTTAATAATAGCAGAAAAGCCTGTTAAATATGATTTTCTCTACACAGGAGTTAATTAACCTTTTCTTTTTCCCTGACCGAAGCCATCACGATTTCCATAGCCTTTCCCCTTCATCTTATATTGTTTTCCTTTTTCAATTGAAGAAGTTACAATCTGGTCGAATTCGGCTTGAGTGATATAAATAGGAGTATAATCAAATCCAAGGCTGGTTAGTTGCTTATAAAAAGAACGCAAATGATTGCGGGATCCTCGTACAAGGTTTTCGTAAACCATAACTATGTTAGGGTTTGAGATTGTTCCAAGGGCATCACTAAGGTCTTTAATGTCCATTTCTTCTATCAAAGCTCCTGCTTTATATGCTTCTTCAACTGACGCCGAACCCCTGGAAAGCAATTCATTATAAAGAATCTGCACATTCGCATCTGTAAATATCCCGGCTTCGCCTGCCAGTGTGTCTGGAGAACCATAATATTCCAGAAGACGGATTATTGCATTAAGATGGTTATTTTCAGCTGCCGCGATTCGATTAAAGATTGTACTTCCCCATTTTTGGTATAAAGCCGAATAAATATCACATGCAAGTTTTTCTTCTTCTTTCATTTTTAGAAGCGAAGCCAGTTCTGCATCATTTAAATCCTGAGTTTCTACAAATGCAGATTGCATATTCGGAGTTATTATAGTAGATGTTCCATCTGAAGAGACATTCAAAAGGCTTGCATATTGGACGTTCTCTGCATTCAGATTGTCTTTTTGACATGAAGTGAAAACTGCCGCCATTGATAATCCACTCATTACTAGTATTTTAATCTTGGTTTTCATCTTTTTTGTTTTTTTGTTTGTAAATAAATCACGTAATTATCCCATTCAGACATTTTTATACCTGTTGAGTATATACAAAATAATTTTGGGAATATTGGTATGTTAATGCACGTTAGAAAAGCTCATTATTTATTTTTTGGTACGTGCTTCGTAAGTGTCGCAAATGCCGTTTTTATTGGCATCTACAAAGTTTTTACCCCTACCTTGTCCCTGACCTTGTCCTTGACCCTGTCCTTGTCCCTGACCCCGACCCCGACCCCGACCCTGGCCTGTTCCAATGCATTTGCCAGAAGCATTTCCGTTTTTTAGAGTGTTACCTTCCTGCCGGTTTTCTAAATAATCACAAATTCCATTATTGTTTTTGTCGACATAGGCTGTTCTCTTTCCAGAGCCATTGCATTTGCCGCCTCCATACCCATTGCCTTGCTGGCCGTTTGCAATTGTTGTTGCTGCCATAAAGATCAATCCTGCAATAAAAAGTTTTGTTTTCATAACCATAAATTTAAAATTTTAATTGTTGATGTCAATTGTTAATCATTCGTCTTCTGTGTTGCCAACCTTGGCCATTCCTGCCGGGAAATCCCATGGCATCGTTGGTAAACATTTCGCTAAAAAGTTGTTCCAGTTGTTTTTGTTGTTCCGTATTAGAAATACTTTTTATGTCTAAGTAGTATTTGAAAGTGAGTTTTTTCAGTCTGCTGTGTAATCGGCCTATTGATTCTGAAAGTGGATTCAATTTGTTTGTATCAGCATTGGCCGAAGCCATTTCAACAAGCATTTCATTTCGTATTGCTGACAGCTCAATGGTAATATCCCTGGCCTGTTGTCTGAATACCCTGTTAGTCTCTCTGAATATATCCATCTGGTTTTCATTAAGATTGAGCTTATCGCGAAAATAACGTCCGCTAAATTTCTCTGCATCGGTTTCCAGTTGGTTTTGTCTTGGTAAGGAATTTGCAACCGGTCTATTCGATTGGTACTGATGGTACAGAATAGTACCCAATGTTGAAATATTCATAACAGCCAGCACCACTATTGCCCAAATCATCCAGCTTTTATTATTCTCCGTCTTCATAGCCTCCAATTTGATTGTCCGACCATAAATTAACTGATTCGAGCAAAGCATCGTTCATATAAGTCAGCTCAACAGGAATTCTCTGTTGTTGCGATTGTTGGTAACTGTTACCGGCAAACACCCCAACTAAAACAGCTGCTGCGACAGATAATGTTACCAATGCAGGTTTTAGAGCCTTTCTGTAAACAGGTATAATTTCCCGGTTTATTGGTTGCTGTTCCATTGCCTCAATACCAGCCATAACCCGTGTGGCAAGAAATGGATTAGGCTGAACTTGTTTTTCATCAGCAATTACTCTGTTGGCAATGGTTTCCATCTGATAAATTGCAGCACAATCACTGCAACTCTCCAGGTGAGATTTAACCTGAATTCTGGTACTTTCGGGTAATCTGCCCTCGAGGTACGCTTCTAATTCTTGTTTGCATAAATTACAGTTCATTTTAATTGACTTTTATGGTTAGAAACAAAACTTATTTTTTTCCTACGGTTATTTTTTACTTTTTTTCGAAAATGATGATAATTTTTGACGAAGATTAGTTTTTCCCCTTTGTATAAGGGCTTCAACGGCACCTTCCGTAATATTCATTATCTCTGCTATTTCTTTTTGAGATAGTTCGTCATACTTACTTAGTACAATAGTAGTACGTTGATTCTCTGGCAAGCTGTTTAATGCCCGTTGGATCCATTCGCGATATTCAGCCTGGATTAAAATAGTTTCAGGGTTTTCATTTTCGGGAATGGGGATTTCGAGCATTTTTTGTTTTTCTCCTACCATAAATGACTCAAATCGTTTTACCAAAAAGCTTTTAGATTCTTTTCGAATCTTATTTAAAGCGGCATTCACTGCTATCCGGTATATCCATGTGGAAAAGGAAGATTCTCCCCTGAATTTCGGTAGGGATTGATAGACTTGAATAAAAATTTCCTGAGTAAGATCTTCAGCATCATCCTTATTATGAAGGAAACCCATGCAGGTGAGAAATAGCATTGATTTATATTTTTCTACAAGCTCACGGTAAATATCCCGGTTTCCCTGTAAAATCTGTTCTATTATTTCATCATCAGCCATCAAGATTCATAATTATCAGTTCATTACTTGTGAATAACCGTAAATAATTTCATATTTTAGCTACCAGCTAAATAGTTACAAAAATAATAAGATTTGGCATTCGTAACTATTTCAAAATCATTTCGTATAATATATGTTAGTGATTATGAGATGAGCGAAATATTCACAATTCGCAGAGTCGATAATAAGCAAATAGTTGAAAAGCTGACTTATCCGCGCTTCACGGCTACAATTGATTGTTCAACCATGGAGATAAGCGAATTAAAGTTTTTAGATAAATGCAGTGATCCAATTCAGGCCTCGGTTATAAAAGAAGCAGAAGATCTGGTTAGAAGATATATGAGAAGTAAATAGGTTGAAGAGTTGGAGAAGAGTTGAAGAGTTGAAGAGGTGAAGAGTTGAAGAGGTGATGGATTATTAAATATAAACTTATAAACCTATAAACTTATAAACTCTTGAAGATTTATCTTCTCTTATTAAACCTTGACAGAACCAGAACAGTTAAGAATGCCAAAGCCAGTAATCCTCCGGCCAGAAAGTCAAAATCTTTTAAGTAAGTCCCTGTAACTCCAGCTATTATATATCCTGATGCCCACCATACATGTGTCCATGCAAAATGACTGCCATATGCTTTTCCCTGTTGGGCACGGTCAATATTTTCAGCAATAAGTATTTGTGAAGGCATATCGGCATAACTGATACCCAGACCTGCCATAATCCATAAAAATATTAGCATAGGGAAAGAAACAAAGCCGGCCAGGGAAACTGCAAGTCCAAGCATTAATGCTCCTGAGATCAGAAGCATGGTTTTGCTTGCTGATTTGTCAAGAGTATTTGATGTAAATGCTGCAATTGTTGCTCCGGCACCGAAAGCAGCCATTATCAGTCCGTATTCGTCATCACCCAGCATCATACCGCCTTTAATATGCCCGATTGTATTCACCATTATCTGGGCGCCTGCCAGGGCGGCGGCAAGCTCAATCATCAATGAAAAGCGGATTGGTGCATTCCCGAATACCAGCTTTGTGCCTTTGACCATGTCATTCCAGGTGGAGCGAAAAGAAAGGGGTCTCTTCGTTACATCATTATTTACTGGCATTATAGGAATAAAAAAAATCAATACTGACGAAATTATAAATGTGAAAGAATCCACCAAAAAAATTTGCCTCGAACCCCATATCACAGCCAGTACACCTGCTAATCCGGGTCCAAGTACTCCAAGTAATTGCCATGTGGCATTGGAAAGGGCAATAGCGTTTCCATAATTTTCCTTTCTGGAAATTAGCTGAGGAATACATGCTTTATAAGCCGGTGAAAAAAAAGCATTGAAAATATTAAGCAGAAAGATGAGTGAATATAATTGCCAGGTGACTTTTACAAAAGCAAGAGAGAAAACAATCAGCATCCGGAACAAATTTGTGATGATCATAATCTTTTTACGACTGAAATTATCAGCAATGATGCCGGCATATGAACCAAAAATGATAAAGGCAGTTACTCTCAGTGTCAATGCAGCAGCCAGGATTTTGGCCGACTGGTCCCCACCGAATTCATATGCTAAAAGCGCGATGCCCAGCCAGGTAATTGAATCACCCAAAAGGCTGATTGCCTGTGCAATATAAAGTCTGGTAAATAGCGGCTCCCTGAGTGTTTTTACCGGTTCAAAAAATCTCATGCCTCATTTTTTATAAATATACACTTTTTGGTGCGGCTGAATATATACCGGATTGTTCCTGATAATAAAATATGTAACTAATCAGTGCCTAGAGTTTGGAGTGCCTAAAATGCCTAAAGTTAATAAATACAGAACGAATCAGCATCTTTTGTGCTCGGCGATGACATTTAATGCTTGTAACACATTTTGATTGTTTTTTATTGCAGTGTCAAT
>JBBQJD010000045.1:0-28409 GCA_038325595.1 Bacteroidales bacterium | reverse complement strand
TGGATTTTGTTGAAAACAACATTAAGGAATAGTATCTGTACCCTTATGCAGTTCAGATGTACTTTCAGGCTCTTCCTCAAAAGCTAATCTTTACAACACATCTTGAAACTGCATATTTTTGGCCTCTCCTCCTGACCCTCCCGATGCTCGGGACAGGCTCTCCCCAGGGGCGGGAGGAGGTAACCTTCTGTTAATCTAAATTGTTGTCTTTTTATTGCATTTTTGATTTGTTCTAAAACTGTTTCACTGTTGTCCAGAACCTGGTCATTAATAAATTGAAGCACTTTGATTCCAAATCTGTCCATCTCTCCATCACGATCGGGCATCACGAATTTGCTTTAATTACGAATTAAAAGCCCCTCTCACTCCGCTACCCTTTATACACAATTAAATTTTTCTCAGCGAGAATGAGATCCCTCATTGTCGCCAAACCCTCGCAGGCTCAGGGTTTGGCTTCATTCGGGATGACAGGGCATTTTTTTATGACAGAGGAGGAAGAAGCGGCGATTCGAAAGAACTTTTTATATTTATTATTCTGGGTTGCGAATCGCCACTTCTTCCTCCTCATATCCAACTACTTGAATGTCATTTCGAACGCAGTGAGAAATCCCAATCTCTCTTAAAGAACTTAGCTAATATAACCAGATGTGTATAAAGGATAGCCTTCATAAAGCGGGGGAAAGTTATTAAACTGTATATCTGTTATATACGATATGTATTAACGATTCGGGACGGGAAAGGGAGTTCAAAGATGCAAAGCATGAATCTCATAATAGAGTTATATACCAGGAAGCAAAGTCCGGATTTTCATGCTAAATGAAATTCAATTGTTATATTTGTTCCAATAAATTTATCCTGCCAACAATCTTATTTCAATGAAAACAGAGCATTCACGTCGTGATTTCCTTGCGAAAACAACAATGGCAGGGATGGCTGCCATAACTGTGCCACTTACAGCATGTGCCGGCAACGAAACCAAAAATACTAATGAAACCTTAATCACCTCTAAACTTATTGTACCTAAAGGAAATGCTTTGCAGATAACAGGTACTTTCATAGACGAAATTTCACACGATATTCCTCACCAGAACTGGGGTGAAAAGGAATGGGATGCTGAATTCGGCTACATGAAGGCAATCGGTATTGATACTGTGATTATGATCCGGTCAGGCTACAGAAAATTCATAACCTTCCCTTCCGAATACCTTCTGAAAAAAGGTTGTTATATGCCATCTGTCGACCTTCTCGAAATGTTCCTTCGCCTGGCTGACAAGCACAGCCTGAAATTTTATTTTGGACTTTATGATTCAGGAAAATACTGGGACACAGGAGACCTTTCATGGGAGATTGAAGACAACAAATATGTAATTGATGAAGTATGGAAAAACTACGGCAGCAAATTTAAAAGTTTTCAGGGGTGGTATATAAGTGGAGAGATAAGCCGTAAAACAAAGGGTGCCATCGGGGCGTTCCGGGCAATGGGAAAGCAATGCAAGGATGTTTCAGGAGGACTTCCAACTTTTATATCACCATGGATTGATGGGAAGAAAGCAGTGGAAGCTGCTCAGGGACAATTATCTAAGGAAAACTCGGTCTCGGTACAGGAACATGAAAAGGAATGGGGTGAAATTTTCGATGGGATTCATGATGTGGTCGATGCATGTGCATTCCAGGATGGTCACATAGATTACAATGAACTTGATGCATTTTTCACAGTAAATAAAAAGCTTGCAGATAAGTATGGCATGAAATGCTGGACAAATGCTGAAACTTTTGACCGCGATATGCCAATAAAGTTTTTTCCGCTGAAATTTGACAAGCTCAGGCTTAAGCTTGAAGCTGCCAAAAGGGCCGGGTATGATAAAGGAATCACATTCGAATTCTCACATTTTATGAGTCCTCAGTCATCATATTTGCAGGCAGGTCACCTTTACAATCGCTACAAGGAGTATTTTAATATAACATAGTAAATCCCATTTAATCAGCCTTAAACAACCAATCAATAAGTAAACAACAATTATGCTGTTAAATAATTAACAGCTTAAAGCCGAATTAAATTATAAAAACCAGGATGAGCGAACATTCAAATCAAATCAGATATGTTGTCTGGCTGGCTATTGTAGCATCATTGGGAGGATTTCTTTTTGGTTATGATACAGCAGTTATTTCAGGTACAGTCGAACAGGTAAAAACTCAATTCAATCTTGATGATATAGCAACAGGATGGTATGTCGGTTGTGCCCTGGCGGGATCAATAGGAGGAGTCATGATAGCAGGTTACCTGAGTGATACATTCGGCAGGAAAATAATTATGGTACTTTCAGCTATACTTTTTTCTGTTTCAGCAATAGGGTGCATGATCTCAGGTAATGATAATCAACTTGTGATTGCACGCATCGTCGGAGGTATCGGTATTGGTGTTGCATCAGTGGTTTCACCACTTTATATAGCTGAAATTTCAATACCGAGTTTTCGCGGCAGGCTGGTTTCCCTTTATCAGCTGGCGATTACTGTAGGCTTCCTGGGGGCTTATCTTGCTAATTATGGTTTGCTGCAATACTCAGAAACTTTACAGGCAGAAGGTGACACAACAGGCTTGTACGGGAAGATCTTCGCAACAGAGTCATGGAGGGGAATGCTTGGAATGGAGACATTGCCCGCAGCCCTGTTTTTTATAGCTCTCTTCCTGATACCGGAAAGTCCCAGATGGCTGCTCGTCAAAGGTAAAGAGGCTAAAGCTTCTTTGATTCTGAATAAAATTTACGGGAAAGAGGAATCCGTAAACCAGGTAAATAATGTCAAAAATATTATTTCTTCGGAAACAGATTCAGACTGGCGCATGTTATTGAAGCCAGGATTCAGGATGGCTTTATTTATAGGTGTAGCCCTTGCAATACTGGGACAATTCATGGGGGTGAATGCCGTGCTTTACTATGGACCAACTATCTTCCGGGAAAGTGGTTTGTCAAGCGGGGATTCATTGTTTTACCAGGTTCTTGTGGGAGTCGTCAACATGCTTACTACCGTACTGGCTTTGATCATCATTGACAAAGTAGGAAGAAAGAAGCTGGTTTACTGGGGTGTATCAGGTATGATTATCGCACTTGTGCTTATAGGTATCTACTTTGCATTTGGCTTAAAACTGGCTATTCCTTCTGTATTTCTTTTGATATTTTTCCTTTTTTATATATTTTGCTGTGCCATTTCAATATGTGCCGTAATTTTTGTACTTCTTTCGGAAATGTACCCGGTAAAAGTAAGAGGTGCCGCCATGTCAATAGCCGGACTTTCTTTATGGATCGGAACATACCTGATCGGCCAGCTGACACCGGTTATGCTCACAAACCTGACTCCTGCCGGAACATTCTGGTTGTTTGCCGTGATGTGCATACCTTATATGCTGATTGTATGGAAGTTATTGCCTGAAACCACAGGAAAATCTCTTGAAGAAATTGAGGAAATGTGGATTCGCAAAGGGAAAGAATAGTTTCATATCCTGATTTAATTATATAATATGAATTTTAGGAACTTGTCAAATCTCTACAAGGACGAACTGCTGAATAATGTAGTTCCCTTCTGGCTGGAAAAATCACAGGACTCCGGGTATGGCGGGTATTTTACCTGCCTTGACCGAACCGGAAACGTGTTCGATACTGATAAATTTGTATGGCTGCAGGGTCGCCAGGTATGGTTTTTCTCAATGCTGTGTAACAATCTTGAAAAAAATCCTGACTGGCTGAAATGTGCTGTTCAGGGAGGTGAATTTCTTAAAAAACACGGACATGATGGCAACTATAACTGGTACTTTTCGCTGACGCAGGAAGGGAAACCACTTGTCCAGCCTTATAATATATTTTCGTACACTTTTGCAACAATGGCTTTCGGTCAGCTCAGCAAAGCCACCGGGAATCAGGAGTATGCTGATATTGCAAGAAAAACTTTCGATATAATATTATCAAGAGTCGGCAATCCGAAAGACAAATGGGATAAGTCCTATCCGGGTACAAGGCCGTTGAAAAACTTTGCATTGCCAATGATACTATGTAATCTTGCCCTGGAGATAGAGCATCTTCTGGATGAAGATTTTCTTAAAAAGACAATCGATACATGTATTCATGAGGTTATGGATGTCTTTTACCAGCCTGACCTGGGACTGGTTGTTGAGAATCTGACACTTGACAATAAACTTTCTGATACTTTCGAAGGAAGACTGCTGAATCCCGGACATGCCATTGAGGCAATGTGGTTTATTATGGATCTTGGGGTGAGGCTGAAGAATCCGGGATTGATCGAAAGAGCTGCACGGATTGCAGTACAAATGACTGAATATGGCTGGGATAAAAAACATGGGGGAATATTTTACTTCCTCGACCGTAAAGGCCACCCGGCCCAACAGCTTGAATGGGATCAGAAGCTTTGGTGGGTGCATATTGAAACTCTCATCTCAATGTTAAAAGGGTATCAGCTTACCAAATCACTGGATTGCCTTAAATGGTTTGAAATTATTCATGATTACACCTGGGATCACTTCAAGGATAAAGAATATCCCGAATGGTACGGATATCTAAACAGGCAGGGAGAGGTGCTTCTTCCTCTTAAAGGGGGAAAATGGAAGGGATGCTTTCATGTTCCCAGGGGACTTTACCAATGCTGGAAAACCCTGGAAAAGATTGATAACCAGACTAATTAGGGTTTTTACGAACAAACTGCCTCTATTTCTTTAACTGTTTTTGGTATCGGCTTTCCGAGCACATGCTGGCCTTTTTCAGTAACCAGAACATTTTCTTCAATCCTTATTCCTCCGATAGACATAAAGCTGTCAATCATGCTGTAATTGATGAATTCTTTATGTTGGCCCTCTACTTTCCATTTATCTATAAGCTCAGGAATAAAATAACATCCCGGTTCAACTGTAAAGACGTGCCCTGTTTTATATGGTAGGGCAAACCGCAAAAAAGTCGTACCAAACTGTTCACTCCTCTTTATTTTGTCATTATAACCAACATAATTCTCACCAAGTCCTTCCATGTCATGCACATCCAGACCCATCATGTGTCCAAGACCATGCGGCATAAAGAGGGCATGGGCTCCTGCTCTTACCGCTTCATCGACATCACCTTTCATTAATCCCATTTCCTTCAGCCCGGTGGCTAGTATTCTGCATGCGAGAAAATGCAGATCCCGGTTTGAGAATCCAGGTTTTACAGCCTTGATAGCTTCTGTATTTGCCTTTAAAACAATTTCATATATGTCTTTTTGCTGTTGGCTGAACCTGCCTCCGACAGGAGTGGTACGTGTAATATCAGAGCAGTAATGAAGATTTGTTTCAGCGCCGGCATCAGTAACCATCATCCGGCCTTTCTTTAAAATATTTCCGTGACCATGGTTATGCAAGGTCTGACCATTAATACTAAGGATGACAGGAAAGGATGTCCCTGCTCCCCTGGCCAGGGCTATGCCTTCAATTGTGCCTGCAATATCCTGCTCTCTGATACCCTGAGTACACATCTTCATCGCAGTAACATGCATATCATATGCAATTCCTACTGCTTTTTCAATTTCATCGATTTCAATCTTTTCCTTAATTGATCTCATTTCAACAACTGCTTTAATAAGATCAACAGACGCCATGGTTTTCATCTGACATGGATTTTCCTTCATAAGCCTGCCAAGCATTATTTTGGTCTCCCCGCGGTAAGGAGGAAGAAAATGAATTCTTCTTTTAATTGAGATTGCATCTTTCAGGATTTCCTCAAGTTTTGACAAAGAGCCTGTTTCATGAATCCCGCATTTCACTGCAATTTCGCTTACTGTTGGCTGGGGACCCATCCAGATGATATCGTCCATATCGAAGTCATTGCCGAAGAGCTTATCCTTGCCGGAATCAAAATCTATGAGTGCGGTAAGACCCGGCAGATCAATGCCAAAGTAATAGAGAAAATCACTGTCCTGTCTGAAATGATAGGTGTTGCCCGGATAATTCATTGGTGACTCACTGTTACCAATGAATAATCCAAGGCCTGATTTAATTTTTTTATGGAGCTCTTCCCTCCTTTTGGTGTATACTTCACTTTTAAACATTGCGGAAAAAGTTTAAGAAACACAAAGTTAACAAACTTGTAGTTATAAAGTTTTCCGCCGGATGTTTAAGAGTGAACTACTACTTTTTCTCAATGCTCCATCCTAATTTAAGACCGAAAATAAACCACGTAAGGGCGACTGTTCCCAAAGCAAAGATTGTATCTCCGATCACTCTCAGCCATTTTAAGGTATGCATTGCGGGAACCTGCATAAATTCAGCTGAACGGGCATACCATAAACCTTCCCTTACACTGGCTACCGTCTGGGCAAGTCCAATTGGCAGAACACTGATCAGTACCATTGCTGCCAACCCTATGTTTATACTCCAGAATGCAAATTTAATCCACCTGTCTTTCCATACTGCTTCCTTGTTTAAGTCACGAAGTACAAAAAGCATCAAGCCGATCCCAAGCATTCCATAGACACCAAATAATGCAGTGTGTCCGTGTACAGGTGTTGTATTCAGTCCCTGCATGTAATAAAGTGCAATTGGAGGATTAATAAGGAATCCGAAAATACCGGCACCTACGAGGTTCCAGAAAGCCACTGAGATGAAACAGTATATGGGCCATTTATATGCACTGATCCAGGAAGGATTCCTGCTCAGCTTTACATTGTCCCATGCCTCAAATCCGATTAATACCAGCGGAACGACTTCCAGTGCGCTGAAGGTAGCTCCGAGTGCCATAACAGAAGTAGGAGTTCCTGTGAAATAAAGATGATGAAAAGTGCCGAGAATTCCGCCAGCTAAAAATATAATAGTAGAGAAAAGGACTGCCACACTTGCGGTTGCAGCTTTAATGATCTGCAATCTCACAAAAAGAAATGCCATGACAACTGCAGCAAATACTTCAAAGAATCCTTCCACCCAGAGGTGAACAACCCACCATCTCCAATACTCAGCTACTGCAAGGTTTGTCTGTCGTCCCCACATAAGACCTGCTCCATAAAATCCTGCTATTGCAATTGTTGAAACCAAAAACAATACAAGCAGGCTCCTGCTGTCGGATCTGACTTTCAGCGCCGGCCACATTGCGCGGCTCATCAGTCCCAGCCATATAATCAGCCCGACAAAAAGAAAGATCTGCCAGAATCTGCCAAGATCCACATATTCATATCCCTGATGACCGAACCAGAAGTTCTGTATAAAACCAAGCTTCTGCATAACACCAAACCACTGACCTGCCAGTGAACCCACAACTATAATCAGCAGGGCAATAAAAAGAAAATTAACGCCCAGCTTTTGAAACTTGGGTTCATAACCCGAGATAGCAGGTGCATAATACAACCCTGTTGCAAGCCATGAAGTGGCAATCCAGAAAATAGCTATCTGGATATGCCATGTTCTTGAGATCGAATATGGCAGGATATCTGAAAGGGGGAAGCCATAAAATGCCTGACCTTCGACCCCATAGTGTGCTGTAACCACTCCCATTATCACCTGGACAAGCAGAAGTGCGGTAACTATCCAGAAATATTTCAAAGTTGCTCTTTGTGAAGGTGTCTGGTTTTCTTTTAACAGTGGATATGCCACGGGGACTTTGTTTTCTGAGGGCTCTGAACGGAGGCGGGCATAATACCATACCATAATTCCGATACCTGCAAGCAAAATAATAACGCTGAATCCAGTCCAGAGAAGAAGCGACCCGGTTGGACGATTTCCAACAAGCTCTTCGGCAGGCCAGTTATTTGTATAGGTAATTTCCTGGCCCGGCCTCTCTGTAACACATGCCCATGATGTCCAGAAGAAGAAAGATGTAAGAAGCGGAACTCTTACCGGATCTTTTATTGAATTCTCCGGGATACTGTAATTATCCCGTAGTTCAGCAAGTGTTGGATCATCTGTAAACAGTCCCCCGTAGAACTTACTGTTGTCAGCAATCGCATCGGCTCTGAGTTGTGACACAGTGAGAATTCCTGAAACAGGATCATAGGAATTTTTTCGTAACTCCTTTTGTAACAATATTTTAAGAAAAGCTTGTCTTTCTGTACTAATCTTCTCATAAGGATCGTTATACTGCTGAATAGCAAGCTTATTAAGCATGAAAACAGCTTCCTTATGAAGCCAGTCGGCACTCCAGTCAGGAGCCAGATATGCCCCGTGTCCCCATACGGTTCCGATTTCTTGTCCACCAAGAGACTGCCAGACATTCTGACCATCTTTAATATCCTGTCCTGTAAAAAGTGTTTGTCCGTCAGGTGTGATAACTTTCAGAGGTACAGGTGGTGCCTGCCGGTAGATTTCTCTGCCAAAATAAAGCATTATAGAAAAAGAAATGCCCACTACAAGGGCAAAGCCGATCCAGAGTTTCTTTGTTGTCATAGGATAGTTGTTATTAAGTTAGAGTTACTTATTTTCAGATTTTATAAAAAGAAGTCAGGTCTTGTATCTGTTTAATGTACCCTCCGGAGCTGGTTGATGATCGTTTCTTTTCCTCATCAGCAAATTTACCCAGAAGAGCATTATGATCTGATTCGGAAAGTACATTATCAGCCATCCGGAAAAGAACATTGTTTTCTTTCGAAATATGATTCTTCAGCAAGCCGGCGTAAGAATTCATGTTCAGATATACATCATTCAGGGAAGGCTTGTTTCCTGATTTGTATAATTTAATATTTTCTTCAATCCCCTTAACATACTTGCGTCCCTGGACATGCTCGCTCAGCATTACAGCCACAGGCCCCTGGTTAGCAGGGAATCCCTTTTTGGCAAGCATAGGGAAAAAAACATTCTCCTCCTTTATATGATGTATGCCATCGGCAAAGTTTTTAATAATTTCAACTATCTTTTGCAGATGACTTATTTCAGGATCATCTATACGGGTGATGTGCTCCATCACTTCAATCAGCTTGAGGATATGCACATGATCATCTTCAAGGTTCTTTGTTGCAGTATTCATTACAAACTTTTTTAATTAACTGAATTAAGGGATTTTGGAAACAGTATATTATTTTCAAGATGTACATGAATATGAAGATCATCTTCAAAATCCTGTAAAAGTTTAAAAGCCACTCTGTAAGTATTGCAGCCATCGTCCGGAACCAGGTAATTTTGTGTTATTTCACTGATCTTATCGATCGCACCTCCGGCGAATTCATGCTCAGCTGAAAGTCGTGATATTTCATTCCTGATTGTATTCTTTGTAACTTCGGAATCTGAATTCTGCAATTCTTTAATTGCAGGAAAGAGAACTTGTTCCTCGTTCTTCATGTGTTGCAGTAATTCAGTATTGACCTGTGAAAAAAGGCTGGCAACTTCAATTAATTCCGGATGTCTTTCTCCATGAACCTGCGCAAGTTTATCAGTATATTGTACAAGAT
The DNA here is from genome assembly GCA_038325595.1 of Bacteroidales bacterium. Classification (GTDB taxonomy): domain Bacteria; phylum Bacteroidota; class Bacteroidia; order Bacteroidales; family VadinHA17; genus LD21. The sequence goes on along the minus strand of JBBQJD010000045.1, from coordinate 19,007 downwards.
CAGGCAAAGATTTTGACACGTACTTGTGATGAGTGTTCACTATATAATCACAAAGGAATGCCGGATCCCATTCATTATAATTATGTGTAATGGTATTGGGTGAAGATTCCAGCTCTTTAAGTTCTGCCATGATCTGTTTTTCATTAATACCTTTTTCCGAGCAGGCTTTTTGTATGCTCTTTTTTCCTCCGCAGCAGAAATCTATTCCTGCCTTTTTAAAAATTGAAGCTGCCCGGTGATCGATGGCAACAACTTCTCCTATTGAAAGGGAACTCAGATCTTGTTCTTTCATCATATATTTTTCGTTCATGTGATTCTGATTTTAGTTTATATTACTATCGGTAATCATGTATAAAGCCTTATTGATTTTCTCTGTTAACCCCTGCAGGAATCAATTTACTCCCTTTAGGGTCGGGGCAATAATTGATTTTCAATCATTAAAGTATTTATATGTATGATCATTTTAATTTATAATGGACAAAGGTAAGAAATAATTATTAAAAGACAAAATGGTCTTTTTGTATTATTTTTAAAATAATTGTATTATTTTTGTCCTGAAAGATGACAAAACATACTTGCAAATGTTCAATAAAGAAACAGAATATGCTCTCAGAGGATTGGTTTACATTAAATTACAGAACCTCAAAGAGCGAAGACCGGGCATGGCTGAAGTAGCGAAAGAAATTGACGCACCGCCTTTTTTTGTGGCAAAAATCCTGCAGAGACTTGTCAGAACAGGATTCATACAGTCGGTAAAAGGTAAGGGAGGCGGATTTTTCTTCGACAAAAATAAACCTGACATTCCTCTGGAAACACTCATTACTGCGACAGGCAGTGACAGGTCATTCAAGGGGTGCGGATTTGGCCTGAAACATTGTGATGAGGAGAACCCCTGCCCGCTTCATGAAAGATATGCCCCGATCAGAGATGCAATAAGCAAACTCGTGGCCGAAGAAACCGTCCAGAGCCTTGCTGAAAAAGTATATAATAAGGAATTCAATCTGAACAAAATATTATGAAACCCGGAACACCATCGGCAATGGACCAACCGGTTTCGGTATTTTCAATACCATATAACCGTACAATGTTAAAGCAGTTCCAGCTTCCTGTCATTGTATTTATTCTCACATTCACTCTTCTGGCATTTGTTCAGGTTAAAGTCGGGCGGCCAATGCTGCTTGCCGAACGCTTCATCAAAGGAGCAGGCTGGGCAGAGATAATCCTGATAGCATTATATGGCAGCTTTGTTGCATTTAAAATGGAGGATCCCAAAAATGTTCCCAAATGGCGCAAAATGACATGGACCATATTCTCAGTTGTATTTTTTACCCAGCTGATCATCGGATTATCCGGATTTGATAAGTTCCTGATGTCGGGAAAACTTCATCTGCCCATACCTATGATGATAATCGGAGGACCTGTATACAGAGAGCAGCTTTCGGTAATGACCATCCTGTTCCTCAGTACGGTTATTCTTACCGGACCGGCATGGTGCAGTCATCTATGCTATTTCGGCGCATTTGACAATCTTGCCTCCACCGGGAAAACTTCAAGAGTGATCCTTAAACATAAAGCTGCAATTAAATCTACTATACTAATCCTGGTCATCCTTATGGCGCTTATTCTCCGCTGGATGAATGTTTCAATGCTGGTATCAACTCTGGTTGCAGCTGCTTTCGGCATAACAGGTGTGGCAGTTATGATTATTTTTTCACTGAAAAGGAAGAAGATGGTTCATTGTGCCATGTATTGTCCGGTCGGAACTGTAGTCAATGTATTTAAGTACGTAAACCCTTTCAGAATGTACATTGACAAGAGCTGTACACTTTGTATGAATTGCACTAAATTCTGCAAGTATGATGCTCTTAATATTCTTGATATTAAAAATTCAAAACCTTCCATATCATGCACATTATGTGGCGATTGCCTTGCGGGATGCCACCACAATTCGATTAAATATAAATTTTTGGGAATGAAACCTGAGAATGCCAGAAATCTGTATCTGATTCTGACGATAACACTTCATGCAGCTTGTCTGGCACTTGCAAGGATTTGAGATTGGAAATAATTGAAATACACGATGTTTATTTATAATTTTGTTAAAAAATTCTATGAGCGAAATAATCAATAATTCACAAAAACGCAAGGAGCTTCTCAAACACATGATTCTTCAGCTTCATCAGGGCGAAGCACCCTCCCTGGTAAGAAACAGGCTTGTTGAACTGCTCAGATCAATTCCCTATGATGAAGTCGTGGAAGTTGAAGAAGAACTTATTGCAGAAGGACTGCCTGTGGAAGAAGTTCTGAAGTTTTGCGATATACATCAACTGGTCCTCGAGGGACATATTGATCAGAGCGGATCAAAACCTGCACCTGAAGGACATCCTGTCGATACATTTAAGAAAGAAAACCGGGAACTTGAAAAGGTAATTGATGAAATCGGAAAACTCTTCGATCAGGTCAAATCATTAAATGACACCGAAGTTAAAGACTGGTTACTGAAGGTCAGGGCCCATCTTAATAATTTAATGGACGTAGATAAACATTACAGACGGAAAGAATATCTTGTTTTCCCATTCCTCGAAAGATATGAAATCACGGGTCCGCCCAAAGTCATGTGGGGCAAACACGATGAAATAAGAGCCTTGCTCAAAGCTTCAATTGAAGCAGTTAGCAATACAGAATCAGTTACTGCGGAGGAAGCATCATCCATTACAGATCTGGTTTTGATTCCGGCTGTAAAAGGGATTTCAGATATGATCTCAAAAGAGGAAGAGATATTATTGCCGATGTGCATGGACAAGTTTACGGATGATGACTGGTATGCTATTTACAGGCAGACAAATGAATTCGGCTATTGCCTTTATGATCCGCAAACAGAGTGGAAACCGGAAGGAACGACAACCAGTGAAGTTACCTATGATACAGGGAGTAAAATAAACCTGACCACAGGAAGTTTTAATCCAGATGAACTCGAATCACTTTTCAAAACCCTTCCTGTTGATATTACTTTTGTTGACAAGGATGACAAGGTAAAATTCTTCAGCCTTGGCGGTGATCGGATATTTGACAGAAACAGGGCTATCCTTGGCAGGGATGTAAGAATGTGTCATCCCCCGTCAAGCGTCAATGTCGTTGAACAGATACTCAACGATTTTAAAAATAAAACACAGAACAGTGCCGCTTTCTGGATTAACATGAAGGGAAGATTCATCTATATTGAATATTTTGCTTTAAGGGATAAGGATGGTGAATACCTTGGTACGATAGAATTTACCCAGGATCTTACCCATCTACGTAAGCTCGAAGGTGAACAGCGATTATTATCATATTCTACTAAAAAAGGGGAATGACATCAGGTATCATTATATCACCTAAAACCAGGGTAGGAGAACTGCTGGATGCATATCCCCATCTGGAAGCTGTTCTGATTGAGATGTCTCCGGCATTTGAAAAGCTCAAAAATCCAATCCTTCGCAAAACGGTAGCCCGAGTTGCCACTCTTCAGCAGATCGCAGTTGTAGGCGGATTAAAAGTTGATGCAATAATAAATCGTTTGCGTAAGGAAACAGGACAAGGCGATGAGGAATCCGGCCACGCTGATAATGATTATTTATCCGTTGATCCTCCGGAGTGGTTTGCCAAAGAAAAAATCACCCAAAATTATGATGCTTCGTCCCTGATCAATTCAGGAGGAAGTCCGATGAAAGAAATCCTGCATTACACAAGTTTGTTGAAAGAAGGTGAAATACTTGAATTACGCACTCCGTTCATCCCTGCTCCGATAATCGATATGTTAAAGGAGAAAGGGTTTAAGGTTCATTCTATTCAAAATGAAGATGTTGTAATTAGTTATTTTATAAGATAGGGAGGGGATACTGGCTCCTTCGCTAAAATAGCCCACCGGGCTATTTATTTTACGCTCCGCCCTCTTAAAAAATAAGGGAAGAGCCTGTCCCGCTTCGGCGGGAATAGGATACCTATGTGCATGCAGCCTGCAAAATAATCCGGTTTTTCGGGTGAACTCGACGAAGTCAAATGAACTTCATAGTAATCAATACAATAAAAATGCGAATACCCTTTGTTATTAACAAAATTTTAATATATTCGTTCCTGTTAATACATTTTTCATTTTCCTAATAAACAGCTATGCCCTATCGTAGACTCCCAAACACTGATGCCGCCCGCATCAGAGCGATGAAGACAGCTTTAAAAAAAGGATCAGAGCTTCCTCCACACAAACTTGCATTCACTTCGAAATCAGCAGTTCAGCTGCAAAAAGTCCTCCCGCAATTCGAGCAGAATATCCAACAGTACAGGTTGGCTCTTGCTGCTCAGAATAAGAATACGAAAGATTACAATGAGATTTCCAGGAAAGCCAGACTATACCTGACACATTTTATCAGAGTCATGAACATGGCTATATTCCGGAGTGATCTGCCTGCAGAAACAAGAGCTTATTACGGACTTGCGACCAATGATTGTACAGTTCCTTCGCTTAATACTGAAAATGAAATGATGAGCTGGGGACGCAGGATAATAGAAGGCGAAGAACTGAGGATAAGAAAAGGAGGGAGTCCGATTACCAACCCTACGATAGCTGTTGTTAAAGTCAGGTTTGAAAATTATCTTGAAGCCTGGAATCACACTAACAACCTGGCAAGGAAAACCAATGGTTATTTCGAAAAAAACAATACACTCAGGAATGAAGTTGATGAGATTATCCTGCAGATCTGGAATGAGGTCGAAAAAACACACTCTTCACTTCCCGAGGAGGCCAGAAAAGTTGTTAATGAGTCATACGGACTAATATATTTCTACAGGAAAAACGAAATTGACAAAGCCAGAGTAGCAGAACCGGAAAATCAAACCTGGTCTTAAAATCAAGTACGCAGAGAAAGTGCTTTGCCTTTTATTTTTGATTCCCTGAGCCTGTCCTCGCTCATTTTATTTATTTTTGCACCCTAATCAGCAATCAATTGACTATAGCTAATATCTCGCTTGGAGAATTTCCTTTATTCCTGGCTCCCATGGAGGATATTACCGATCCTTCTTTCAGGATGATCTGCAAAATGCAGGGAGCCGATTTCATGTATACTGAATTCATCTCTTCTGACGGGTTGATAAGGGATGGTGAAAAGAGTGTGAGGAAACTTGATATTTATGATTTCGAAAGGCCGATGGGTATTCAGCTGTATGGTCATCTTACCGATGCAATGGTCGAAGCGGCTCTTATCGCAGAAGAAGCAAAACCTGAATTGATTGACATAAACTTCGGATGCCCTGTAAAGAAGATTGCAAACAGGGGAGCCGGGGCCGGAATGCTCAGAAACATTCCTCAGATGCTGGAGATGACAGAGGCTATTGTCAGGGCTGTAAAGCTTCCGGTTACCGTGAAAACAAGGCTCGGATGGGACGATGACAGCAAGAATATCGTTGATATCGCAGAAAAGCTGCAGGATACAGGAATAAAGGCTCTGACAATACACGGAAGAACAAGAGCCCAGATGTATAAAGGTTGCGCCGACTGGACTCTCATCGGAGAGGTTAAAAATAATCCAAGGATGAAAATACCCGTAATCGGCAATGGAGATATTGATGGACCTGATAAGGCGAAGGAGATGTTTGACAGATACGGTGTTGATGCCATAATGGTCGGTCGTGCAACGGTAGGACGACCATGGATCTTCCGCGACATAAAGCATTTTCTGAAAACAGGCGAATATCTGCCTGAACCTTCGGTTAAAGAAAAAGCCAGCCTGGCACTTCTTCATCTCGATAAATCATTAGAATTCAAGAAAGGCAAAAGGGCCATTTATGAGATGAGAAGACATTTATCGAACTATTTCAAAGGATTACCTCATTTCAAGGATGTGCGACTGAAGCTCCTGACTGCAGTTGAGGTTGATGATATAAAGCTCATCATCAATGGAATAAGTCAGAAATGGGGTGACTTCAGAACTGATGATAAAACATCAGTTTATGGAGTCTGAGATACTTCCTTTGCCTGCACTTTTCCGAAAATCACCGATAAGTCATTCCATTTGAAAATGACTTTCAGGATCAGCAAAAAGACTATTCCTGTCAGCAGCAATCCCAGAAAATCAGCCCATGGATAGATATTATGCTGCTCAAATAGTGCAGCAGTTTGTAAAGCTGATGACTTCTGCGTAACCATTATGCAAACGAAAATATTATTTGCGGTATGTGCTCCCATAGCCGCTTCGATGCCATCATCAAGAATGGTGGTTAATCCGAAAATCAGACCAAAAAGAACATACTGCGGCATCATGATCAGGAATCCGTATTCTTTTACTTCAGGGTTAAAGGCATGCATAAGTCCGAAAAGAATAGAAGTCATAATTAATGGAAACCATCTGTTCTTTACGAGAGCGGCAAATCCCTGCATAAAGTATCCTCTGAACAGCACTTCTTCAAAGGATGCCTGAAAAGGAATAATCAGAAGAGAAATCAAAACCAGTATAATCAGGGAAGCGGTCTTATTGTTGATCGTGAAATTGCCCGGATCCAGTTTAAGGTACATAAACAGGAATATTGTCTGAAGTACAATCCAAACGGAAGCAGAGATAAAAAACCTGTTCCATCTTATCTTTCCTGCACCGTTTACTATATTGCTGAAAGACCTGGAATGAATAGGCCTGACAAGCAGAATAAAGGCAATCAAACCTGCAATAAACGGAAAAATCATGACAAAAAGGCCCATATTCGGACCAAGTCCGAGTACACTAAGATCCGTTTTATTGGCTGCAAGCTCATTTAATACTTCAGGGTTTGAAAGCGATCTTAATACCAGTGAAACAAGCAGAGGCACTACACCTATTGTATTCAATACGCCAATAATCAGTGCAATCATGACAATATAACGCCAGAACTGGTTCTTCCCGGCAAATGATGCTTCAAGATGGTTCATAGGTTAATCTCTTAGAATTCAGAACTTGTACGTTTCGGGTAATCAATCGAATAATGCAATCCAACGCTTTCATGACGGCTTTTGGCCATTTTAATTATTATATATCCAACGTTTATCAGATTCCTCAGTTCACAGATCTTTTGTGAAATTAGTGATTTTTTAAAGAGATCTTCGGTTTCTTCATAAAGTATATCAAGACGCACCATGGCTCTTTCCAGACGTATATCTGACCGCACTATACCTACATAATTGCTCATTATCATCTGTACCTCCCTGGTACTCTGGGTGATGAGAACCATCTCCTCCAGGTGTGTAGTTCCTTTATAGTCCCATCCTGGTACACTTTCCTCAAATGTAAGTTCTTTCAGCCTGGTGCCGGAATGAATTGCAGCCCGGTGAGCATAAACGGCTGCTTCAATAAGCGAGTTGGATGCAAGCCTGTTGGCACCATGCAAACCGGTAGATGATGCTTCACCGAGTGCATAAAGCCTGTCTATATTGCTTTGTCCGTCTGTATCAACCTTAATACCACCGCATGAATAATGTGCGCAGGGAACAACAGGTATCATATCTTTAGTAATATCTATACCCCTTTCCTGACAATGTTCATAAACATTGGGAAAGTGCTCTTTCAGCCCTTTGGCTTTCAGATGTCTGCAATCGAGCCAGACGTGATCATCGCCCCATATTTTCAGCTCATTATCAATTGCCCTCGCAACAATATCCCTTGGAGCAAGAGATCCGCGGCTGTCATAACGCTTCATAAATTCCTCACCAGCCATATTCTTAAGAACTGCGCCATATCCTCTTAATGCTTCAGTAATCAGGAATGAAGGTCTTCTGTTTGGATCATACAAAGAAGTGGGGTGAAACTGGATAAATTCCATATTTTCGATAGTTCCCTTTGCCCTGTAAACCATTGCAACACCATCGCCTGTGGCTATTTCAGGGTTCGTTGTTGTTAGGTACACATTCCCGATACCCCCTGTGGCAATAATTGTTATTTTTGAAAGAATAGTGATTACCTTCTGATTTATAAGGTCAGCAACATATGCACCATAACATTTTATATCAGGATAATTTCTTTTAACTTCCTCACCAAGATGATGTTGTGTAAGAATCTCAATAGCAAAGTGATGCTCGAGGATTTCAATGTCAGCTTCACTTCTGACACGTTCCATTAAAGTATTCTGAATGCTCTCACCTGTTCTGTCCTTATGGTGGAGTATCCTGTACTCGGTATGTCCGCCTTCCTTTGCCAGATCATAAGTTCCGTCTTCCTTCTTATCAAAGGAAACTCCCAGACTGATAAGATCCTTGATCCGGTCAGGAGCTTCCTGAACTACCATTCTTACGACATCTTCATTGCACATGCCTCCGCCGGCAATAAGAGTATCATTTATATGCTTTTCAAAATTATCAGGCTCACTGAATACAGCGGCAATTCCTCCCTGGGCATATTTCGTATTTGTATCCTCAAGGTTTGCCTTTGTCACAATGGTAACTTTGCCATAATTTACTGCCTTAAGAGCAAAAGTAAGACCCGCAATACCCGAACCTATCACCAGAAAATCTGTTTTCTTTTTCATACAGCTAAATAGAAACAAATGGTAAAGATACAAATGTTTTCATTTTTTAATTGGATATATTCAGGGCCTGTTCCGATCACATGAGTACGTTGTAAAACAGAAGATTTTAAATTACTTTTGCATACCTCTAAGTAAAACAGGAATTATGGCTCAGGACGATGTTTTTAAAAAGCTGGTTGCTCACTGCAAGGAATATGGATATGTTTTCCCCTCAAGTGAAATTTATGACGGATTAAGTGCAGTTTACGATTATGGTCAGTATGGTGTTGAACTAAAAAACAACATAAAAAAATACTGGTGGGACAGCATGGTACTGCTGAATGATAATATTGTTGGTATTGATTCTGCTATTTTCATGCACCCTACAATATGGAAAGCCTCGGGACACGTTGATGCATTCAACGATCCTTTGATTGACAATAAGGATTCCAAAAAAAGATACCGGGCTGATGTACTGATCGAGGAGCATCTGGCAAAGATTGAAGATAAAATTACAAAAGAGGTAGACAAAGCAAGAGAACGCTTTGGCGAGTCGTTCGATGAAAAAAAGTTCAGGGAGACAAATCCAAGGGTTCTTGCCAACCAGGTCAAAATTGATGAGATCTCAGACAGATTTTCAAAAGCTTTAAATGCTACAGACCTCGATGGAATAAAGCAGATTATACTTGATAATGAGATTGTTTGCCCGATTTCAGGAACCCGGAACTGGACAGATGTAAGGCAATTTAATCTCATGTTTTCAACTGAAATGGGCTCCACTGCTGAAGGCGCGAACAAGATTTATCTCCGCCCTGAGACAGCACAGGGAATATTTGTTAATTTCCTCAACGTTCAGAAGACGGGCAGAATGAAGATTCCTTTCGGGATTGCCCAGATCGGGAAAGCCTTCCGTAATGAAATAGTAGCCAGGCAGTTTATCTTCAGAATGAGAGAGTTTGAACAAATGGAGATGCAATTCTTTGTTCAGCCGGGAAGCGAACTCGACTGGTTCAGAAAATGGAAGGATATCAGGATGAAATGGCACCAGGCGCTTGGTTTCGGAAGCGAAAATTATCGTTTTCACGACCATGTAAAACTCGCTCATTATGCCAATGCTGCCACAGACATAGAATATAAATTCCCCTTTGGCTTCAAAGAAGTGGAAGGTATTCACTCAAGAACCGACTACGATCTGAAACAGCATCAGGAATACAGCGGTAAAAAATTGCAGTATTTTGATCCGGAAAGAGGTGAATCATATGTACCGTTTGTAATTGAAACCTCAATTGGTGTGGACAGAATGTTCCTGCAGGTAATCTCAGCAGCTTATTATGAAGAAGAAATCAAAAAAGAAGACGGAACATCCGACACACGCATTGTTCTCAGGCTTCCTTCTTTCCTTGCACCTGTGAAACTTGCTGTCATGCCGCTCGTGAAAAAGGACGGTCTTCCGGCTATCTCCGAAAAAATTGTAGACGATCTCAGGTTTGACTTCAATTGCCAGTACGACGATAAAGACTCTATCGGACGTCGCTACAGGCGCCAGGATGCTATAGGTACACCATATTGTATCACCATTGATCACCAGACACTTGAGGATAATACAGTTACAATCAGATACCGCGATACTATGGAGCAGGAAAGGATCTTAATTGAAAAGTTAAGGGACATTATTAAAGAGAAAGTTTCTATACAGAGCCTGTTGAAGAGACTGAGGGACTGAGGGACGAAGCGGTGCACTCCTTCCCCCGTGCCTTGCTCCGCCGAAACAACAAACATCTGCACCAAAAAACTCTATGGTGCTACGCGAAGGCGAGGGGGGAAGGCTGGGATGGGGGTCTTAAGAGTTATAAGGTAAGGTTTGATGTTCCAGAATTTTCAAATCGGGAGGGTCACTTGGTGGCAAAAAAAGGAATGAGGAATGAGGAATGACATAATAAATAGAAAAGTTCTGATTATAACCTATTACTGGCCTCCGGGTTCGGGAGCCGGGGTACAACGCTGGCTGAAGTTCTCAAAATATCTGCCGGAATACGGATGGGAACCGGTTATCCTGACAATCGATCCGGAATATGCCTCCTACCCTGCTACCGATAACTCCCTTGAAAAAGATATTCCTGAAGGTGTAAAAGTATACAGAACCCGTGCAACGGATTATTTCAGGATCTTAAAAAGAGGTAAATCCATTGTACCTTCGGCGGGCTTTGCCAGCGGGAATGATGATGGCCTGAAATCCAGGATTATCAGGTTTATAAGGGGTAATTTTTTTATACCGGATCCCCGGCGTGGATGGAACCGTTACGCATTCAGAAAAGCATGTGAACTAATAGAAAAGGAAGGTATTCAGCATGTTATAACTACCAGTCCTCCGCATTCATCACAACTGTTAGGCTTCAACCTCAAAAAGAAATACCCCTCAATAAAATGGATCGCCGATCTTCGTGATCCATGGATTGATATCTACTATTATCAAAAATTCTATCATACATTCCCCGCAAGGCAGTTTGATAAATTCCTTGAGAAGAAGATCCTGTTGTCGGCAGACAGGATAATCACCGTAGGAAAATCACTTAAGGATCTCTTTTCATCCAAATTTCCCACAATTGAAAATAAGATTGAAGTGATAACAAACGGATTTGATGAAGATGACTTCCCAATACTGATCCCCGCTACACCCGAAAAATTTACAATATCATATATCGGTACACTGTCGGATGCTTATCCGGTCGAAGGCCTGGCTGCAGCGCTTGCCGGTTTGAAGGCAGACGGGATGGATTTTAATCTTAAGTTTATAGGAACAGTTTCTAAAAAACAGAAGGAATTATTGCTTGCGGGAGGCAATAATTCCATTGAATTTATCCAATATGTAAATCATAATGAAGCTATCACGTACATGATGGAAGCATCATTACTCCTGCTTATCATCCCTGACCATCACAGTAATAAAAGTATTCTGACAGGTAAGATTTTTGAATACCTGGCATCAGGTAAACCTGTTTTATGTCTTGGGCCTGAGGATGGTGATGCTGCTGAAATTCTCAGAATTTCGGAGCATGGGCAATCTGCCGGTTATAATGATGTTAAAGGGATAATAAAGATTATTAAACAATATATCGCAAATCCTGAGGGGAAACCTGCACCTGCTGAATTTTCAAGAAGGACTCTCACCGGAATACTTGATTCTGTGCTTGTAAATTCCTGATTAATAATTATTTACAAACAAACTCCTCGATAAGGTGATATTTGTCCGGATGGACGAAAAAACAATTACTGATACCATTATCTTCCTTCCTGAGTATTGATTTTTGTTTCTGCAGGCCATCCCTGGTATGATTGTAGAATTCATATCCATATGAGGTCATTATTCTTTCAAGTTCAGGTTCTATTGTGTTGAAAAGGGTTTCACATATGATTATCGGCCTCATCTCCCTTAATATGATTTCAGACTTCTCAAGGATAAGATTTTCCGTACCCTCTGTATCCATTTTTATTAATTCAATGCTCTTCACATTATTCCTCCTGACATAATTATCAAGTGTAGAAGTTTTCACCTTGTTCAGAACGAAATTTCTTCCGCTTGTCAGGCTTCCTGCATTTCCTTCACCGGCAAGATTATGTTCGAGATATTTGTACTTACTGTTCCGTATCTCATAGAATTCAATCTCGCCTTCCTTATGTGAAAGTGCAATTGGTTCAACTGTAATATTCTTAAAATTATTAATACGGACATTCTCCCTAAAATAAAAAAGGGGACCGGTGGCTGGTTCAAAACCGACAACCTTTATAGCAGGGTTTTCCATTGCTGCCAGAAGAGAGTAATAGCCAATGTTGGCTCCGATATCATAAAAGGAACTTACCTTTCTGATCAGCTTTATAAATATACCTGTGTATTCAAATTGCAGGTAACCTCCTTTCCAGAAAATTACTTTTGTTAAATAGTTGGTCTGGTTGGTCCTGATCTTTAATACTTTCCCTTCAGTGTTTTTTATTTTTAATATTCCTGAAGGTGGAATTTTAATACCGTCAGGCAAAACCGGACTTAAGATCCTGTTTAAATTTCGCAGTACAGGATTAATCCTGTCATCATAGATTATTTTATATAAAAACTGTTTCATCCAGGATAATAATTAAATTTACTTTTCAATTCCTGAGAAGGTAATTAAAAAGATTTCTGAATCCATCCTTCCGGATATTATCATTAAAATTCACAACAATTCTTTCACGTGCTTTCACGGAAAGAGAAGCAACATCCGATCGGAGAGCTGAAGCGATAACTGAATTCAACAGATCCGGATCATATTTTTCAAGAATAAAACCCGTATCTCCTGTTATATAATCCAGGATGCCCACCCTGCTGACTACAGGCACGCATCCTGTGGCCATAGCTTCTGCAAGGGCTACGCCAAATCCCTCTGACACTGATAATTGGCAATAATATGTATACTCCGAGATTTTAGACGGAAGTTGTTCATTGGGAATGAAACCGATCAGAGTAACATTTTCAGGCTTGATAAAATGAAAATCACCACTGAGCTTTCCAATGACGGTAAATTCACATTCAGGGTAATGCGTTGCGGCCTCAATAAAGAGGTCGAGCCCTTTCAAAAGGAAATTACGTTTGTCAATATAGTTACAGATTGTAAGAAATGAATTTTTCCTGCGGATCACTCCTTCTACAGGACAGAAACGGTTAGTATTTATACCATTATATATTATAGTGTAAGGGGTATTTATGGATTTGTTAAAAAACCTGTATCCCTGCGATGGATAATCCATGTTGTGATAAGTATAATCATATTCAACGAGTGAAATGCTCGGTGCAGTAATATGTGTTGCCTGTTTAAGACTTTTAAGTGTGAACCACTTTAAAAGAGGCTTTCGGAGATTTCCATAATTAATCGATGGGAACGAAACGCAATCTGTGCCACCAACCACTATGAGGCAGGGTTTATGAAATATTTTCGCAAACAATACAGGAAGAAATGACTGGTAACCGGCAAACTGGCAGACCAGAATTGAGGCAGAACGGATATTGGCAATTAAAAATAACTTCTGTTTAAGAAAAGAAAATGGCAGTAATAATTTATGCCGAGGAAGAAATGAAAAAGCTTTAACTGAAAAGTATTCAGAGAAAAACACAGAATCCTGTTTGATAAAAGAGGTAGCGGATGGATAGATATACAGCAAAACCTGCTTCTCCATGCCATTGTCACTATTTCTGTTTAGTTTCATTTTTTACCCTTCCTTTATTTCCCCGGTATTCTGAAAAATATAGCATCAAACTGGAGCATTTCACCTTTTTTTTTATCTGTGAACCCGGGTATTATCCTTACCAGCCTGAAATTATTTTCCTCAAGAAATGAACATATGGTATAATAATTTTCTTCGCCTTCATAGAGCTTGGTTGCCGAAAGCTCCAATTGCACACCCCTTATTTCAGAAAGTGACTTTATTGCTCCATCAAGAACCTTCTTTTCATATCCCTGGGTATCAACTTTCATAAACACATTTTCACCTTTTATTCCAAGGGTATCAAAGACCGAATCAAGAGTTTTAATTTCGATCTTCTCTTCCTTTATGTAATCCGATCCTGGCGCTGCTTCACGGTGTGTGTTTGTCATAGGCAGAAATGAACTGCTTGGTGAATGAGCTGAAACATGAATCCCGGCAATAGTTTCTGTTTCTCCAAATGCATAATTATATGCCTTCCAGTTTTTATCCCTTGATGAATTGACACTCAGTTTACTGTATGCTTCCTTCAGGGGCTCAAATGAAATGATTTGTCCTCCGTAACCTGCTTTTCTGAGTTCAATACTGTATTGACCTTCATTGGCACCTACATCCAGCACTGCAGTTATATTATTCAATTTCAAATGGTTATAAATTAAATAGAAAGGATTACTTGTCCTGTATTTAACAATATCATATCCCAATGGATTAACAACAGATCTTATGAACTTAAGCAAATCGTCCTTTAATTTCATTCCAAAAATTTTAATCTTCAGCTGCTTTTTTTTCTGATCTCATAAATTTATGCCTCAGCTTATGTAATCCTTCAGTTGCACGCTGTATTTCAATTGCTTCAAACAATCTTAACTTGTAAAGCAATACCGGGAAAAGTATCAGTAAAATGGATCTTCCAAGTGCAATCCAGATTTTATTCTGTGTTTCGATCTGCAATCCAATGATAAAAAAGACAAAACCCAGGAGGATAACAGTAAATATTTTCTTCCATTCAAATTCTATTGCCATGAAACGGTTTGCTATTAAAGTAATTATAAAGGTATTTATAATCTGTGAGATAAGTGCCGAATAAGCTGCTCCGGCGAATCCAAATTTCTTTATGAAAACAAAATTCAATCCTATGTTTACGATAGCAGCTATAAATGTTGGAATTACAAAATAGCGGGTTCTGTTTTTAAGAGTCAGTCCGATATTCACAAAGTAGTTCATTCCCATAACAAGAAATGCAAGTGTCATTACAGGAACGATCACCAACCCGTTCCAGTATTCCTTGTTCTGCACCAAAGGCCATAGCAATAATTTATAAAAGAACAAAAACCCAAGTACCGAATAAGTCATTAACACTGTATAATAGAAAAGCATCTTACGATAAAACCTTTTATTATCCTTTTCCTTTTCGTGCTTATAGACAGATGGCAGAAAACTTATGCCTATCGAATTTACAAGCAGCATAATTATGTTTGCAATCTTATATCCAAACCCGTACATCCCTGTTTGCCTCTCGTCTGAAAGCCAGTTGAGCATGAACCTGTCGCTCGATGCAAAAATAAGATAGCCGATAAGCGAGACTGCCAGAGGAAGTCCATAACGCATGGTCATGATGACTTTTGAAAAATCTATTTTTGCTGATATCCGCGGCAGAACAATGACCAGAAATTGAAATACCATTGTCAGTCCTGAACCTGCAAGGCGGCCGTAAAGGATTCCTTCAATGCCCAGATCTTTCATTACCACAAAATAAATTGTTGCAGCGGTTGACACTAAAAGCCTGACAAAATTTATCGTAACATACGAAACAGGTTTTCCTTCATATTGCAGTATCTGGAAAGGAATAACATTGTTGATCTCAGTGAATGCGACTGCACAGGCAAGAAAAATAAACCAGGAATATTCCTGGTTCCCCCAGAAAAGCATTGACAACTGAGGTCGTGCTATTGATATCAGAAAGAGTGAAATAAATGAGATTACCAGCAACCCTGCTACATTGTTAAACAGGTACTTGTCATATTCCTTTTTTTCTTTTTCAAGGTAGAAGAACCTTTCATGACCTGAAGTAATTCCAAAAGTCAGTAAAGCCATAAAGACAAGAATGATCAGTTCAAGGATTGCAAGAACTCCAAATTGCTCTATGGGTATTTTTCTGGCATAAATAGGAATAAGGATAAACCCGAGCGATTTATTAAGGATGTTTCCAAATCCATAATACATCGTGTTCGTACCTATTTTCCTTACTTTACTGAGCATCTCTGATCCGGAAGCGATAAATGTTAGGCAAATGTAAACAAAAAAGAACTATCACAGAGAGGTTCACAGAGCAGACAGAGGTTCACAGAGTTTAAGAATTTATGTACTTTTGAATGTTTTAAAAGTTGTGATATGGGAGCTGTTTCATTTGGAATACCAAAAAAGCTGGTTTTGATGATCAGGGATCATTTTTCGATAGAAACATTTATTGAAACAGGCACATACAAAGGAAAAACTTCAATGTGGGCAGCCGGCAATTTTGATAAAGTTTTTACAATCGAAAATTCAAAGGAATTATTTGACTCCACTTCAGAGAAGCTCAAAAAGTACGAAAACATCAGATTCTTATTTGGCAACTCTGCCATGCAGCTGAAAAACGTTATTGATGAAATTAAACATCCGGTGATTTTCTGGCTCGATGCTCACTGGTGCGGCAGCAATACTTATGGAAGTAGCGATCCCTGTCCTCTCCTGGCTGAGATCATAACCATAAAAAAATCAAAACTCAGTCATATTATTCTGATCGATGATGCGCGTTTCTTTCTTATTCCGCCACCAGAACCACAGAACCCTGATCTCTGGCCCGGTTTAAAAGAAATAATGAAGCTGCTTAATACAGATGATACATATTTTACTTTCGTCAGTGAAGATATTATTATATCAATACCGGCTTCAGGAAAAAAGATGCTGCAGTCATACTTCAATGAGGTACATCGTAAGGAATTTCCGAAAGGAGGAATAATCAGCAACTTCACCTATGCCGCAAGGAACGTTCTGAGAAAATGGAGAAGCTGATTATTTGCCTGCTATAGCCTTTTTGCCTGAAATGAGCCATCCGCTTGCACTATCGATGAATTTATAAAGCTTCTTTTTCTTTTGAAGAAGCCTGATCACCTGGCCCAGGCTGGAATTATAAAAAACCCTGTATTCCATAAGATCATCGGCCTGCTTTGGAAAAAGCCTTTTCAAACAATCATAAGATTCTTCATTGGCCAGGGGAATATTTTCCTTCCTGCTGCTGATGCCACCCAGCTTAAAGTAACTAAAGTCCACATCGATGTGCTGATAGACTTTATCATGAATGATGAGGGCTTTAAGGAAAAATTCCCAGTCTGAAGCAATCCTGTAACTTTCGGTGTAATAGCCTATTTCATCAAACAGACTTCTTCTGATCAATGTAGCCTGATGCGGAAGGCTGTGAATGCATAATTTATGAAGGGAAACTGATTCCGGTGAAAGGACACTTCTGTGCTTGTTATTTGGTCTGATCTTACGAACATTCCCTGAAACAATATCGCCATAGATATTTTGATTGAAAATCTCTTCCAGGACTGTGTCGGTTACCAGGTAATCTCCGGAGTTTAAAAAATAACAATACTCTCCTGTAGAAGCCCTTATCCCTTTATTCATAGCCTGATAGGTTCCTTTATCAGGTTCACTGATCCAGTAGCTGATATCAGTGGCATGTTCTTTAATTATACCCATGCTTTGATCAAATGATGCACCATCAATTATTATGAATTCAAAGTTTTTGAACGATTGGGAAAGAACACTCTCGATGGTTCTTTTCAAACCTTCGGCATTATTCCGGTTAACCGTTATTATAGATAATTTGCTTCCCATTAAACAATCAAAAGATATTCTAAAATTAATAATAATAATCTTTGCCGGAATAGTCTTACAGAAAGAAGAGTACTTTATATCATCCTGAATCACTGTTTATAACTAAAATTACCTGATTAATACATATTTTTGTCTTAGTTTTTACTGAGAATATACTTTATACGAATGCAGATCAGGAATAATCTTAACCGCGCTATACCTCACACGGTGGCAGTAGCGATCTTTCTTTTTATAACAGTTTTGTATTTCTATCCGGTACTTGAGGGAAAAGTCCTGCATACAAATGATGCAACCGTTTCTCTCAATTCATCGCAGGAGATCATGAAATACAGGGAAAAGTACGGAGAGGAACCTCTTTGGACGAACTCAATGTTCAGCGGCATGCCTGCATATCTTATTTCAACCATCTATAATGGGAATATTATGAGATCGGCTCATGCTATCCTGACAATTTTAAGGTTGCCTGTAGCTTCAATATTCCTTTCAATGCTCGGATTTTATATTCTGCTGCTGATGTTTAAGGTTGACTGGCGGCTTGCTATTGCCGGTGCAATAGCTTATGGTTTTTCGACATATTTCTTTTTTATTCTGGAAGCAGGACACAATACAAAGGCCATAGCCATTGCATATATGGCTCCCATGATCGGGGGTGTTTATTACACGTATCGGTACCATGCAATCAGGGGTGCATTGATAACCACTTTTTTCCTGACACTCGAGATACTTGCTAACCATGTCCAGATAACCTATTACGCATTCATGTGCATTCTCGTATTCATTATTGTGGAATTTATTTTTTCTGTAAGAAGAAAAGAGATTGCTGCATTCTTAAAAAGTTCTGTGATTCTCATAGTTCCGGTCATACTGGCAGTAGGCATGAACTTCGGATCTTTATACACTACTTACGAATATGGTAAGTATTCAACAAGAAGCAAATCTGAGCTGATAACAACTGATTCGAATAAAACCACCGGACTGGACAGGGATTACATAACCCAATGGAGTTACGGTATAGATGAGACGTTTACACTGCTCATTCCTAATTTTAAAGGAGGTGCCAGCATACCATTTCCCCGCGATAGTAAAACTGTTACTTCACTAAGAAAGAATAATGCAGCCCAGTATGTGAGCCAGTTTCAGGTATACTGGGGAACACAGCCAGGCACAGGAGGACCTGTCTATGTGGGTGCAATTGTAATGTTCCTGTTTATTCTCGGGCTGATCATCATAAAGGGACCTGAAAAATGGTGGCTCCTTGCTGCAACTATGCTTTCAATCATGCTGGCATGGGGGAAAAATTTTATGCCGTTTACTAATTTCTTTTTAGATTATTTCCCCGGGTATAATAAATTCAGAGCGGTCACAATGATACTTGTTATTGCCGAATTCTGCATCCC
>JBBQJD010000044.1:0-28658 GCA_038325595.1 Bacteroidales bacterium | reverse complement strand
TATTTCGATTCTCCATGCAAAAGGAAAAGACGATGATTTGTAAAAATATTGCCAATCGATGCGCACGTCTCACAATAAGCAGTCATATTCGGCAGAACGTATGGTTCTGCAAATCCCTCATTACCGCCAGTTGCACCAATTCCACCTGTAACGTACATTTTCGTATGTACGATATCTTCCCAAATCTTAGTAATTGCATTCAGGTATGTTGTATCCCTTTCAATTGCAGCAATATCGGCCATGCCTGAATACATGTAAGTTGCTCTTACAGAATGTCCTACGGCTTCCGACTGATCAACAGGTTTTTTGTGTGCCTGGTTATACTGCTCACCTTTTGGCCCCCTGACATCAAGAAAGAAGCGGGCAAGATCGAGGTACTTTTTCTCTCCCGTAGCCCGGTAAAGTTTAACAAGGCCGAGTTCAATACCCTGGTGACCCGGATAAACCCTCACGCTGTCCCACCCGAAATCTCTTGCGACAAGATCTGCTGATTTGATCGCGACATCGAGCAAAGTCCGTTTTCCTGTACCCTGGTAATGAGCAACCGCAGCTTCATAAAGATGTCCGAGATTATACAGTTCATGGCTCAGTACAGTATCAAGTTCCCACCTGTTTTTTGATACCCACTCATGCAAACCTTCGCCACCGTGCATCTCCGCAATCGTGCGATTGGTATAAAGGTACCCGTCATCTTCCTGGGCAAGTCCGATTTTCCATATCAGGCTATCGAGATAAGCTTCAAGCCTGGGATCGGAAAAAGTCTGAAGTGAATAAGATGCTCCTTCAATTATCTTAAAAACATCCGAATCATCGAATGGATAAATGGTCTGGAACCTTCCGGTATCAAGTCCTCCCGCTATTTCAAAATTCTTAACCCTTCCTGTTGATTCACAATATCCAAAGGCAATAGGAATTGTGACATCAGCGTTTTTCTTTAGCCGGGGTTCCCAGAAATTGTCAGTAAGCTTTACAGAAGTAAAAGGGACAGGTTGAAAAGGATAGTCTTTGAGGGATGACTTCCTGTCAACACAACCTGATAATAACAAAACTAATCCGGTAACTGCTGCCGCTAATTGAAAGAGCCTGACCATTATGCAACATTGACTATATCATACAATTATTCCTCCGTCCCGATATCCCGGCCGTGCCCAGCATAAAGCATGCGGACCTGCGTAAGAAGCCAGGCGTGACTCTATCTCTTTTCTAATTATGCCAGCTTCGTGAGTCTTGCCATATTTAACAGCCAACTTAATATTTTCATCAAATAACTTCATTCCAAAATGCCCAACCATTGCAGCTGTCACATTACTATCGGTCCATACATATTCAAAAAGCTCGCTTGCCTTTGCATCCTTCCCTACCAGATCGCGCAACACCTTAATAGCAATAACCCCAACTCCCTTTTCGCGGGCAACAGGCAAAGCTATTTCAGCATAATTGCGGTATTTTGTAGGATTAATCGCCAGCATGGCTACATCAAAATCAAGATTCATCAGGAGATCTCTTGAACGTTCAGCGCTATCCATACTTGAGAACCCGATATACTTTACAATTCCCTGATTTTTAAGATCCACTATCTCCTTATAAACTCCCTTTTCAATATCAGCAACAGTATCCTTGTTATTTATAGCATGTATAAGAAGAAAATCGAGGTAATCTGTTTTCATATTTTTCAAGCTGTCGTCAACGGATTTTTTTACCAGGGCAGCATCTCTGCCATCGATCTTGGTAATAAGATGAATCTTGCTTCGGTGTGGAGATAAAATCTCTCCGAAGCGTTCCTCACTGCCTAGTGATTTTTTCACGTCTCCTCCTTTAAAATAATTTGACACTGTGTATTCCGGGGCAGTGTCAAACAGGTTGATTCCACTTTCCAGTGCTTTTTCCAGAAGGGGCTCCCATGCGCCGTCTTCGTTTTTTAAGAACTGCGATCCTCCTCCAAATGAAAGGATGGAAACAGACAATCCTGTTTTCCCAAGAATCCTTCTTGGTATCTCGCCTTTTTTGCTGTCACCGGCAAATAAATATGGGCTGAACATCCCGGAAGCTGAGACAATGGCTACTCCCTTAGCTGATGCTGCAATAAACCTGCGTCTTGAATATTTTTTTTCGTCTTTCATAATTTTATTTTTTCTGCTAAATGCTCTTAAAATATCTTAAAATAATTATGTTATTCTTTTCCAGTTACTTACACCTGACCTGAACATATGACAAAATATCACCCTCACTTTTCTCCATGTACTTTCCCGGCCGGTATGTAACCTGCAGAGTGTTCTGGAATTTTTTTCCGGAAATTATCAACTCACCACTATACAATTCATTATACTCTTCCGTTAAATGAACTTCTATAAAGATATTGTATTTACCAACAGGTATCAGGCTTCCGGGACATTCCAGTTTCAGTTCAACATCTCCGACACGGGGGGTAGCGCTTGTCACAGCATCAAATTCTTCTTTGCTTGTCTCATCCCAATTTGTTTTTGATGACCAGTCATAGCAAATCTCAGGAAGATTATAGCCTCCATAAGAGAGATATTCACTTAAAAACAACGTCTTAATAAAAGAACTGTCAGTAGTTTCAAGCCATATGGCAATTTGGTTAGAAGGGACAAAGCTTGTTATTTCATTCAACTTAAATGTGATATCAAATTTTCTCTTTTTAACGCTGGTGAATCCTGTTATGAGAATAAATATTCCAATAAAAGCAATTGCAACAATTAAGGTAATCCTCCTTTTCATAGTTTTTTATTAATTTAAAAATTCACTCACATCAACCGGGTTTAAATCATTTTAACAATCAGGTTTTCATTTGCAAGAATAAATCCGCTGTAAGTTACAGGTTTTACATTATCCCTGCCAATAAAATTGCTGAAGACTTACTATCTTTTTTACTGAAGGTCTTTTTCAATCATTAAACCCAATTTTTTATATTTCCTGAAGAGTGTTTCATATCTTGCTGCTCTTACCTTATCAGGCTTATACTCTTTTTCAAATCCCGATCCCATAGCATTCTGCGCAGAGGGAATATTTTCATACACTCCCGCCACTACTGAAGCAGCCATTGCGGAGCCTAGGGCGCATGTCTGATCTGAAGCAACAACCTTTATAGGCATATTGAGAATGTCAGAAACGATCTGCATCACAAAGGGATTCTTTTTTGCAACACCACCAATGGCGATCACTCCATCAATACGGACACCTTCCGAAATAAAGCGCTCATTGATCATTCTTGAACCAAAGGCAGTCGCCTCTACAAGAGCTTTAAATATCCTGGGGGCATCAGATCCAAGTGATAATCCGGCTATTGCTCCTTTCAGAAGCTGATTGGCATCCGGAGTCCGTCTTCCGTTCATCCAGTCGATAGCAACTATCGATGTTTCTTCTATGGGAAGCGATTCTGCCTGTCTGCTTAACTCAGCAATCAGTTTTTCTGATGTTTCCTTCTTAATTTTATTTTTCGTTTCATCATCAAGCCACTTCATCCCGGAGATTATTTCTGTAACCGGCCACATAAGGAGATTACCAAACCAGGCATAGATATCTCCAAAGGCCGATTGCCCCGCTTCAAGACCAAGCATTCCGGGAAGTATTGAACCATCAACCTGTCCACATATACCAGCCACCAGCTTATCTCCGGCTTCAGCCAAAGGTGTTACAAGCATATCGCAGGTAGAAGTTCCCATCACCTTAACAAGATGGTAAGGTTTTATTTCACCGCCGATAGCACCCATATGGGCATCAAATGCCCCGATGCCTACCTTCACATCAGTTGTAAGACCCAGTCTTTTTGCCCATTCGGCAGAAAGGTTCCCGGCTGCCACATCACAGGTATAGGTTTCCCTGTAGAGTCTTTCCCTTATTCCTGTCAACAGAGGATCGAGCTTTTGAAGAAAATTCTGATCGGGCAAACCATCAAAGTCATTGTGCCACATTGCCTTATGCCCTGCAGCACAACGGCTTCTCTTAAGCTGAAGCGGATCGGTATTGCCGATCAGGAGAGCCGGAATCCAGTCGCAATGTTCCACCCATGACCAGGCATTTTTTCTTACTTTTTCACTGTTTCTCAGAATATAAAGAACTTTTGCCCAGAACCATTCAGAAGAATAGATCCCGCCTTCAAACTTTGTAAAATCAGTTCCACCCCAGGTTCTTGCAAGCTCGTTGATTTCAGCTGCCTCATTCACGGCTGTATGATCCTTCCACAGGATAAACATGGCATCAGGATCGTCTGAAAATTCAGGCTTCAATGAAAGAGGAACGCCTTCCCTGTCAACAGCTGCCGGGGTTGAACCGGTTGTGTCGACAGTAATGCCCGCGATGTTATTAATTACTTCTCCCGGAAGGCCCGTCAGAGCGCCTTTTACTGATTGCTCCAGTCCTTCAATATAATCGAGCGGGTGCTGCCGGAATTTATTTGCCGAAGGATCGCAGAAAAGACCTTTTTTCCATCGGGGATATTCAAAAACCGATGATCCGGCAATTTCGCCATTTCCTGCATCAACAACGACCGAACGAACGGAATCTGTACCATAATCGATTCCTATCACATATTTTTTTGTCATACTTTAGAAGATTTATTTTGTATCAGGATTTTGTCCATAATAGGCATCACTCCCGTGTTTTCTGTTAAAATGCTTAGCCAGAAGAGTTGTTTTTACAGGTTCATTTTTTCCGAGAACGACAGTATAAAAAGCCATTTTTGCTATTTCCTCAAGAGCAATTGCATTATATACAGCATTTTCAGCATCAGTACCCCATGAGAAGGGGCCATGACTGTTAACCAGTACGGAGGGCATTGTCATTGGATCAGTCTTTCCCAGTGTGGCAATAATAATCTTCCCTGTAGATACCTCATAATCACGATCTATTTCCTTGTCAATCAGCATTCTGGTACAAGGAACCTCTCCGTAGAAATGATCGGCATGAGTTGTACCGAAAGGCGGAATTCCCCTTCCTGCCTGAGCCCACGCTGTAGCATACGATGAATGTGTGTGTACAATTCCTCCAATCTTCTCATAAGTATTGTACAATACCAGATGAGTGGGTGCATCTGTAGAAGGTTTGTATTTTCCCTCAATAACATTCCCCTTAGGATCAATAACAACCATATCCTCCGGTTCCATGGCATCATAACTTACACCCGAAGGTTTAATTACCACCAGACCGCTTTTAAAATCACGCCCGCTTACATTTCCCCAGGTATGAATAACCAGACCGCTTTTGACTAAATCCAGGTTGGCTTTTAATACTTTGATCTTTAATTCGTTAAGCATGGAATGTATATTAATTCATTTGAAAATTTCAATTGAGATCCATATTGAACCAGAATCCGCTCTTTTTCAGATCTTCATATTTCTCCTTATTAAACTTATAATAAAATGCTCCTTTCTTCGATGTCTGCTTTTCCTTCTCTTCAAGCTTTTCAAGGATGCCCATCGAGAGAATTTTTTTTCTGAAATTCCTTTTATCTGATTTTCTCATGTAGATTGCTTCATAGAGATCCTGAAGCTGTACAAGCGTGAATTTTTCAGGAAGCAATTCAAACCCAACCGGCCTTACTCTTATCTGATCCTGAAGATCTGCAAGAGCTTTTTCATACATCTCCCTGTGATCGAATATAAGCTCCGGAAGTTTTTTGACTGATCTCCAGTGTGCACCATTCTTTCTGGTAAGCTCATGATCTATATCCCTGATTGTAATAAGTGAATAATATGCGGAAGAGATTACACGAGCCCCGGGATCGCGGTGACATTCACCATAAGTGTATGATTGTCTGAGATATATTTCATCCAACCCGGTGAGCTTCCGCAATATTCTTGATGCAGCTTCATCAATGCTTTCCTTATCCTTCACAAAACCTCCTGAGAGCGACCATTTTCCCTTTGCAGGATTGAAATTCCTTTTGATCAGAAGCAGTTTCAGCTCTTTATCAAGAATATCATATCCAAAAATTATGCAGTCAACTGCCACCAGGTACCGGGTTTGCTTTGAATACAGCTTCATGGGTAATTGCTTTAAATGATTGTTTATTTAATTCCTTGCGCCAGATGATAATATATCTCATTCCATTTCAATTCATTCCTGAATTCTTTAAGATTACACTTATTATCAATAAGCACATATTCAATTCCCATCATCCCGGCAAAATCTTCAAGATATTCAGCATTTATTGAATTGCTGAAGCCTGTGTGATGAGCTCCGCCTGCCAGGATCCATGCTGCAGCGCCTGTCTTCAGATCGGGAAGAGGTTTCCATAATACACTTGCCACAGGCAATTTTGGCATATCAGGACATTTTACCACCTCAACTTCATTTACTATCATCCTGAACCGGTTTCCAAGATCAATAACGGAAACATTTATTGCATTCCCGGGAGCGGTTTTAAATACCAGTCTTGCCGGATCCTCTTTTCCTCCAATTGAAAGCTGATGTACCTCAACTGAAGGTTTTCCAAGAGCAATCGAAGGACAGACCTCGAGCATGTGTGCGCCCAGTACCCTCATTCC
Source organism: Bacteroidales bacterium (assembly GCA_038325595.1). Classification (GTDB taxonomy): domain Bacteria; phylum Bacteroidota; class Bacteroidia; order Bacteroidales; family VadinHA17; genus LD21. The sequence goes on along the minus strand of JBBQJD010000044.1, from coordinate 22,152 downwards.
TTCAGGATCGAAATGATACGTGTAGTCCTCCATAAATGAAGTCCCGCCTTTCAAGCCTGCTGCCATAACTTTCATTGAACGGACAAGAGCTGCAGTTTTCCAGTCTCCTTCAGCGCCGAAGCCATAACCTTTTGCCATCAGGCGCTGTACAGCCAGACCTGGCAGTTGCCTTAAGCCGTGAAGATCTTCAAAAGTTGTAGTGAAGGCTTTGAAATCACCATTTTCAAGGAATGTTTCCATTCCGATTTCAATGCGTGCAGCTTCTTTAAGTGTATCAGACTGTGCTACCTCTTTTGTAAGCTGATATACTTCTCCGTATTCTGCAAGAAGCTTTGTAACGGAACTTTCAGCAACCTCATTCACAGATTTAACGAGATCACCGATTCCGTATCCATACACTGAGTATCCCATCTGCATTTGTGCACTTACTTTATTTCCCTCAGTAACAGCAACTTCACGCATATTGTCACCGAAACGGGCAACTTTCATACTGAGTGCATCATTCCATGCTGAAGCAGCTCTTACCCATACAGCTATGCGATCAACAGCTTCGGGATCGAGATAATGCCCGACAACAACTTTCCTGTTCAGCCTCATCCTGGTTCCTATAAAACCAAATTCCCTGTCCCCGTGAGCTGACTGGTTAAGGTTCATAAAATCCATGTCAATTGTATCCCATGGAATATCCCTGTTAAGCTGGGTATGGAAATGAAGGAACGGTTTTGACAGGATTGACAATCCGTTTATCCACATTTTTGCAGGAGAAAATGTATGCATCCAGGCAATCAGTCCGATGCAATTTTCAGAACTATTTGCTTCCAGACAAAGCTTATGGATTGAACCGGGAGAAGTCAGTACAGGTTTAAAAACAATTTTCTGAGATATCTTTTCCGATTTATCAAGAGCATCAGCAATGACAGATGAATCGGCAGCTACCTGTTTAAGTGTCTGAGGACCGTAGAGATCCTGGCTTCCGGTTACAAACCAGACTTCTTTTTTTTTCATTGTCATTTCAAATTACCAGAAATAAATATAGAACGCAACTATCACCGCAATAATCATTCCCGAGAACAAGAGATCCCAGTTATTATAACTTGCCCTGGTGATAGCTTTTTCCTCAGCAGTGGCTGATCCGAAATAGAGTCCCTTTATTGCTACAGGGTCAGCCTTTACAGTAACTAAGCTTGTAATGACCATAATAATTATTACAATAAAGAAAAGTGCAATTTCATAATGAAGCCAGTTAGGTGCAAGGAATACTTTATAGATAAGTCCGTCGGGATTTATTCCTCCGGCAAAAACTTTCAATCCCAGCCGTGTCATCCCAAGAACAAAGCCTGATATAAGTCCGATCAAACCTGCCATTGGAGTTGTTTTTCTTGATCCGACGCCAAGAAGGAATACTGCAGCAATACCGGGTGCAAGAAGCGATTGCACATCCTGAAGATAAGCATAGAGTACTTTTCCGAGTCCACGCATAACGGGAATCCACAGAATACCGAGTACTACCACCACAACCGTTGCAATCCTTCCAACTCTTACGAGTTCCTTTTCAGGGGCATTGGGTTTGAATTTCTGATAGAAGTCCACTGTAAAAAGTGTTGCTGAAGAGTTGAATAATGAAGCAAGCGAGCTCATCAGGGCAGCAAGAATACCTCCCACAACAAGTCCTTTGAAGCCGAGGGGAAGCAATTCTTTCACAAGAATGGAGAAAGCAGCATCATTGCTTGTCAGGTTGATCATTCCTTTTGCATTAAGGGAATATGCTATCATGCCGGGAATCAGAAAAATAAACACGGGTGAAAGTTTGAAAGCGGCACCCAGAATAGCACCCCTGCGTGACTCTGCCTGATTACGGCCTGACAAAACCCTCTGAACAATAAACTGATCAGTACACCAGTACCAGAAGCCTATGATTGCAGAACCCAGGATCACTCCTGTCCAGGGATATTCAGGATCTTTTGCGGAGCGTATGAGGCTGGTCATGGAATCACCATGTTCATTAACAGGAACTGCGCGGCATATCTCCATCATTTCCGACCAACCTCCAAGCTTGATAAGGCCAATCACCATCACTGCAAGAGATCCGACAAGAAGTACAGGCGTTTGCAACACAGAGGTCCACAAAACGGCTTTCATTCCGCCAAGGGTTGTATATAAACCGGTAAGTACCACCAATCCTACTGCACTTATCCAGAAAAAATCGATTCCAAACATCGTCTCAATGCCAAATACCTGCTTGAATACAATGCCCCCGGCATAAACTGTTACAGCAACTTTGGTAAATACATAGCTCACCAGCGAAATTATTGACAGGACGCTTCTTGAACCCTTGTTATATCGTTTTTCAAGGAATTCAGGCATTGTAAATACCCCGCTTCGTGCATAAAAAGGAACAAAAAACCACCCCAGGATAAGTATCAGCCATCCATGCATCTCCCAATGTGCCATTGCCATACCGCTTGATGCTCCTGCACCTGCCAGTCCGACAAGATGTTCGGAACCAATGTTCGATGCGAATATTGAAGCACCTATTGCCAGCCAGGTGGCATCACGTCCGGCAAGAAAATAATCAGTCGAGGTTTCATCTTTTTGCCTGGTGACCCAGATAATAATTCCTATTAAAGCAAGGCAGAAAATGCCTAAAACGATCCAGTCTAATGTTCCCATAAAGGTCAGGTTAGGTTTGGTTGGAATATTAAGATATAATGATAAGATTTATTTAAGGGTTATGGGCTTTTTTTGATTACAGCTCCATTAACAAATCTAGAAAAAAATAATTAATAAATGTAAAAAATACACTTAAAAGTTGTTCACCGGCTTCCCTGGAAAAAAAATCACAATGTTTTCCACATTTCTGAGTTAACAACTATGTTCTTGTTTAAAATCAAAAAATGAAAAACTTACACAGAGAACCACAGAGAACCGCAGAGGTACACAGAGTTATTTACTCTGTGCCTTCTCTGTGCAGCTCTGTGTAACTATTTTGAGGGTGAGGGTTGGGGGGTTGAAAGTCAGGTGGCAGACTCCGACTCTAGCTGCCATTCCTTCAGTGCATCCTGAATAAAATCAATGACCTGCTTATTTTCAGCCTTTCCATTACCGGTAACTTTGAATGGTTCACCAAATCTGATATGAATTGGTTTATATCTATCAATAGGCCCGAGTTCCTTGATCAGTCTGCCATTACCCCAGAAATCAGTTTTTATTGCTACCGGAACTACATCAACACCTGCTTTTTTAGCCAGCTTTATTCCGAGTGAATTGAACTCCTCAGGTTTGAAATGCAGGCTCCTGGTGCTTTGTGGGAAAATTACTATCGATACTCCCTTTGATAACCGTTCAATTCCTCCGTTCATCACTGCCTCAAAATCCTTACGTGCATCTGCCCTTCCCACCACAATAGGATCCCTCGATCGCATCACATCGCCAAAGAAAGGATGCTTCACAAGACTATCTTTAACGACGAAGGTAAGCTCTCTGAACGGTGCAATTATGCCTGGAAAAATCATCGTTTCAAGGGTGCTCATATGGTTGCTTATGAAAAGAACAGGACCTTCGGACCTGACAATATTTTCCATACCTGTTATATGGAATTTACCACCTACCCTTTCAATGAACCTGAATATTTCAAACGAGGAATCGGACCACGCTTTGGTATCATAAATTTTCCTTTTGGCCTGCTTTCTTGTCTTGAATACACTCTGGGCATATTTCAGAGTAAAATATGTCCGGTTGTTTAAAAGAAATTTTTCTTTAAGTGTTAATTGCTCCTTATCAGGTGTATGATAAATGAAGGAATCAAAATTGCTTTGCATCATAGAACAGCGTTATTCCTAAAAATAATTAGATATATCTTATTAACAGATAGTTGATTACATTTATTTTTCTTCCTGATCTGACAGCTGATTCCTGTATTTTTCCATAAGGTCGCGGTTCAGTTCAAGAGGAGGTTTTGCACCTTCAGGAAGAAATGATTTATAAGGATGAGTTTTGGAATACTCATTAAATTCATTTTTTATTTCATCCAGAATTTTAGGCTTTGTGAGCAGGTCGAGAGCAGTTGCTGCAATAACTTTAGCACCTGTATTCAGACCTTTCCAGGCTGAAGAACCATAGTTTGAAGTGACAGTTGACCAGTGATGAGCTATTGCACCCGGAACTACACCGGGGAAATTGAGTGTGGCTGTAGGAACAACAAGTGTAACTTCCCCAACATCCGATGAACCTCCTCCAACCTGGGTAACTGGCGGTGGCTCCAAAGGTTTGACTTTAACAGGAAAGCCTGTTTCTTCTTTTCCAAGCTCTTTCTGAAGTGATTTTGCAAAAGCGTGTTCCTTCTCCGACCAGGCTGGTAATCCAATCAATTCAATATTTTTCTGGATAATTTCAGCCATACCTTTATTGGAATGGCGCTGATGAATAGCGGTCAGAACACTGACCGTATCGAGGGTTGTACCTGTTGAAATGGCCGCACCTTTGGCACAATCCAGTACACGATTGTACATTTCCTCAAGACTCTCATCTGAATTCCTTATATAATACCATACTGAAGCCCTGTCAGGAACAACATTTGGCGCTTCGCCTCCTTCGGTAACAACATAATGCAGCCTGTGAGTATAAAAAAGATGTTCACGGAGGTAATTTGTGGCAATATTCATTAATTCGACTCCGTCAAGGGCACTTACGCCTGACCATGGAGCACCGGCTGCATGTGCTGTTTTCCCCTTATAAGAAAAGATTACAGACATCATGGCGCTGCCATTTACTCCATAACTGGTAGCCAGATCAGAAGAAGCGTGATTATCAATAACTGCATCAACATCTTTAAATAACCCCTCCCTTACCATATAGGGCCTGCTTATCAAAGTCTCCTCAGCCGGAGATCCGAAGAACTTTATGGTACCCGGAGTTTTATTCTGTTCCATGCTTCTTTTCACAGCTATTATTGCAGCCACACCGGCGGTACCCATCATATTATGTCCGCATCCGTGCCCGGGAGCGCCATCTACGACAGGCTGCTGCAAATGACTAAGTGGTTTCTGAGACAGCATGGGCAATGCATCAAATTCACCAAGGATGCCGATTACAGGCTTTCCTCTACCCCAGGTTGCAACAAAACATGTCGGCATTCCTGCCAGTCCCTTTTCTACTGTAAAGCCTTCATCTTCAAGTGTTTTTATGAGAAGAGCTGAAGATTTGAATTCCTGCATGCCCAGTTCGGCATAATTCCAGATAGCATCAGAAATGGTTCCGTATTTTTTTATATTAAGTGTGTCAGAAAGGTAATCAAGAGCAACCTTCTTCTCTTTATACATGTCTGCTTTCACAGGTAATGCCGGTTCAGTCTTTTTCTGACATAGAATGATTCCTGTTGATACCAGAATGAGAATGATCAGAGCAGATAATCTTTTCAGAGGGTATATATTTCTCATTTATTTTGGATTTGAAAGTATCATATAAAGAACAACCTGTTTACAAAACTAATATTTTATTTGAAACTATATTAATATGTGCGTCTCAAACCCTGACCTCACTGTTACATCATTTAATCACAGTTAAATACTGTTTATAATAAACATTTCTTAAGGTTTTAAAGTTTAATGTGAATCTAATTGTATACAAACTTGTAATATGGCAAAAAAGCTGAACTCAGATCAAAGAAGGAAAGTGGTTGTTGTGGGAGCCGGTGCAGTCGGTTCCACATATTGCTATTCGCTTGCACAGAGCGGACTTGCTGATGATATTGTACTTATCGATAAAAATGAAGACCTCGCTCAGGGGCAGGTTCTCGACCTGGTTCACGGGCAGCCATTTTTCCCGACTGTTTCAATAAGAGTCGGAACTTCTTCAGATTATTCAGATGCAAGTCTGGTAGTTGTCACTGCAGGTGTGGGACAGAAACCCGGAGAGAGCAGGCTGGAGCTGCTTAAAAAGAATGCAGGCATCATTGGGAGCATATCGGAAGATATTGCAAAACAGAATTGTCCGGGAGTTCTGCTCATAGTTAGCAATCCTGTGGATATCATGACATATGTTGCTATCAGGCATACGGGATGGTCGAGAGGAAGAGTATTCGGATCCGGAACAGTACTTGACAGCGCAAGATTAAGGTATCTGCTTGGTGTCCATTGCAATATCGATGTTCACAGTGTTCATGCCTCTATCCTTGGAGAACATGGAGACAGCGAGTTCGCAGCATGGTCGCTGGCCAATATTGCAGGTATCCAGATCGATAAATATTGCCCTAATTGCGGTAAATGCCAGGATTGGATGGAAATTCGAAATGGGATCGAAAAAGAAGTAAGGGAATCTGCCGGACAAATAATCAATTATAAGGGGGCAACCAATTTCGCCGTGGGACTTGCAATTGTTCGGATCACTGCAGCAATACTGCGGGGACAGAAAAGCGTATTGACTGTTTCAACGCTATTGCAGGATGAATATGGAATAAAAGATGTATGCCTGAGTGTTCCGTGTATAGTTTCTGAAAATGGAGTCATGGAAATCATTAAAACCGCACTTCCTGAGCCTGAACTTTCGGCACTTTCATCTTCTGCCAGAATACTCAGGAAAGCAATAAAGGATGCAGGAATAGACTAACAGTTTATTTAAAAAGTGGCATAATAAGAAGCATCAGGGATAATCCTGTTAATATAAACACTGCTGTCCAGCCGATAATGTTCTGAAATGGTTTATTAACATACTCACCCATAATTTTCTTATTGTTTATCAGGACTATCATGCTTACCAGAACAACCGGCAACAGGATACCGTTTAAAACCTGTGATAATATTGATATCCTGATCAGCGGCATATTCGGGATGAGTATGATTATAGCTGAAATCACCAGGATGCCTGTATAGAGAATATAAAACTCCTTTGCCTCATCCCATTTTTTATCAATCCCGGATTCAAAGCCGAATGCCTCAGAGATATAAAATGCAGTTGCAAGAGGTAAAATTGTGGCAGAAAAAACTGAAGCCACAAAAAGCCCGAAAGCAAACACGTGCGAAGCCAGCTCGCCTGCCAGAGGCTTTAGTGCAAGTGCAGCATCCTTTGCCTCATTGATCTGAATACCATTTGGATACAGGGTTGCACCGCAGGCTACCATGATAAAGAAAGCGACCACTACTGTAATAACGCAGCCTATAACTATGTCTATGAGGGTGAATTTAAAATTCTTCATCTTCAAACCCTTTTCTATGACAGTCGACTGCATATAAAACTGCATCCATGGAGCTATGGTGGTACCTATCAGAGCGATTCCGACAGTAAGACTCTGAGTGTTGAATTCAACCTGGGGATTTATTATGGCAGAGCCTATCTCACCCCAGTCTGGTTTGCTCATCAGGGCTGAAACTACATATGTCAGTAAAGAAAGGCTGAAAATCAGAAAGATCCGTTCTGCAATCTTGTATGTTCCCTTCACGACAAGGAACCACACGGCAACAGCTACAATCGGCACTGAGAGATATTTGCTTATCCCGAAGATCTCCATGCTTCCGGCAACACCTGCAAACTCTGTTGTTGTATTGCCAATATTGGAAATCAGAAGCCCTATGAATATGAAAAAGGTGATCTTCATGCCGGCATTTTCACGGATAAGATCAGAGAGGCCTTTTCCGGTAACAATGCCCATTCGTGCATTCATTTCCTGGATAACCAGAAGTACCACAAATGAAGGAATGAGTGTCCAGATCAGACCATACCCGTACATTGCCCCAGCAACTGAGTATGTTGTAATTCCACCTGCATCGTTATCAACACTGCCGGTTATTATGCCCGGACCTACAATGGCGAAAAAAATTGCCAGATTTCTGAAAAAATTTGATTTCCCCGCGTTTGCCCTTAACATAACGTAATCCTATTATCTCTGTTATCGTTTCTTTGTTTTTCTTTTGTTAATCAGATCATCGACAACATCATCTACAACCACCATTCCCTGAAGCAGATTATTCCTGTCAACAACAGGCACAGCCAGGAGGTTATATTTTGAAACAATTTCAGCTATTGCCCTCGTTTTCTGATCATCAAACAAAAAAACAGGTTCAGATTTCATGATTTGACTCACGGTGAGCTTCGGTTCTGCAAGAACAAGATCGCGAAGGTTGAAAGTACCTATCAGCTCCTCATTTGATTCTGTAACAAAAAGATTATAAAGCTCTGCAGCTTCAGGTTTCTTAATACGCAGTTCCTGAAGAACTTCCTCAACAGTCTTGTTGGCACTGAAAGCGAGATAATCTGTGGTCATGATACTTCCGACCAGGTCTTCGTCATATTCAAGCAATTCCCTGACTTCCTGTGATGATTCCATATCCATCTCCTTAAGCAGCATTTCAGCTTTGTCATCTTCCAGTTCTTCAAGTAAATCTGCAGCCTCATCAGCAGGCATTTTTTCAAGAACATCGGCGGCCTTGTCTACAGGAAGATTTTCAATAATATGGATCTGGGACCGCATTTCAAGTTCCTCAAGAACATCAGCAGCTTTCTCTTCATCGAGTGCAGAAAACACCGTCATACTTGAGGTTTTTCCCAGATCTTCAAGAATATCAGCAAGGTCAGATGGGTGAAGTGTATGAAGCTTGGCATAACTCTTTGATAACATGATCTTTGAATTAGAAAAGTCTATCGCCTGAACATCATCCCAAAGAATAAATTTGGCAGGAATGTTTATTTTGAATAGCGATAACAGCATCTTGATCGGCCTTGATATTCCAATTCTGCGAAGCAATCCTTCAATACCTATATCAACAGCAATTGCATAAGTGCCTGTCTGGATTGATGCAAGCCTGACATCATTTACCCTGACCAGTTTACGTCCGTTCAGGTCAACAATCTGTTTGTCGAGAATATTTTCCACCAGAAGAAGCCCGTTCTCCACTTCTTCTGAAGTGAGCTCTGTCAGTCCTGAGCAGGTGACATTCAGCATTTCCCTTGCCTTGACAACTTTGAAATCCTTAAAGGAATAAAAATTTGTCTCCTTGTTGATCTTAAGCTTAACACCGGTAACAAGCTGTTGATTAGGATCATTCTGTCCTGAAGGAACAGTATTAACAAGAAGATCCTTTATAGTTCCAATAGAATCTCCATCGGCTCCAAATGCCTCTTTACCGATTATACTACTTAAATAAAATGTTGTGAGTGATGTCATAGTCACCTCCTTTTATCAATTTTGATATATAAGAGTGACCAGAAACGGAAACCCTTCTATATCATTCCTTTAATAACCTATGCGCAGGGCCGTCGTCCATTTGATATTAATACTTTGATTTTGGCGTAAAAGTAGATTTCAAATTAAAACTTTCCAAATATTAATTTCCTTTTTTGTCACTTTTTTTAAACACCTCCTATTATTTCATGGTTTGAAAACCGCATTTTTCCAAATCTAATCTCCTCCCTACGGGGCATAGCCTTCAACTTAATGATGCCATCTCTTTAAATCATCGGCTAGATTCAATATTGAATCCGAGTTGGAAGTAGCTAAATTTAAGTAAATTACACCTTTCCTCCCGTCTTAAGCAGGAGGAAACTTCCCACTTGTGAACTCCATTAAATATCCTTGGGTTGACCTATGCACTACCGGGCTCTGATTGTTTTTTCCTGTATCTTTTTAGAGTGCAACATCATGTGAAAACAATAACAATACTTTTATATTCTACTTTTTTATCTAAATTTGGCTCATTAAGTTCACTATATTTTTAAAAAGGTGGGTATATTAAAAGACAGGCTTTCGCGGTATGATGCCCCTCAGAAAGCTATGCAGGCTGGCATCTATCCCTATTTCAGGGAGATACAATCAGAACAGGATACAGAAGTAATTATAAACGGCAAAAAAGTTTTGATGTTCGGCTCAAACAGCTATCTGGGATTGACAAACCATCCCAAAGTCAAGGAAGCTGCAATTGAGGCCGTAAAAAAATATGGGACAGGATGTGCAGGATCGAGGTTTCTTAACGGCACTCTGGATATTCATACAAGGCTGGAAGAAAAACTGGCCAGACTGGTGAATAAAGAAGGTGCTCTTTGCTATAGTACAGGATTCCAGGTAAATCTGGGAGTAGTTTCAGTACTGGGAGGGAGAAATGATTTTTTATTGCTCGATGAACTGGACCATGCCTCTATAATTGAAGGCAGCAGACTTTCATTTTCGAAAGTCTTGAAGTTTGAGCATAACAATATGGAAGCTCTCGAATGCAAGTTGAAATTATGCCAGAAAGAATCTTTAAAACTGATAGTCGTCGATGGTATATTCTCAATGGAGGGCGATATAATTAATTTACCGGAAGTTGTCAGGCTTGCTGAGAAATATGATGCCTCAGTAATGGTCGATGATGCACATTCACTTGGAGTTATAGGGAAAAATGGCTCAGGTACAGCATCCCATTTCGGACTGACTGATAAAGTAGATCTGATAATGGGAACTTTCTCAAAATCATTTGCAGCTCTTGGGGGTTTCATTGCAGCCGACAAAGAAGTGATCAATTTTATAAAACATAATTCACGAACCCTGATATTCAGCGCCAGTATGACACCGGCTTCAGCCGCTACCGTACTTGCTGCAATTGATATTATGGAAACTGAACCGGAGAGAATTCAGCATCTCTGGGATTTAACACATTTTGCCCTGGAAGGATTTAAATCAGCAGGTTTTGATACCGGAAAATCTGAAACTCCTATCATTCCCCTCTTCATCCGAGATGATATTAAAGCACTTCAGCTGACACAGATGCTGCTTGCCGACGGAGTTTTTGTGAATCCTGTAGTATCACCTGCCGTGGCGAAAGAAGATTGCCTGATAAGATACTCCCTTATGGCTACTCATACAAAAAAACAGGTTGAGATCTCTATTGAAAAAATAACCAAAGCAGCTAAGGAACTGGGGATTCTGAATTAGAATTCCAAGCCCCGAATGGGGGGATTAAAGACTCGAACTACCAAAGTTTGAAGAATAAGTCCCACAAAAGATGGATTTTTTGGGAAAATATTATGAAAAAAGTAATCCTCATAACCGGCATCTCCTCCGGCTTCGGAAAACAGACAGCAAAACTACTATCCCAACAGGGTCATAATGTTTATGGTACTGTCCGTAAAGATTCTGATTCTCAAGAAGGTATACATTGCTTAACAATGGACCTTACGGATTTAAGTTCCATCAGGAAGTGTGTACAATCTGTATTTCAGAAAGAAAGCCGGATAGATGTCCTGATCAATAATGCGGGAATGCATTCAGGTGGTCCGGCAGAAACAATACCTTCGGACATTATAAAACTCCAGATAGATACAAATTTTCTTGGGATGGTAAACATGATCAGGGAGGTACTGCCGATTATGAGAACCCAGGGACAAGGCACTATAATAAATTTCAGTTCGATCGGCGGTCTTATGGGATTACCGTTTCAATCATTCTATTCTGCAGGTAAATTCGCAATTGAAGGATTCAGTGAAGCTTTGCGGATGGAAATAAGTCAGTTTAAAATTAAAGTCGTACTTATTAACCCGGGTGATTTTCACACCAGCAATTCGGCCAACAGAAGGAATTACCTTGCGCCTACAGACCTGTATGATCCATACAATGAGCAGTTTAATAAGACCCTTTCAGTAATCGAAAAAGATGAGCTGAATGGCTGGAAACCCGAAGTTCTTGCAAAGAAGATTGTGAAAATCGTTGAAAACAAAAACCCCAGACAGAGATATATAATTGCATCATTCGAGCAAAAGCTTGCAGTTGTTCTGAAATATATTTTACCGGGAAAAGTATTCCGGAAAATACTGGAAAGTCATTATAAGATTGAGTCATAAACTCATCCCTTATTCATCTTCTGCCCAGGGTAACCTTTAATCTGCACCGACGATGGTGACCATGTTCTTAATTTATCTTTGACCGTATTAAAGGATTCCGGTGTCTTGTTTGTTCTTTAGAATCTCCTCCCGGGAGGGGTGGGTTAAATGTATTTCAATATAACAAGTTTATTTTAAAACATATATGTATAAGATAGTTTTAAACAGAACCTCCCGGCGAATCTGGCTTGCAGCTATATTTTCGGGAAGCCTGGCCTTTTATTCATTTATTCAGGAAATCAAAAACTCGCCTGTTGAATATGTAAACTCAAACTTTGAAAATGCCTCCCCGCTATTCTGGGAAAACCAGTCCGACGGATCGGCAATGATACATATATTATATGATCATGAAAGGAATACCCTAAACAGGGCATCCAATCATGTACTTTTTCAGGTGCATGCAAAGGCAGGAATCGATGTAATATTAAAAATTCAGTTTTTCGATGAGATCTGGAACGGGAACAGGGTTCCATCACAATCACTGGTAAAGAATTATCATATTTCATCTGATGGAAAAGTCTGGAAAATAATTCCTGCAGAAATGATTGAAAAAGGACATAAAGTGACTATACATATGGATTCTGATAAAGTCTATGTGGCTGGAATGGAACCATACAGGCTCAGTGATCTTGAAAAACTTAAAAATGAAATTCAGGGAAATCCTTTGGTTGAAATTCATCCAATCGGAAGGACTGTTGAGGGCAGAGAACTGGAGATTATCAGAATAGGTAAGAAAGATGCACCATTCAGTGTTTTCATCCGCGCCCGCGCCCATCCATGGGAAGCAGGGGGTAACTGGGTCGTACAGGGACTTATCAGGAATCTGCTGGAATCCAAAAATAAAAAGCTCAGGTATATCGATAGGTATTGCGTATATATTATGCCTATGGCGAATAAGGATGGCGTAGCTCGTGGTTATACGAGGTTTAACAGTCTCGGAATGGATCTGAACAGGGGAATGAATCGTCCTGCTGATCCATTGTTATCGCCTGAAAATGTTGCGCTTGAAAGCTGGATGAAGGGGATGACTGATAAAGGAATGAAGCCCGATATTGTCATGGATCTCCATAATGACAGAAACGGGAAGCTGGATTTTGGGAACCCGGACAAAATCGAACTTGAAGATTACAATTCAACCAAAGTAACAGCCAGTCTGCAGGATAGTTATACAGTTCTGACCAGGGGAGTCGATATTAAAAAATTTCAGTCGAACGCTGAAAGATTTGAGGCATTAATGTACAAACATACCTGGTACACCTGGACAGAGAATAATGTCAGAAAGGATGCCGGTAACTCAGGTAATTACAATGCTGCCAGATATGATGTTGACCTTTCCTGCCTTCTGGAATTAAATCAGACCTGGATTGAAGGGTTGAAAAAAGTTCCTGCCGGAAAGGATTGGGAACTCATGGGGAAGGAATTATGTGATGTTTTTTATTATTATTTTGAATGATATCTGATCAATTAACTCAAAGGATCACATTCCCCAAAGGCTATATTGCTTGTAAGACACAGACATTCAATCATATAAATTTCCTCTCCTTTTTGAAGCTAATCTCTTATCACATTTAATTTTGTCTCAACGAGAAGGGGATCCATTTTTTTGTACATCAGGTATTATGACAATACCCGCAGCCAAAATCAATTTATCAGATGCATAACACTCATCTACAGCTTTCTGAATTGCCTGAGTGGAAAGCTTGCCTTCACGGGCCCCAAAATCAGTTATCGTGTAATCTTGAGAAAATGAAACAGAAACCTGTATCAAGAAAAATACAGGCAGTACCAACTTTCTGACTTTCATTTTATTATGGTTTAAGTTATGAATTATACTAAAAGGAGCAGTGACTGAGGATACTTTGATATAAATTTAATTCTCAAACAGTTAAAATCGGCTGGCGAGCCCGTCGCAGAAATTAATCCGCTCTATTTGCATTATTTTGCTGGGATAAATTACAAAATTTCAGATTATTATATTCAATTATTCCCATAAAATGCAGAACTTCATCTATTGTTGCAGCCGGTGTATTATCGGTATGTAAGAATCCCGGGCATTCCCGGGAGCAATAAATGAACAGTGTTAGTTTTTAAAATATTATAACAATCTTTGAATGAATAACTAAGTTTATCATTATGGACCGTATATTCTTCATCTCCCAAATCATCATTGCTCTTCTTTTCTCAGGATGCAATGAACAAAATTCTCTAACCATTGACGATCTCAGTTGTGAGAATCTGGCTAATCCAATTGGTATCGGAACTACTATTCCCGGATTAAGCTGGAAGATCAAATCAGAAAAAAACGGTACTTTTCAGAAAGCTTATCAGTTACTTGTTGCAAGCGACAGCAATCTCCTTGATGAGGATAAGGCTGACCTGTGGAATTCGGAAAAAGTCCTGTCTCCGGAAAGTGTTCTTATTCCTTATTCAGGCACTGTATTAGACTCTAAATATGCATGTTACTGGAAAGTCAGAATCTGGGATCAGGATGAAAAGGTGACAGCCTGGAGCCGGATTGCGACATTCAGTATCGGTTTATTAAAGGAATCTGCCTGGAAAGCAAGCTATATCGGACTTCACAGCAAAAGCGGTGATATCTGCCCGCTTCTTCGAAAATCAATTAATATATCGGAAACGGGTGAAAGAATCTTTATCCATGTTAACTCACTGGGATATCATGAAGTATATATTAATGGAGTAAAAACCGGGAATGCTATTCTTGCTCCTGCTGTTTCACAGTTTTCAAAAAGATCACATTCTGTTACTTATGATATAACTTCGTCTGTCATTCAGGGACGCAACGATATTGTCCTCTGGACAAGCAAGGGATGGTACAGTAAAGGATTACCGGGTGTGGTACATGAAGGACCACTTGTAAGGGCACAGATAGAAAAATACAGTAACGGAGCATGGGAAACTATAGCAGTCACTGATTCATTATGGATGGGCCGGAACAGCGGTTATTCTGACACAGGCACATGGAGGCCCGGTCAATTCGGAGGTGAAATTGTTGATGGCTCAATAATATTGCCTGATCTCTCAGCATCATCACTTGAGAATGCATTTTGGACCAAAGTCTCAGTAATAGAAGTTCCTGGGCATGAAGCAACCCCTCAGACGGCAGAATCGAATGTTATAACCGACAGCATTAAGGCTGTCAGTATCAGGAAACTGGGTGAAAATACCTGGTTGGTCGATATGGGCACAACTCTTACCGGATGGACAGAAGTGAAATTTTCGTCATTGAAACCGGGACAGGAGATAATCCTTGATTATTGTGACCATCTCGACAAGAACGGAAGTTTTGTCAATCAGGGACAGATCGACTTGTATCTGGCTTCAGGTAAAGGAAATGAATCATTCCGAAACAGGTTTAATTATCATGGTTACAGATACCTGAAAATATCAGGTATTAACCCGGAACCACGGAAAGAAGATATAACAGCATTCCCGATCCGTACAGGTTATACGCTGGCTTCCTCCTTCGAATGTTCTGACAATGACTTGAATGATATTCATGACATGATCTATTATACCCTTCAATGCCTCAGCCTCGGAGGTTATCTGGTTGATTGTCCTCAAATTGAGCGCCTGGGTTATGGTGGTGATGGGAATGCTTCAACTGAAACTGCTCAGACAATGTTCGACTTGTCTCCGCTTTACAGCAACTGGCTGGAGGCCTGGGCAGATTGCATTCGTGAAGATGGCGGCATGCCGCATACTGCTCCTAATCCTTATCCTGCCGGGGGTGGTCCATACTGGTGCGGTTTCATTATTACGGCTTCCTGGAAAACTTTTCAGAATTACGGTGACAAGCGTGTTCTGGAAAAATATTACCCTGTAATGCAGAAGTGGCTTGGCTATGTTGAGAAATATTCCTCATCGGGATTGCTTCAGCCATGGCCCGAAACAGATTACCGTGCATGGTACCTGGGCGACTGGGCAAGTCCGGAAGGAGTTGATCATACAAATCAATCTTCAATTGCTCTCGTGAATAATTGCTTCATTGCTGTCTGCTACGAGACCATGCAAAAAATTGCAGGAGTGCTTGGGAAAAACAACGATGCTGACAAATTTTCGATCAGAAGCAAGGAGATAAAAAAACTTGTTCATGATGAATTTTTTGATTCAATCAGGAAAATATATGGCAGCGGAATCCAGATAGATCTGACCTATCCTCTTCTGGCGGGCATTGTTCCTGATTCACTTGAAAACCAGGTAAAAGCAAGTTTATATGATGAAATCAGGACTCACCGTAAAGGTCATATTGCTACAGGACTTGTAGGGATTCCCGTGTTCACTGAATGGGTTACTAATGAACGTGAAGCTGATCTGATGTACTCTATGCTGAAAAAAAGAGAATACCCGGGATACCTGTACATGATTGATAACGGGGCGAATACAACCTGGGAGCACTGGAACGGGGCAAGAAGCAGAATACATAATTGTTATAATGGAATAGGATCATGGTTCTATGAGGCTGTTGGAGGAATCAGAAAAGATGAGAATTTTCCCGGCTACCAGCATATTCTGATTGATCCACAGATACCGGAAGGAGTAACCTGGGCAAACACAACAAAAGAAACTCCCTACGGAACCGTCTCAGTTAAATGGAAACTTGAAAATGGAAATTTCGGAATGGATATTATTGTTCCATCAGGATGCACCGCAAGCATAAAAGTTCCGCCCGGAGGTCAGAATTGCAAATTAAACGGAAAACACTTCGACAGTAACCAATCATGGCTGACTATTGATAATGGAACTTATAACCTCACTTGTAACCTGTAATCTTATTTTATGATAAATAGAACAAGATCTTCAATACTTTTTATATTAACTGCGTTCATTGCGATGGCAGGATGTTCCGATAAGAAACTTACCATTCGCACCGTCGGACCTCAGCCTGATGGAAGTTTTCTTGTCCCTTCAAATCAGATATTACGTCCTGCCGGATTCCAGATCAGCCTTCCCGGCCGGCCTGTAGATCTGGCTTTGACACCCGATGGAAAATTTTTACTTGTGAAAAACAAAGGAGATCTTGATCTGGTAAGATTAAGTGATTCTACAGTAATTCAAACACTGCCTTTCCCTGAAAGCGGGGCATCATTTACCGGAATATGTCTGTCTCCCGATGGTCATAAAATTTATGTGACAGATGCCAAAGACCGTATTTGCATTGCAGAACTGGCTGATGAAACAATAAAATGGATCGACCCGGTAATTCTTCCAGTCCCCGAAGCAGGAGGTTCTCCGGTTCCGGGAGGTCTTGATATAAATAAAAAAGGCGATAAGTTACTGGTAACAATGAGCAGGGATAATTCGCTGGCAGTTGTTAATTTAATTAGTAATTCTGTATCCCGTATAGAGGTAGGAATTGCACCTTTCAGTGTTATATATGCTTCAGAAACGAAAGCTTATGTTACCAACTGGGGCGGAAGAAGACCTGAGGATGGAGAATCTGTTTACAATACTTCAGGCAGCAGTGTTCTGGTAGATCCAAAAACAGGTATTGCAAATAACGGATCAGTTTCTGTAGTGGACTTAACACTAAATATTCAGTCGAAAAATATTGAAACAGGATTGCACCCGGGAGATATGGCTTTAAGTCCTGATCGAAGGAAACTTTATGTTGCATGTGCGAACAGCGATGTCATTTCGGTAATCGATACAGAAAAAGATGAAGTAACAGAAACCATCTCAGTACACAGGGAAGAAGGAACCTTGTTCGGCAGTTCACCTAACGATCTTACAGTATCTCCTGACGGAAAATATCTGTATGTCGCTAACGGAACTGAGAATGCAATCTGCGTGATCGGGACAGGAACACCGGCAAAGATTATTGGTTACATTCCAACGGGCTGGTATCCCGGTTCAGTTCTTCTTGACATGACAGGAAAAACTTTGTATGTTGCAAATATAAAGGGAGTGGGCTCGAGAAATAAACAAAAAGACGCCAAAGGGTATAATTCGCATGACCATCTTGGTACTCTTTCCTTTATAACTTTACCTGCAAAAGGCGAGCTTGACATGATGACCCGGACTGTAAGCTCGAATAATTCCTTGTCCGAAAGGCAGAAAAAATCAGATTCCTCTACGGAAAAGGTACCTGTACCTGAAGTTCCCGGACAAACTTCACATTTCAAACATGTTGTCTATATAATAAAGGAGAATCGCACGTACGACCAGGTTTTCGGCGATATGAATCAGGGAAATGGAGATACCAGCCTGGTTCATTTTGGGAGAGAGGTTACTCCTAATCATCATCTCCTGGCAGAAACATTTGTACTTCTTGACAATTTCTATTGCAGCGGAGTATTAAGTGCCGACGGGCATCAATGGACAGACGAAGCATATGTAACCGATTATCTTGAAAAATCATTCGGTGGCTTTTCACGCAGCTACCCATATGATGGCGATGATGCTCTTGCATATGCCAGCTCAGGTTTTATCTGGGATAATGTACTGAACCATGGGTTGACATTCCGCGACTATGGAGAATTTGTAAATGCTATCATAGAACCCGAAACTACAACATTCACTGATATTTACCAGGATTTTAAAGAAGGTACAAATAAGATTAAAATCCGGGCGAAGGCAAATCTTGAACAGCTTGAACCTTACTTATGTCCAACCTTTCCAGGATTCCCAAATAAGATACCTGATGTCTACCGTGCAGCTGAATTCATAAAAGAATTGAAAGAATTCGAAAAAACAGGTAATTTCCCTAACTTCTTAATTATGCTTTTGCCAAATGATCATACTTCAGGCACAAGTCCGGGAATGCCAACACCCAGGGCTGCCGTTGCAGATAATGATCTTGCCCTGGGGCAGATTGTAGAAGCAATTTCAGAAAGCTCATTCTGGAAAGAGACCTGCATTCTTGTCACTGAAGATGACCCGCAGAATGGTCTGGATCATGTGGATGGACACCGCACAGTTGGAATGGTTATCAGTCCATACACAAAAAGGGGTGAAGTTATTTCAACCTACTATTCCCAGATAAATATGGTCAGGACAATCGAAGACATACTTGGCTTACCGCCTATGAATCAATTGGATATGTCAGCAGAAGGCATGGTTGACTGCTTTACAGGCAAACCTGATTTTACTCCTTATAAAGCTGTTAAAAACATTATTCCCCTCGATGAAATGAATCCCGAGCTTGTTTCAATTGCAGGTGATCAGCTCTACTGGGCAAAAAAATCCATGGAACAGGATCTTGATGATGTTGACCGTATAGATGAAGATACTTTTAACAAGATTATATGGCATTCAGTGAAGGGATATGACAGGCCTTATCCGGATATAAATAAATAAGAGGCTTCCTTTAACCGCAAAGTCTCCACTAAGTAAAATTCAGGAACATCACTTTATAATTCTTAAGACCCCCATCCCAGCCTTCCCCCAATAGCCGTAAACCTAAGAAATTATTATAACGAATATCTGCGTCACATTACTTGTAAGACATAGATATTCAATTATATGAGTTTCCCCCCGCTTTTGCGGGGCAGGCTCCCGCTGATGCGGGACAAGTCCTCCTTTTTGAAGCTAATCTTTATACACATCTGGTAAATTAGCTAATTTCCTGAAGCGAGAAGGGGGTTCCTCACTGCGTTCGGAATGACATTCAAGTAGTTATATATGAGGAGGAAGAAGCGGCGATTCGAACCTCAAAAAAGTAGATATAAGTAAATCATTCGAATCGCCGCTTCTTCCTCCACAAAAATAAATTGCATTGTCATCCCGAATTTTCGCAAACCCTGAGCCTGCGAGGGATTGGCGAAAATGAGGGATCCCCTTCTCGTTGAGATTGTCACAACGATACAACCTATTAAATGATTCCCTAATGCGTTAGATTGACGGCTATGCCTGCCTGGGGAAACGGGAAAGGGGGTTGATAAATCAGTATGATAGCGAGAGCGAGAAGGAAAAAGGAACCTTTGTGTAACCTTTGCGACCTCTGCGGTTAATGGATTTTTTTGTATTTTCACTTTATATTTATTATCCGCTTTTCCTGTAAAATGATTAAGATTGCCGGATGCTGTTTTGGGAAAAGCAGCAACAGATTTGCTATAATTCTCAATGAATAAATTTTGATTAACCTTTAACAATTATAAAATGAAACTGACTCTGAAAATTGCTCTGATCATGGTTATTAACATGATATTATTCATTTTAATGTCATCGGTTATGAAGGCCCAGACTTTGAAAGATCCTGAAGCTCACCGTACTCTTCTTCCTAACGGATGGCAGCTGACTCCGGCAGGGAAGATGATTCCGCTTGGAGATCTGCCTCTGAATATTGCAATAGCTCCTTCAGAGAAGCTGGCTGCGGTAACAAATAACGGGCAGAGCGACCAGAGTATTCAGCTGATTGATCTTAAACAAGGTGTTGTCCTTGATTCAATTATTATAGGAAAGTCGTGGCTGGGATTAACTTTTTCGGATAATGGCAAAAAGCTTTATGCTTCCGGTGGCAATGATAACATGATCATAGTCTATTCTGTAAAAAATAAGAAACTGACAATTAATGATACCATTGTGATCGGCAAGCCATGGCCTGAACTTATTTCTGTAGCCGGACTGTCAGTTGATGATTCCAAAAAAAGATTGTACGTTGTAACAAAGGAGAATAATTCACTGTATGTCATTGATTTAACAACCAAAAAGACAATTTTGAAAGAATCACTCGGAGGAGAAGGCTATACATGTATTCTTTCACCCGATAATAAGAACCTGTTTGTTTCCTGCTGGGGTTGCGATAAAGTTATCGTTTTCAATACAGATAATCTGAAAAGAACACATGAGGTGGCAGTCGGAGATAATCCAAATGATCTGTGTACCACATCCGGCGGGCAATATCTGTTTGTAGCCAATGCCAATGATAACAGTGTCTCAGTGATTGATACAAGGCAGATGAAAGTTATTGAAACACTGAATACTGCACTTTATCCCGACGCTCCCAGCGGATCTACAACCAACAGTGTCGCTCTGAGCAAAGATGATAAGACATTATATATTGCAAATGCAGATAACAACTGCCTGTCAGTTTTTGATGTAACCAATCCGGGAACGAGCATCAGCAAAGGATTCATACCTACAGGCTGGTACCCGACTTGTGTCAGGATTGCTGCAGGAAAAATCCTTGTAGCCAATGGCAAGGGATTGTCATCACTGGCAAATCCGCAGGGACCTGATCTTTCACCCGACAGAAAAAAGGATCCGAAAGTAAAAGTACAATATATAGCAGGGCTTTTCAGGGGAACTCTTGGCATAATTGACTTCCCGGATGAGAAACAAATGGGAATTTACTCAAAGGCAGTCTACAATAATACACCGTATAACAAAGATAATGAATTGGTTTCAGAGGGAGCTCCGGGTAATCCGGTACCGGCCAGGGTTGGTGACCCCTCCCCGATCAAATATGTATTTTATGTAATTAAGGAAAACCGTACATATGACCAGGTTCTGGGAGATATGCCTGAAGGAAACGGGGACAAGAGTCTTTGCCTTTTTGGTGAAAATGTTACTCCAAACCAGCATGCGATTGCACGTGAATTTGTCCTTCTTGATAATTTTTACGTGAATGGTGAAGTGAGCGCCGATGGCCACCATTGGACCATGGGAGCTTACGCAACAGATTTTCTGGAGAAAAACTGGCCAACAAGCTATGGCAGCAGAGGAGGAAGCTATCTGGGTGAAGGTCAGAGGAAAATTGCAAATAATAAGAATGGATTCCTCTGGGATTTTTGCCAACGTCAGGGTGTTAGTTATCGGACGTACGGTGAGTTTGTGGGAGATGGGGGTCCTAGCATCCCGGTCCTTGAAGATCACTATTGCACATTTTTCACACCATGGGTGCAGTCAGTGCGTGATACAGTCCGTTTCCGTCAATGGAAGCAGGATTTTGACAGCCTGCTGGCAATAAACGCTGTTCCACAGCTTAATACGCTTCGCTTTATAAATAATCATACAGAAGGCCTGAGCCTCGGGAAGCCCACTCCTACCGCCCATGTCGCTGATAATGACCTTGCTGTGGGATTGTTTATTGACTATCTGAGTCACAGTCCAATCTGGAAAGAAACACTTATAGTCATTGTCGAGGATGATGCACAGAACGGTCCTGACCATGTTGATGCCCACCGGAGCACTGCTTTTCTGGCAGGAGGCTTTGTCAAACAGGGATTTGTTGATCATACTGCATACACTACAACCTCACTTCTGCGTACAATTGAACTTATACTTGGCCTTCCACCAATGAGTCAGTATGATGCTGCTGCAACACCTTTGTGGAGATGCATGAACAATACT
>JBBQJD010000043.1:0-29676 GCA_038325595.1 Bacteroidales bacterium | reverse complement strand
TTAATGAATAAATGGCGTAAAAAATTTAAAGACTGGAGCCTTCAGTGGGCGGATTCTAAATGGGGTGTATGGGCATTGTTTTTTTGTGCATTTGCAGATGCATCATTTCTGCCATTACCCACGCCTATGTTTTTTCTCGCACTGGCACTTCTTAATCCGAAAAAAGTCTACAAATATGCTTTATTTGCAACCCTTGGTACGTTGACAGGTGGTATAGGAGGCTATTCTATCGGTCATTTTGCATGGCTGAATGCTGATGGAGAATTTTCAGGATTTGCACAATTCCTGTTCAATAATATTCCGGGATTCACTGAAACCATGTACGACAAAATCCAGGTGCTATATACAAAATGGGATTTCTGGATTCTTTTAATGTCTGCTTCAATTCCTCTTCCCTATAAGATATTTTCAATCTCTTCCGGTATTTTTGATATTAATGTATTCGTGTTCATTATTACTACTCTGATAAGTCACGGATTAAGATTCTTTCTGCTTGCATTTCTGACAGTAAAATTAGGCCCTGAAATCAAGAAACTATTTGCTTTCAGATATAAAACTTTAGCTATTGTTACTTCTGCGGGTATAGGTATTATCATCCTGGCTATCAAGATATTCTGATCTCAGGCTTCATTCTTTCATGAAGTCAAATGCACCTTTTCTGAGGTTAATGCCGATAAGCACTGAGGCAGCTTCAAGGATCAATTTACTTTTTTCCTGTAGATCTTTAAAGTTTTCCGGTTCCGGCAATCAGATGCTTCAGGTTGTTTTCTTCAAAAAACGTTTTGGTAATGTTTTCCGCATCATTAAGTATATCATTTATATTGCGCTGTTTTACACCCAATAACTCGGCAGCACGGGCCAGAGCGGCTTCATCGTCACAGCCGGGAGTTTGTTTCATTGCTTCGCATAAACCTGTGATAAGCAATCCATCATCTTTATACCTGCCCAGTTCGGCAATCATCCAGCTAAGTGCAAGAAAGTAATTTTTATTTATACTCAGAGAGTAAGTATTACCGGCAGGTGCAGGTAATTTATTGAAAGGTGAATTTACAATTTCCTCCGTCAGATATTTTTCCAGGTGAGCTGAAGTATCAGAATCATCTGAATACTGAGCTGCACCCTGAAGAGCTTGTGGATAAATGCTTAGCCAGCGTAGCTTTCTGCGGAGCTCATGGACATCCTGTTCCACATTGTCAAAATGACCTTGTGTTTCATCTACGAATTCATTAATATTCCTGATAGATGATTTATAAAATTCTGAAAAAGCTTCAACCTCTTCCCGGGGACTTAGCCAATCAGCTTTTTTCAGCCTTTTAGAAATCCTTTTTATTCGTTTGTGATTATCCGACAACCAGGCTTTATCCGTCAATAATGCATCAAGCTGCTCAGCATTTTGAGTTAACCTGTGTTTAATGTATAGCTTGCTTTCTTTTGGAATCTGCTTTTTGTGTGCAACTGATCTGGATAATGACTGGTAATAGTCTATCTGACCAAAGCCATCTTCAATAAGCTTAAACTGTTCTTTTAATTTGTCGAATCTATTGGGATTATGTATGCCGGAATATAATTTAGCCAGGCCTTCAAGCATGAAAAATGGTGTACGGGCATCGTGATTATACAGCCACATAGCAGGATTTTTCTGTCCCGCTGCAATGTCTGAAAGCACTTTAATTTGTTCCAGGTAGAATGTAAATCTGCTCAATCCGATTTTCATAATGACTTTTATTAATAGAGTTAATGCTTATATTTTCTTAAAAATAATGTATTATTCTCGTAATAAGCTTATTAACAAGACATTATTTTCTCAGTGGATAACTTCTAACGAGCTTTTACCAGTGTTTGATAGTAGTTACACACCTGATTGACAATGCATTGATCACACATTGGTTTTGGCCTGCAGATTTCACGCCCATGGAAAGAGAGAGCCATTCCAATTTCATTCCATTTATCCTGCGGGATTGCTTCCATAAGCTGTTTTTCAATCTTTTCTGAATTAACCCCGGTAGCAATTCCCAATCGTGGAGCAACTCTGAGAACATGCAGATCGACAATTATTCCTTCAGCATTATCGTCTGATTCCCGGATGACTGTGTTTGCGGTTTTTCTTCCGACACCCGGTAAATTCGTAAGCTCCCCGATTGTTGACGGAATCTTGCTATCGTCTCCTGTTACTTTAGCTATATCAACGATCCATTTTGCTTTCTTTCTGTATCCTCTTATTGAGCTGATAAGCGGATAAAGATCTTCGGGATTGCAGTTTTTAAGATCTGAAATGGACGGATAGGCTTCAAAGAGCTTCGGAGAAATTTTATTGATCTGATTATCTGATGCCTGTGCAGCGAGGATTACCATGACAATTAACTGGTAACGGTTATTATAATCCAGTGGATGCTTTAGCTTTCCGTATTTCTCCAGTAATGGCTCCAGTTTTTGTGACCAGTTACTCATTTGGAAGTATCTTTTCACTTTAACATGCACTTCCTGAATTTTGTTCCGTATGAATAACAATTTCTTTATAATTTTATAATTAATGAATTAGGAGTGAAGAGTGAGGAATGAAGGTGGCCAAATGAATAATTAGTAATGGTTTAATACTGAAGTTTGGAGTGTACAACAAAGTTCTGTTATATTTGTAACTTAAAAATAAGTGGTCAAAATGGAATTATTCAAATCTCTTGAGCTGGAAAAAAGCAAGCTGCGTCACATAGTGAAAACTGAAAGAGTCAAATGTCTTATAATCGGATCAGGACCAGCCGGGTTTACAGCGGCCATTTATGCTTCAAGGGCTAATCTTAATCCTGTTCTTTATACGGGACTTGAAATGGGTGGGCAGCTGACAACCACTACAGAAGTTCATAATTATCCGGGATATCCTGATGGAGTCACCGGGCCGGTGATGATGGATGATTTTAAGAAACAAGCCGAACGGTTTGGCACAGATGTGAGGTTTGGAATTGCATCCTCAGTCGATTTTTCAGGCAGGACGCATAAGGTGATTATTGATGAAAGTACTCTTATTGAGGCAGATGCAGTAATTATTGCCACAGGCGCAACTGCGAAGTATCTTGGAATTGAATCAGAAATTAAATATTCGGGAATGGGCGTCTCAGCATGTGCCACATGCGATGGATTTTTTTACAGAGGGAAAGATGTAGCTGTAGTAGGTGGTGGTGATACAGCTGCCGAAGAGGCAACTTATCTTGCCGGATTGGCCAGAAAAGTGTACATGATTGTAAGAAGGGATGAGCTCAGGGCATCAAAAATTATGCAGGAAAAAGTTTTCAATACAAAGAATATTGAAATATTATGGGAACACCAGGCTATTGATCTTTTTGGTGAAAACGGAGTAGAAGGACTAACTCTTGTTAAGAAAAAGGGAACTAAGGAAGAAGTGATTATAAAGATCCCTATTGACGGATTTTTCCTCGCTATCGGACACACTCCCAATTCTGCAATTTTTAAATCTTACCTCGAACTGGATCCGGTGGGCTATATAAAGACTGTACCCGGGACAACCAAAACGAATGTTCCCGGAGTTTTTGCTGCGGGAGATGTTCAGGATCCTCACTACAGGCAGGCTGTAACAGCTGCCGGATCAGGATGCATGGCAGCTATCGATGCGGAAAGGTATCTGTCGGAGCTTAAGCATATTCTTTTACCTGTTTCAACTGTTCAATAATTAACTCAGGATGAAGACATTCAAAAAGATATTCAGGGTAAATGCAGAACCTTCTGATATTTATTCTGCTCTTACAAATCCATATACAATTGAGCTTTGGTCGGGTTATCAAGCGGAAATGAGCACCGAACCGGGAAGTGAATTTTCTTTATGGGAGGGCGATATTACAGGAAGAAACATTGAATTTGTCCAGGATAAAAAAGTTGTGCAGGAGTGGTATTTCGGCGATCAGCCTGAAAAGTCCATTGTTACCATTACTATTGAACCTGACAGGGAAAATTCTAAAGTAACTATTGAACACACTAATATTCCTGATGAAGAATTTGATGGTATTGCTGAAGGATGGAGGGATTATTATATCGGAGCGATAACGGATTTCTATAATCCTAATTTTTGATTTTATCGGAAGCAGGGGAGGCTGTTTGTCCGTTTAATATTGAAAATATATCTTCTGAACAGGCAAGAATAAGAGTTCCTATTCCTTTGTAGCACAATGTGTTGGATTCATTCTGAATCTTATTGTTCCATTTGTGGATCCATGAAAAGATGTGATTATCAATAAACCTGCGTATTTCACTGCTCATTTCTTTACGGCATGCATCATCATCAAATTCAAGATACTTTTCGACCATGGTTGTTAGAAACAGCAACTCCAGTCCAAGATGGTCATCCTTGATCTTATTCCGCATTCGGGCATCCCAGCCGTAAGCATTATAGAATTCAGTCACTTGTTCCATTTTGAAGCCGGGAGCATGTCCATTTCCTTTGTAAACCGATTCAAAGGCAGGGGCCAGAGGTTGTTCCTGCCGGGCAAAAAGTCTGAAATAATCTTCCCTTATTATTTTCCCGGTTGTTGTTTTGTCATAACAAGATTCTCTCAGTTGTGAAGCAGCCTTGATGAAGGTAGGGTTTGTACTGGTAACAGGAAGATTCTTCAGAATGCCATTATTCCAAAAGTCAACCACACACTCCTCTGAAGGCTCGTACATTATCATGCTGCCTGCAAAATACAAAAGCATGTTATAACCTTTCAAAATATTATGCTGGCTATTGTTGTCCATTGCCATAAATATCACAAATAATTGTTGAAAACTAATAAATGAATCGAAATTTTCCTGAAGAATTCTTGTTACTGTTGATTATAACCGACAGAAAGGTTGTTTTGTTCGATTTACAGCGACAAAATATTAGGGCAGCAATTAACAGGAGGTGCACGAACTCACCTCCCGGCATCTTCTCTGATCCGCCTACGCGATTCCCCACCTTCCTCCACCGGGGATGCCATTCACTTCTAGTTTGACTTTCCGAAATCTTTGAAGACATTCGGATAAATGTCATTATCGATCTTTCTTTTTATTTCTTTGAAGATTTTAACTGTATATTCCACATCTTCAAGTGAATGCGCTGCCGTAGGTATTAAACGCAGCATAACCACATCCTTTGGAACAACAGGGTAAACAACAATAGAGCAGAAGATACCGTAATTCTCCCTCAGGTCATATATCATCTGTGTTGCCCTTATCACTCCGCTTTTCATAAAAACAGGTGTCACAGGTGATTCGGTTCTTCCAAGATCAAGCCCGGCTTCTTTTAATCCTTTCTGCAAAGCCCTGACAATAGTCCAGAGCTTATCTTTCAATTCAGGATGTTCCTGGATATATTCAAGTCTCCTGATAGCTCCAAGTGTC
This sequence comes from Bacteroidales bacterium, assembly GCA_038325595.1. Classification (GTDB taxonomy): domain Bacteria; phylum Bacteroidota; class Bacteroidia; order Bacteroidales; family VadinHA17; genus LD21. The sequence continues at coordinate 24,309 of JBBQJD010000043.1, read as the reverse complement.
ATTGCCATTGGAAGTGACTTGGCATAGATCTGTGAACGCAGATTATAGCGGAGGTAATTGATAACATCTTTTGTGCTTGCTACGAATCCTCCGATACCAGCCATTGATTTGGCAAATGTTGCAAAATAAACATCTATCTGGTCCTGTACTCCGAAATGTTCACCTGTGCCTCTTCCTTTGGCTCCCATAGTTCCAAAACCATGAGCATCATCGACCATGAACCTGAATTTATATTTTTTCTTCAGAGCAGCAATCTCGTCAAGCTTGCCAAGATCACCGGCCATTCCAAATACTCCTTCTGTTATGACAAGTATTCCGCCCTCTGTCCCCTCAGTAAGCTTTACAGCCCTTTGCAGCTGCTTTTCACAACTCCCGATATCATTATGCTGATATACGAATCTCTTACCCATGTGCAGCCTCAGACCATCCATGATGCAGGCATGTGACTCCGAATCATAAACAATAACATCATGTCTGTCAACGAGAGCATCGATTATAGAAACCATTCCCTGATATCCGTAATTCAGCAGATAAGCATCTTCCTTATTTGTAAAAGCTGCTGCCATGGATTCGAACTTTTCATGCATAGTGGTGTGTCCCGACATCATCCTTGCACCCATAGGATAAGCAAGTCCGTATTGTGCTGCAGCTTCAGCGTCACACTTGCGAATTTCAGGGTGATTTGCCAGTCCGAGATAGTTGTTCAGACTCCAGGTCAATACTTCTTTTCCCTTGAACTTCATCCTTGGAGCAATCTCGCCTTCCAGCTTCGGAAAGGCAAAATATCCGTGACCGATATCCTGATACTGACCTAATGCACCCCTGTTTTTTTTGATTTTTTCAAATATATCCATGACGCTTTTTTTAAAACTGCTACAAAATTAAATATATACACATTTCCTGTAATACCTATTTATACCTATATAATCCTTTCTCTGCAGTTTTTCAGGTACTATCAGGCTGAATTTTGCATATAATTGATTAAGACATTGGCAAAACAGGTAAATTAGCTTTTTAAGCCCCCATTTGGGGGTTTGGGGGTTGAACCGAGGATTGCTGAAGTATCTATGTATTATAAAAAGTATTATAATATCTTGCCAGTGGTGAAGCCAGACCCTGAGCCTTCGAGGGGTAAAACTTTGGCTTCATACCTTATCTTCCTTCAGTAATAAATGCATATTAATTCCGTTTTTATGCCATAAATGAAATAATTTCCCTAATTTTGCGCAACAATTTTTTTTATGAAGTTCAGATTATATATATTCCTGATAATTTTGATGTTGGCAAGCTCCTGCGGTCAGTATGAGAAATTGCTGAAAAGCACTGACTATGACCTGAAAAAGGTCAAGGCAATAGAGTATTATAATGAAACCCAATATGTTAAGGCTACAGAACTCTTTGGTCAGATACTTCCAAGGTTCAGGGCTACTGAAGAAGCTGAAGAACTTAACTGGATGAATGCAAAGGCTTACTATGAAATGAAGGATTACATAATGGCCAGCAACTACTTTAAATCATTCATAGATCAATTTCCATTTGGGAAACATGCAGACGAAGCTAATTTTCTTGCAGCAATGAGCGACTATAATATGGCTGCCCGTCCGGAACTTGATCAGCAAAATACGCGGAATGCCATAGAGGGATTTAATATTTTTATCAGCAGGTTCCCCGGAAGCCAGAGAGTTGAAGAAGCCAGAACTCTTATAAAAGAACTTCAGGAAAAGATTGTCGAAAAGTCCTATCTTAGTGCCAGGCTTTACTATGATATGAAACAATATAAGGCTGCAGCAGTAGCGCTGAATAATAGTCTTAAGGAATATGCAGAGACCAGATACAGGGAGGAAATGATGTTTCTTAAATTGAGCTCACTCTTCCAGTATGCAGAAAAAAGTCTTGCAACTAAACAGAAAGAAAGATATCAGTCAACACTCGATGATTATTACTCTTTCATGGAAGAATTTCCAAAAAGCTCATTTTCAAAGGATGTTAACAGCATCTACGAAAAGACAAATGAGTTTCTTAAGGTAATACCTGACAGCAGTTTAAACAGTGTATCAAACAATTAATAATTAATATGGATTACAGAAAATCAATAGCACCGGTAACAACTGTTACAAGAAATCTTGACCTGATGACTCAGGGCACCGGAAACATTTATGAAACAGTGATAGTTGTTTCAAGAAGGGCAAATCAGATTTCGGTTGAGATGAAGCAGGAGCTTAACAAGAAGCTGGAAGAATTTGCATCTTACAGCGATAACCTGGAGGAGGTTTTTGAAAACCGTGAACAAATTGAGATTTCAAAATTCTACGAAAGGCTTCCGAAGCCTACTCTGATTGCTTTACAGGAACTCGAAGAAGGCAAAATATTCTACAGAAATCCTGATACTACTGCCAAACAGAAGTAATACTTAGCCTGGATGTTGAAAGGCAAACACATACTTATCGGCGTAACCGGAGGTATTGCAGCTTATAAAACTGCAAATATCATCCGGTTGCTTGTTAAGGAGGGATGTGAGGTTCAAGTCATTATGACAGATCACGCAAAGGATTTCATCACACCATTGACACTTGCAACTCTGGCAAAAAATCCGGTGCTTACTGAATTTTACAATCCTGAAGATGGAGACTGGAACAGTCATGTTGACCTCGGTTTATGGGCTGATCTGTTTCTTATAGCTCCGGCAACTGCAAATTCAATTGCCAAGATGGCAAATGGAATTGCCGATAACCTTCTTCTTACAACTTATTTATCAGCACGCTGCACAGTTTTTGTCGCTCCTTCCATGGATCTCGATATGTTAAAACATCCGGCTACGAGAATAAATGTAGAAACTCTGAAAGCCTTTGGAAATCACGTTCTTGAGCCAACAGTTGGTGAGCTGGCCAGCGGACTATCCGGCAAGGGAAGAATGGCAGAACCGGAAGAGATCATTGAGGAAATAAAAAGTTTCTTCACTAAAAAAAAAACCTCTGAACCCCTCAGTGGAAAACATATCCTGATCAATGCAGGACCCACCCGTGAACCGATTGATCCGGTTCGTTTCATAAGCAATCATTCAACAGGCAAAATGGGCATAGCTCTTGCTGATGTTGCTGCAGAATTTGGCGCAGATGTCGAACTTGTTCTTGGACCAGTGAATCTTAAACCTCAAAACAGTTCTGTTAAAGTAATCGATGTCATAACTGCTGATTCCATGGCAAATGAATGCATCGCAAGATTTAAGGAATGCGATATAGCAATATTATCTGCAGCAGTATCTGATTTTTCTGCTGTTGAAGTTGAGAAAAAGAAAATAAAAAAAGGATCGGAGACGTTTGAATTGAAACTCAAAAAAAACCCCGACATTGCAGAAGCTCTCGGGAAAGCAAAGAAACCTTCCCAGATCCTTGCAGGCTTTGCCCTGGAAACTGATAACGAGCTGGAAAATGCAAAAGAAAAACTCACCAGAAAAAATCTCGATCTCATTATTCTTAACTCATTGAAAGAAAAAGGAGCAGGTTTTGGGTTTGATACTAACAGGATCACAATAATTGACAAATACAATAATATTGATAAATTTGAGTTGAAATCAAAGGAAGATGCTGCCAGGGATATCCTCAATAAAATTGTTTCAATGATCAGATAATTTATCAGATGACATTATTTCAATTTCCGAAATATTTGTTTTTTATTTTGCTTCTGTTGATTCCGGCAATTGCCAGTTCACAGGAGCTGAATTGTAATGTGCAGATCTCGGCTCAAAGGGTTCAGGGATCAAACCGTCAGGTATTCGAGACAATGCAGCGTGATATCTATGAATTCATGAATAATACTGTATGGACCAATCATGTTTTTAATTATGCTGAAAGGATCGATTGCAATATTCTGATTAATATCAATGATCAGCTGTCGGCCGATGAATTCAGGGGGACTATCCAGGTCCAGCTCCGGCGTCCGGTTTTCAACACCACTTACAACTCCACGATGCTTAACTTCATAGACAACAACTTTCAGTTCAGGTATGTGGAATTCCAGCCTTTGGAATTTGATCCGGGAGCACACAGGTCAAACCTGATTTCGGTTCTTGCCTATTATTCATATTTAATTATGGGTTTTGATTATGATTCCTTCTCTCCCCTGGGAGGCACCGAGTTCTTCCAGATGGCTGAAAAAATTGTGACTAATGCACAGAACGCTCCCGAACAGGGCTGGAAGCCTTACGATGCTTCCAGAAACAGGAACAGGTACTGGCTGATAAAGAATATATTGAATAAGGAATACGAGGGAGTGAGACAGTTCATTTACGATTATGACATCAACGGTCTGGATAAGATGGAATCGAGGATAGGTGAAGCCCGCACGAGCATGGTGGAGAGCCTGAGGATGGTACAGGAAGTATACAGAAGAAAACCAGACCCTTTCATGTATTATATCCAGGTTGTAATGGAATCCAAATCAGACGAGCTGGTGAATATATTTTCAGAAGCTTTCCCTGAAGAAAAAAGCCGTGTTATCCAGATTCTTACTGAAATAGATCCCGGAAACCAGGCCAAGTATGAAAAAATCAGCTCAGCCAATTAACCCTGCGGTACGGATATGCTCATAAAACTCTTCGTACAAAATTATGCTCTGATCAGGGAACTGGATGTTAACCTTCAGAGCGGGCTTACAGTTATAACAGGCGAAACAGGCGCCGGTAAATCTATTCTTCTTGGCGCTCTTTCTCTCATACTCGGATCAAGAGCAGATACTGCCGTACTGCTGAATAAGAATGAAAAATGCATTGTGGAAGGTACTTTCAGGATCGATGACTATGACCTGGATAATTTTTATTCTGCAAATGAGCTTGATTATGATGCAGTTACAACTCTCAGAAGGGAAATAAACACTGCAGGCAAGTCCCGCGCATTTATAAACGATACTCCGGTAACCATAAATCTTTTAAAGGAACTGGGGGAAAAACTGATCGATATACATTCCCAGCACCAGACACTGATGCTTAATGACAATATATTTCAGCTCAATGTAATAGACTCATTTGCAGGCACATCACAAATTAAAAAAGAATATCAGCTTGCCTTTTCAAAATACATCAGGTTGAAAAGAGAGTACAATACTGTTAAAGAGAAATCAGACAAGAATAAATCGGATCTTGAGTATTACCGGTTTCAGCTTACCCAGCTCGAAGAAGCAAAACTCAAAAAGGGTGAACAGGAAGAGCTTGAAGCAGAGCAGGAGATTCTGAGCCATACTGAAGAAATTAAATCAGCTCTGAGTCTTTCTTCAAACCTGTTTTTATCTGAAGAAATGTCAATCCTGTCGATGCTCAGGGAAGTAAAAATAAACCTAGGAAAAATAAAGTCATTTCTGCCTGAGGGTGAGGCTCTTCTTCAACGGACTGAATCGTCACTGATTGAACTTGATGACCTGGCTTCCGAAATAGAAAAACTATCTTCATCAATTGAAGCAGATCCAAAAAGACTATCTTATGTTAACGACAGGCTGGGAAGTATTTATTCGCTGTTGCAAAAGCACCATTCAGCCAGTCTGGATGAACTTATTTTAAAACAGGATGAGCTGTCGAACCTTGTAAAATCAATAGTTTCAAGCGATGAAAGGATAGCTGAACTTGATTCATTAATTGAAAAGGAAACCGCAATATTGAAAACGCTTTGCGGAGATATATCGAAAATGCGGGAAGATATTATTCCAGATATTGAACTCAAAATTACAGAACTGCTTAAACAGCTCGGAATGCCAAATGCAAGATTCAGGATCTCCCTGAGCAGGTTGAAGGATTTTACCAATTCCGGAATCGACCAGGCTGACTTTATGTTTTCTGCAAACAAACAGGTTCCACCTGAAAATCTGGCAAGAATAGCTTCAGGTGGTGAACTATCGAGAGTAATGCTGAGTCTTAAATCTTTACTCACAAGGAACAACAGCCTTCCAACAATTATCTTCGACGAAATTGACTCCGGAGTATCAGGTGAAGTTGCTGATAAAGTGGGACAGATACTTTCACGAATGGGTGAATATATGCAGGTTGTGAATATTACTCATCTCCCGCAGGTTGCATCCCGTGGAAGCAAACACTATCATGTTTATAAAGATGATGTCGGCGAATCAACCTTCACAAGGATCAGGTTATTATCGCCCGATGAGAGGGTAATTGAAGTGGCTCGCCTGCTTAGCGGAAGCGAGGTCACTGAATCAGCTCTTAAAAATGCACGCGAGCTCCTGAAATCTGCTATGAATTAATCTCTCTTTCTTTCTTTGCGGCTTTTGCTTCTCCATTTCGACCTTTGTGGTTAATGGTTTCAAAGGTTATCAATTTGCAAAACATTAGTAACTTTGCCTATATTAAAATTGAAACCTGAAAGAATGAAAGAAGGTCTGTTAAAAGGGAAAAAAGGTCTCATATTCGGAGCTCTTAATGAAAAATCAATTGCCTGGCAGGTTGCTCTGAAATGTTGGGAGCATGGCGCTGAAATGATGCTGACCAATTCTCCGGTTGCCTTGCGTCTTGGAAACATCAACGATCTGGCTACTATTACAGGCAGCAGAGTTATTCCCGCGGATGCAACAAAAATGGATGAAATCGAGAACCTGATTTCGGAAACGATGAAAATTTTTGGTGGTAAATTTGATTTTATCCTGCATTCAATTGGTATGTCACCCAATGTAAGGAAAGATATTCCCTATGAACAGACCAGTTATGAGAACATGCTTAAGACATTCGATATTTCAGCACTTAGCTTTCACAGGGTATTGCAAACAGCATATAAGCTCGACGCATTAAAGGAGTGGGGCTCTGTTGTCGCGCTGTCATACGTTGCAGCACAAAGAACACTTTCAGGTTATAATGATATGGGTGATGCCAAAGCATTGCTGGAATCAATTGCACGCAGCTTTGGTTACATATATGGACGCGACAGAAAAGTAAGGGTGAACACTGTATCTCAGTCTCCTACAGCAACAACCGCAGGTAGCGGAATACATGGTTTCGATTCACTGATCGATTTTTCAGAACGTATGTCTCCGCTTGGAAATGCCACTGCAGAAGAATGTGCTGATTATTGTGTAGCCTTGTTTTCTGATCTTACCAGAAAAGTAACAATGCAAAACCTCTTCCACGACGGAGGATTCTCAAACATGGGGATGAGCCTTAAAGCAATAGAACAATACCGGAAAAGTTTCGAAGAATGTGATTAATTGAACCTTTTTATCCTGTTTCAGAACTAAAACACAAGTCTGTCTGTTTTTATATGTAATGTGCCCTGGAGCACTTGCATATTCCTATTAATTATATTCAGACAGAAATGGAAAATACTCAGCTTTCACGTGATCTGTCAGATTATGCCAGACCCGTTTCTGATCTGTTTCAATGGCCTGAAACAGAAAAAGAATGGGAGAAGTATAAGCTTACAGATGATCAGCTTGAATTCTATAAGGTAAATGGCTATCTGCCAAATGTTAAGCTTCTGGAGGAATGGCAGATTGAAAAACTGAAGGAAGACCTTTTGGAAGTAATGGATGCAGGTCATCCCAATCATGATCTGCTGTATGAATTTCACACAAATGAATCGACTGATCCGGGCAAAGTGCTCTTTCATGCTCTTGGACACTGGAGAATGACAACCGGTTTTCATGATGTATTATGGAATCCGGCATTTGTAATGGCAGCTTATCAGCTTCTGGGAAATAAGGCTGTACGGTTCTGGCACGATCAGCTTTTTTGCAAACCTGCAAATCATGGAGGAGTTGTTGCATGGCATCAGGATTACTCATACTGGACAAGGTCTAAACCGATGCAGCATCTGACCTGCTGGATTGGTCTTGATGATGCAACAGTGGAAAACGGATGTTTGCATTACATTCCGAGAAGTCATACCTGGGGATTTCTTGACAAACCCATTTTGACAGGGGAAATGGATGGATTAAAGGCATTCCTCGATGAAAAACAACAGGACGAACTGAAACACTCCATTCCGATTGAAATGAAAAAGGGTCATGCAACTTTCCACCATCCGTTGCTGGTACATGGCTCCTTTGAAAATAAGTCCAGTCAGCCACGAAGGGCTTTTGTAATAAATGTATTTGCCGATGGCACTTATTCAGATTCTGATGCACCATTACTCGATGGTGTGCCTGCAATTAGCAAGGGAAAGAAGCTTGATGGTCAGTTTTTTCCATTATTGTATGATGAAAAACTGTGAAAATAATTTTATATGACATATCATGAAAAACAGAGTAGTTACACAATCTGAAAGGGATACTTTCAATAAGGACGGTTTTGTTATTCTGAAAACATTTTTCTCTCCTGAAGAAGCCGGAATGTTGCTTAAAGCAGCCACTATGGATGAAAGCATCAAAAAAAATACATTCGGGCGGCAGGATTCAGGTGGGACCGAAACAAAATTAGCTTTATGGTACAATCATGGCGAAGACCTTTTTGGAGCGTTTTCAAAAAACGAACATATCATCGATGCTGTCGAATCACTTCTCGGAGGCAGAACAGCCCTGTATCATACCAAGATAATGCAGAAGGAGCCAAGGATAGGAGGGGCCTGGGAATGGCATCAGGATTACGGATACTGGTATAAAAACGGTTTTCTGTTTCCCGCAATGCTGAGCGCTATGATTGCAATAACGCCTGCAACAAAGGAAAACGGCTGCCTGCAGGTTTTAAGAGGATCACATGCCCTGGGCAGAATCGATCATGCGCTGGTGGGCGGACAGAATGGTGCTGATATGGACCGTGTAAATCAAGCACTTAAGCTCTTTGAACTCGTTTATGTTGAACTGGAACCCGGTGATACCCTTATCTTTCATGGAAACCTTCTGCACAGTTCAAGCCGGAATAACAGCGAAAATGCAAGATGGTCAATGATATCAGCTTATAATCTGGCCACTAATAAGCCTTATCTTGAGGAACCTGCATCAGCACATACACCTGTGGAAAAGCTTCCCGATCAGGCCATTTATGATTTTGCAAACAGAATGACAAATGCAAATGCAGATTTCTTAAATCCGGTGTTTGATAAAAGTCTTCAGAAATAACTTGAACATTTTAGTCACAAAGAACACCTGCCTATTGAACCATACTATATATAATAAGTATAAAAACTTATTTTAAGAGCGACTTGCCGATAAGGAAGTCGCTTTTTTTATATTTGATCATAACTTAAGCTGATGTTATGATTAAAATTGTACTTCTTGTACTTCTGTATTTCTTTTTTCCCCTGGTAATCATTCTTTTATGCAGAAAATGGCCGCTAATTAACAAACTCGGATCAATTGTCCTGGCTTATGGGTTCGGCCTTCTCCTAGGTACAACCGGTATACTTCCCTCCGGAAGTGATAGTTATAACTTTGCCTTACAGGGAAGACTTTCTATTCCGGAAACCGAGTTCCAGACTCTTCTTAGTGAAGGAAGGATTTCGGGATCAGATATTTATGTGAATTCAATGGCGACTGTGCAGGACAATCTCATTAACATCATGGCACTACTTTCATTTCCTTTGCTTCTTTTTTCTCTTAACATAAAAAGATGGCTTCGCTATGCAAAAGATGGTTTCATATCCATGGCACTCGCTTTAATATCCGTTGCTTTAGTTGTTATATCAGGGTATTTTATCTTTCAGCACGTAGTTCCTGAATCATGGAGAGTTGCAGGAATGCTTGTAGGAGTGTATACCGGAGGAACTCCCAACCTGGTGGCTCTTAAAGTAGCTCTCGGTGTTGATCCGGATCTGTTTGTGATGACAAGCACATACGATATGATCCTAGGAGCAATCACACTTATTTTTATGATTACTATCGGGCCAAGACTTCTAAGGGCTATACTTCCTCCATTTAAGCACCATGAAGTTGAAGGCACAGCTGAAGCGATTGCTGAAACTGAAAGCTTTGAAGATTTTTCAGGAATGCTGAAAAAGAAACGCTTCTTACCTCTTCTGAAAGCTTTCTTCCTGTCAGTTCTGATTTTTGCAGTATCATTTGGACTAAGTTTTCTTTTCCCGAAAGACTTACTTACAGTTGTCGTTATTTTATCGGTTACAACTCTGGCTATCCTGGCTTCATTGATAAGGTGGGTGAACAGGATTGAAAAAACATTTCAGCTTGGTATGTACTTTATTCTGGTATTCTCTTTTGCAGTAGCATCCATGGCTGATCTGTCGAGGTTTTTCAGCATTGGATTCCTTGGTTTGTTCGGATATATTTCCTATGCTTATTTCGGTTCGCTTTTCCTGCATCTTTTGCTTTCGAAAATATTCAGGGTAAATGCTGATGATTACCTTATCACCACAACTGCATTTGTGTTCTCACCGCCTTTTGTGCCTGTCGTAGCGGGCGCTCTTAAGAACAAGGACGTCATCATTACGGGAATTACAGTAGGTATTATAGGATATATTATAGGTAATTATCTTGGTGTAGGGCTTGGATATTTTCTGAAGGGATTTTAAATTCTGTCGTTCATTTCGGCACCGCTCAATGAACGGAGTCCCGCTGACTGAGCGTCGTTCATTTCGACTCCGCTCAATGAACTGACTCCCGCTGACTGAGAACCTCCACCCGCTGACTGAGAACCTCCACCCGCTGACTGAGCGGAGTCGAAGTCAGCGTTACTGAAATGGCTATCATTCTTACATTCCGAAAGATCAGGCAGTAATCCGGGATTATTGTCAATTAATGCTTCTTTTTTTGCTCTACTCCAACCCTGAACTTGTTTTTCTCTGTAGAAAGCTTCATCAATTCTGTTAAATTCCTCAACGTATACCAATTTCACAGGGATTCTTTTTTTGGTGTAGTTTGCCCCTTCGCCATTTTGATGTTGTTCAAATCTACGCTCCAGATCAATTGTACTTCCGGTATAATAAGTACCATCAGCACATTCCAATATGTACATATAACCTTTCATAGAAGTACGTTCATTTCGACTCCGCTCAATGAACTGACTCCCGCTGACTGAGAACCTCCACCCGCTGACTGAGCGGAGTCGAAGTCAGCATCGTTCATTTCGACTCCGCTCAATGAACTGACCCCCGCTGACTGAGCGGAGTCGAAGTCAGCGACGGAGTCGAAGTCAGCATGGGCTAAAACAGATAATTTAATCCGATGGAAAATCCGATATTTCCATCCTGTTCATTGAATGCTTTTCCAATATCGGCTGCAATCACAAAGTTCCGATTCATTGCCAGCATGATACTTACACCTGCACTCTGATGAAATTTTTCTTCACCTGGTTTAAAGTATTCCGTAAATGTATCTGTTGACTCAACGATGTAATATTCAAGATCAGCCGGAATTTCAATATCTTTTGTAACTCTTCCAAAATCGTAAAAGAGATTCAGACCCAGGTAACATTCCTGCTTTAAAAATGTAAAATATAATGGCTTCCAGCGGAGTTCAACATTTCCCATAAAGAAAGCATCGCCTACAACCCTGTTCCTCAGAATTCCCCTTAATGTACTCGAGCCTCCAAGACCTTCGGATGTAGCCCCGGTAAGCATTGATGTGATAACCTGTGACTGATAGAAAAATGGTGTATTGCCTGTGAGTGTAGCCTGGTACCCCAACCTGTAAACCAGCGAGAGATCATCCTCTACAAGGGTAAAGTATTGACGATGTGTGATATATAGCTTTGAGAAGCCCCAATCGTTTCCAAGGAATCCGGGTGCAGCTTCAACTCCGACCTCTGTCCAGAGTCCCTTCATAGGGTTTGGCCTGTTATCGCGGCTGTCCCATGCTACTCCTAATTTGACAGTATTGACCCATCCTCCGTCGGCTTCGTTTGGTGAGATCAGACCCCAGTTCTGGTACTTTTCAAAAAGGCCGTCTGTTTCAGGAACTTCAAGCTTTTCGAAATCAACTGACTTATTTTCAAATTTCTGAAGAGCAAAACCTGCACTCCATTTTATATGATCGCCGGAGAGTTTTCCCTGAAAATCGTTTTTAAACCTGAACTGATTTCTTTCAAAACGATAGAACATTCTGGTCACGTAGTCAGGTGATTCTTCATCCATCCAGTCTTTATTAAATACAGATTCATATCCGTTAAAACCGTAAAAATGATTTGCTTTATCAGGAAGGTAGCTAAGATCACTTGTCATATGTACACCAGGGATAAGATGATTTGATTCGTACATGAACCTGAATATTCCGCTTCCCTTTGTAAAATGCGAAACTTCTGTATAAGTATGATCAAAATAATCAGGGTACGTGCTTCCGTCACCATAATTGAAAAATTCAAAGAGGGCACCATATTGAAATCCGAGGTCGGAATCATAGGTAACCGCCGGCAATGCACCTCCGAATTTCCATCCGGTTTTTACCTTTTTCTCCTGTGCAGACACAGTGAGCATGAGCATCAATATACAAATAAGTGAAAAGGTCCTCTTCATAGGTTTTAGATTAAGTTCATATAGTTAAAGATAAAGAAAAATGGTAATCATGGTCAGTTTTTTTAATATTTCCTACCTTAGAGCCTTAATAATAAGATTATATGCTTAGTGGAATTCTTGTAAAGAATATAAAATGCCTTGTGCAGGCGGAAGATTCGCCAAAAATAAGAATTTGCGGAAAGGAAATGGCTCATCTGAAAACAATAAATGATGCATATCTTATTATAAGTGAAGGTATTATAAATGATTTTGGTGAAATGAAAGATCTTCACCTGATAAATATTCAGGATCGGCAACAGAAGTATGATATCATTGATGCCAGGGGAAAATTTGTGTTTCCTTCATTTTGCGATTCACATACCCACATTGTATATGCCGGCAGCCGTGAAATGGAATATACCGATAAAATAAGAGGATTGTCTTACGAGGAGATTGCGAAAAGGGGAGGGGGGATATTAAATTCTGCAAAGCTTTTGCATGAAACTTCTGAAAATGAATTGTTTGAGCAATCAATGGTACGGATTAGAGAAATAATCAGTCTGGGGACCGGAGCAGTTGAAATAAAAAGCGGATACGGACTTAATCTTGAAGATGAACTTAAAATGCTAAGGGTTATCAGGAAGATAAGAGATTCCTGCCCGCTGGAAATCAAGGCAACTTTTTTGGGAGCTCATGCCGTACCTGCCGGGTATAAACAAAAGCAGGATAAGTATGTTGATACGATTATTAATGAAATGATACCTGTAGTAGCTTCCGAAGAGCTTGCAGATTATATTGATGTATTCTGTGACAAGGGTTTCTTCACAGTGGAAGAAACAGAAAGGATCCTGATGGCAGGAATGAAGTATGGACTGGCTCCAAAGATTCATGCAAATGAGCTTGATTTTTCAGGAGGAGTACAGGCAGGTATCAAATATAATGCTGTATCCGTTGATCATCTGGAACATACAGGCGATGAGGAGATTGAAGCATTGAAAGGATCAGAAACAATGCCTACATTGCTGCCGGGAGCTTCATTTTTTCTTGGTCTGAAAGATCCTCCGGCAAGAAGAATGATTGATGCAGGACTGCCTGTAGCCCTGGCTTCTGATTATAATCCCGGTTCCAGTCCATCCGGAAATATGCAACTGGTTATGTCCCTTGGGTGTATAAGGCTCAGGATGCTCCCGGAAGAAGTAATAAATGCTTTAACGATAAATTCTGCATTCGCAATGGGTTTGTCTGAAACACATGGGTCTATTGCAAAAGGGAAAGTAGCTAATATATTCATTACTAAAGAGATACCATCATATCAGTTTATGCCATATGCCTTTGGCAGCAATCTGATCGAAACAGTCATATTAAGAGGTAAAATCGTAAAATAGACATTGTTATACAAATATGGAGAAGAGAATAATTGAGTGTGTCCCTAATTTCAGTGAGGGGCGCGATACTGTGGTTATAAAGCAGATAACGGATATTATAGAATCAGTAGAAGGTGTAAAGCTGCTCGATGTGGATCCCGGAAAAGATACAAACCGCACGGTTGTCACTTTTGTCGGAAGCCCGGAAGCAGTTTCTGAGGCAGCGTTCAGATCGGTGAAAAAGGCTGCAGAAATTATCGATATGAAGAAGCATCATGGAAAGCACCCGCGTATGGGAGCTACGGATGTTTGTCCTTTGATACCTGTTTCAGGTATAACAATGGAGGAGACTGTGGTATATGCGCGTAAGCTTGCAGAGAGGATAGGTAAAGAATTGGGAATACCGGTTTATTGCTATGAGAATGCCGCATTTACAGAAGAACGCAGAAATCTGGCAAATTGCAGAGCCGGTGAGTATGAAGGGTTGAAAAAAAAGCTTCTCGATCCATTATGGAAGCCCGATTTCGGAGAAAGTGTTTTTAATGAAGCTGCCGGTGCAACGGCTGTTGGTGCCCGTGATTTTCTGGTTGCGTTCAATGTCAATCTGAATACAACCTCCACGAGGAGAGCAAATGCCATTGCTTTCGATGTCAGGGAAAAAGGACGGCCTATGCGTGAAGGGAATCCGGTTACAGGAAAGATTGTAACTGATGAAAAAGGGGAAAAAATAATGATCCCGGGAACGCTTAAATCTGTAAAGGCTATTGGCTGGTTTATAGAAGAATATGGTATGGCCCAAATTTCAATGAACCTTACAAATATATCAGTCACTCCCGTCCACGTTGCTTTCGATGAAGTATGCAGGAAAGCTGATGCAAGAGGAGTACGGGTAACCGGTTCTGAACTTGTCGGACTTATTCCCCTCAAAGCCTTGCTCGATGCCGGAAGGTATTTTCTGACAAAGCAGCGAAGGTCATCAGGGGTATCTGATGATGAGCTTCTTAAAATAGCAGTCAGAACGATGGGACTAAATGAGCTTCATCCTTTTAACCCGGGCGAAAAGATAATAGAATATGTTATGGATGAGAAAGATAATCAGAGGCTTATTGATCTCAGTCTGAAAGGATTTTTGAACAAGACAGCTTCTGAGTTACCTGCACCCGGCGGTGGATCTGTTTCGGCATATATTGGTGCACTTGGAGCCGCTCTTGGCACAATGGTAGCCAATCTTTCGGGCCATAAAAGAGGATGGGATAACAGGTGGGAAGAGTTTTCAAAATGGGCTGAAAAGGGAAAAGCGATTCAGAATGAGCTTCTCCATCTGGTAGACGAGGATACTGAAGCTTTCAACAGAATAATGGAAATACATGCCCTGCCCAAAAAGACAGATACGGAGAAGTTTATGAGGAATTCCTTGTTGCAGGATGCAACAAAAATTGCCATTCTTGTACCATTCAAAACTATGGAAACAGCTTTCAGGGGATTTGAATTAATCAGGGAGATGGTAGTAAAAGGGAATCCGAATTCAGTAACTGATGCAGGAGTAGGTGCCCTTGCATTGCGATCGTGCTTAAAGGGGGCCTACCTGAATGTAAAAATCAATGTGAGTGGATTGGAAGATAAGGTATATGCAGAAGAAGTAATTTCCAGAGGACTGGAAATAGAATTAAAGGCAATAAAAGAGGAAGAGGAAATACTGGCTATTGTAGAGTCTCAGATTAAACCAAAATAAGGGACAAAAACCCGTCAAAATAGCAACTGCCTCGACCATTGGTTAATACTGACGTATGGCTAAGGCAAAGTGTCTGGCTTTAATGGTAATATAAAATACTGAAGAGGTTTCTGGCTAATTCAATTACCGTGAAGAGGTGTCTGGCTAATTCAATTACTGAAGAGGTGTGGTGCCTGGCTTGAAGAGGTGTGGTGCCCGGCTAATTCAATTACTGAATAGGTGTGGTGCCTGGCTAATTTCAATTACCGTTGGCTTCAGCCAACGGTAATGAAGCTTTTTAATAGTAACGGGCTTTAGCCCAATTTATTCAGGTTTTCGGGAAATCCAATCTCTTTATCATCCTCAGATGATGTGAGTAGCTTTCAATCTCCTGTTTGAAGATCCCCTGGTGATCAATAATATCAATTCTTACCCTTCCTGATGCATGTATGACAAGTCCCTTCGAAATGATCATCCCCACATGTGTTATACTTCCTCTCTCATTATCGAAGAATACAAGATCTCCCGGCTCTGCTTCATCAATGAATTCAACACTTTTTCCTTCCCTGATCTGCTCACTGCTGTTTCGCGGAAGAGCTATCCCATGTATTTTGAAGATAAGCTGTGTAAATCCTGAACAATCAATTCCTGATGGTATTCTTCCGCCCCAGATATAAGGGCTGTTGATTAATTTCATTGCAGTATCTGAAATACTTCCTTTAACCGATACATATGTATTATTGAAATCGCTACTTGTAGAATATACATTCTTACCAATTAAAAATTTTTTACTGTCAAAATCCGGATCCATTATCTCACAGCCTGGTTCAAGGATAAGCCTGGAATTGTCCTTCTTATAACATGGTAATATCCGGTTTAGAACATAGCTTTGGGATCTGCTTTCATCTGTTGTACTCTGGAGATGACCAGAGTCTATCCAGCCGCAATTTTTATCGAAGTAACATTCGATTTTTATCCAGCTTCCAATCCGTTCAAGTATGGTATATCTCTCACCAAAAAGAATCTGGCTTAACATTTCTGATTTATGTGAGGGACCCGCCCGAAGCGGAACAAATACATTCTCACAGATGTACCTTTCCATACAGATAATTTTTCCAAATTTAGTTAAATATTGATGATCTTATTTACCTTTTATCCTATATCCACATAATTTAAAAGTAGAGCACGGTCAATCTTAGATGAAGAATTAAACTGACCTGTTATCAATGTGCTTTAAAAAAATAATCTATTTTTGAATCTGAATCAGACGCATAAAATCAGGTGTATATGTCCAAAGCTCCGGGTGTTTGGAAACCTACCAGAAAACACTTAATCAATCTTGTATTATTCCTTGCAAGTATTTTTTCTGTTTCAGCCCTCCTTCCTCATACTTTCAATAATAATCTCACAGAAACACTCGGGAGTTTTATAGTGGTTTCATCCTGTTATTTGGTTCTTTTTCTATTCCTGCTGCATTTCCGGTCGGAAATTCTTGAGGTATCACGTAAAACTTTTTTTATAATTCTTACAATTTTCATTTTTACGTCAATCACCAGCATTGTCGTGGTTTATGGTCAGAATTTATCCCTTCTCATAATCCCTTTTGCAATAATCCCTGTTGTAATACATACATTTTATGATGCACGACTTGCCCTGTTTATACTTCTTATAACCATAATGCTGAGTGGGTTTATTGTACCGGATCCGTTTGAGTTTATTTTCATAAATTTCATTTCAGGACTGGTCGCAATATTCTCACTTACAAACATATACAGAAGAGGTAAGATATTTTTCTCCTCTCTTGTTATAACTATAAGCTATTCTGTTATTTATTTTGGTATCAGCATTATGAAAACAGGCAGTGTGGCAATTGTTGAATGGACAGATTATATCTACTTTATTATAAATGGATTTCTCGTTTTGTTAAGTTATCCATTGATTTTTCTTTTTGAAAAGAAGTTCTATTTTCTCTCAAATAATACTTTGATTGAATTGTCTGATACAAATCAACCGCTTTTGAGAAGGTTTGCCAATGAAGCTCCGGGATCATTCCAGCATGCAAGGCAGGTTGCAATTCTGGCCGAGGAAGCTGCGAGAGAAGTTGGTGCAAACCCTCTTCTTGCAAGGGCTGGCGCTCTTTATCACGATATAGGTAAGACAGTTAATTCATCATATTTTATTGAAAACCAGAATGCCGGCTCAAGTCCTCATAATGAACTTGATCCTCTGGAAAGCTCAAAGCTTATTATCAATCATGTACAGGAAGGTGTCTTACTGGCCAGAAAGTACAAGCTGCCGGTTCAGATAATTGATTTTATAAGAACTCATCACGGAACAACAAAGGCATATTATTTTTATAAAAAGTATCTTGAATCTTCAGTTAAAACCGAGGAATCGGCAAAGGCATTTGATTATTTCGGGCCAAAACCATTTTCTAAGGAACTGGCGATTGTGATGATGGCCGATGCAGTGGAAGCTGCATCACGTACTCTTGAAAAGTACACTGAAGACAGTATAAGCCAGCTTGTTGAAAGAATTCTCTTCATACAGGAGCAGGATAATCAGTTTTCTGATGCACCCCTGACTTTTAAAGATATTTCTGATATAAAGATGGCACTGAAGAAGGGGTTAGCAAATGTTAATCATTCAAGGATTTCATACCCTGAATAAAATGATAAATGATTTATACTCAGGAGTCTATCTCATATCAATTATATCTATTCCTTTGTAATTTTCGGGCTGGAAGATAAAGGTGCCTGCATCAGGCTTTAAATTAAGTGAGTATTCTTTGACATTAAGTGTATATACCATTCCTTCCTTGTTTTTATATTCAAGGCTTTTCAGATCCATAAGTGATTTACCTATAGTCAGCCTTAATCTCATGATTTCGGTTTTGATATCCTCAGGATAAAGATCAATTACGTATGAACCGGAATTCTCTTCAACCAGTCTGGACTTGTATCCCTTTTTATACATTGTAAAAACAGCAGATGGACGGTTCTGAAAAGAATCATCCTTTTTGTCAGGGGTTGTAATGGTAACTTCCTTTTCTGCAGGAAGGTAACTCCATGATGTCTTGCCATTAAACCAGATTATGTTGTCGGGAAGTTCAAGCCTGTACTGATCCTTGCTGATTATTACTGATCCTGACAGTGTGTCGGTTGCATTTTCAGCCTGATCATCCGTAAAAAGAAAAAATTTCATTGATACCGAAGGTGCAGCTGTGGCTTTTGCTGAAAACTGATCGAGGATTTTAACAGCCTGGGGATCATTCTGAGCGTTTATAATAAAAGATTGCAGCAAAAAAGCTGTTATGATGAATAATATTTTTCTCATTTGGATTGCCTTTATTCAAGACGCTGCAAAATCTGTTCCAAAGCTATAAAGTCCATGCACAGGACCTCCCTGGCCTTACTTCCTTCAAATGGTCCGACGACTCCCGCAGCTTCCAGCTGGTCAATTATTCTTCCTGCCCTGTTATACCCTATAGAAAGTTTTCTCTGGATGAGTGAGGTGCTACCCTGCTGATGCTGAACAACCAGCCTGGCTGCATCATCAAACATCGGGTCTCTTTTGCGGAGGTCGACTTCGGCAATACCTGACTCACTGTCATCTACATATTCGGGAAGGTGCATCGCATCGGCATAGCCCTTTTGTGATCCGATGAATTCAGTAAGCTCTTCAATTTCGGGTGTGTCAATAAATGCACACTGAACCCTCACAGGTTCATTTCCTGAAGAAACCAGCATATCTCCGCGACCCACAAGCCTGTCAGCACCTGTTGCATCGAGTATTGTTCTTGAATCGATCGATGAGAAAACACGAAATGCAATCCTTGTCGGGAAATTGGCTTTGATAAACCCTGTTATGATATTAGCGGATGGTCTCTGAGTTGAAATTATGAGGTGGACGCCGATAGCCCTTGCAAGTTGGGCCAGCCTTCCAATCGGTCCCTCAATTTCCCTTCCTGCCGTCATTATAAGATCGGCGAACTCATCAATTATCAGCACAATATACGGCAGGTATTTATGTCCTTTTTCCGGGTTCAGCTTCCTTGATATGAATTTTTCATTATACTCCTTGATATTTCTTGATTGTGCCAGTTTAAGAAGTTCAAGACGGTTGTCCATTTCAATGCACAGGGAATTCAGTGTTTTTATAACTTTCTGAGTATCAGTTATAATAGCATCTTCTTCGCCGGGTAGCTTGGCAAGATAATGCCTCTCAATCTTCATATACAACGGTAGTTCAACCCGTTTCGGATCAATAAGAACGAATTTGACTTCGGCAGGATGCTTTTTATACAGAATTGAGGTAATGATAGCATTGATGCCTACCGATTTTCCCTGACCTGTTGCTCCTGCAACCAGCAGATGAGGCATTTTTGTGAGATCAACAATATATGGATCATTTGTTATGGTTCTCCCAAGGGCCAGGGCAATATCAAACTTTGTTTCCTGAAATGCTTTGGAAGTGATCAGCGAACGCATGGAGACCATCTCCGGTTTCTTGTTAGGTACTTCAATACCTACAGTTCCTCTTCCCGGAATGGGAGCAATTATCCTTATGCCCAGCGCAGAAAGGTTAAGTGCTATGTCATCTTCAAGAGATTTTATACGTGCAAGCCTTACACCTCGTTCGGGTACTATCTCATATAAAGTTACAGTCGGACCGACAGTTGCTGAAATGCTTTTAATGCTGATTTTATGATCCCCCAAGGTCTTAATGATGTTCTCCTTGTTCTCAAAAACTTCATTGTTGTCAAACGCACTTTCAGATTTGTGTTCTCTCAATATTGATACGGGAGGAAATTTATACCGCGACAGATCAAGGCGAGGATCATAATCGCCCATGAGCTTTTCAACCTCATGTGGTAAGAGACTGTCTCCACCGTCAGGCTTGTTAATATTAAGAGGAACATCATCATTGTCAGGGTCCGCCACTGCTGTTTGCGTGTCATCATCAAAATCCCTTATAATGGATCCTTTTGGGATTACTCCCGGTACTACATTCAGATCATCATCATCATTCTCATCATCAGAATCAAGAACAGTGTTTTTGACAGTGAATTCCACATGGTCAGCCGGCTTCTTTTTATCAGTTTTTACTTCAATTTCCGGCTCAATATCTGGTCCAATAAGTGTATCTGCAGGTATTAACTCAGGATCAATTGCATGTTTTTTATGCCACCCGGGCAGTCTTACTCCGAATGACTCAGGTTTTACTTTCAGGGCAAAAATAATATAGGATATTGCAGCAAAAGCAATCAGGACACCTGTACCTACCTTTCCCATAAAAGCATTCATCCATCTTGTTGTCAGGTAACCCTGTGCTCCTCCCGGCCCGCTTATAAGATAGCCTTTTGACTGGCCGAAGATGAAGCCCAGAACAAGTGAGAGGATAATGGTGGCAAAAGTGAACTTCAGAATAAGACTTACTGGTTTAATTTTTGGAAAATTAAGCATATACAATCCAATGGATCCTATGAGAAGGGGTATAAAGAATGCTCCATAGCCAAATCCGTATCCTATCATCATTTTAGCCAGGAAATGGCCGCTTTTGCCTGACCAGTTTTTTACTTCGATGTCAGCACCTGAAACAATTTCCGAATCGGGTAAGCTCTGATCAGTTTTCCACCAGAAGAGATATGCGACGCATGCCAGAAAAAGGTAAAATGCGAAACCTGTTATAAGTATCCCGGTAACAAATTTGATCCTCTCATCAGTAAAAAAAGATTTTGATTTATCAGTATTTTTTGAAGATTTGGTATTCTTTTTACCGGCATCTTCCTTCTCTTTGCTCATTTCCGACTTTAATTTAAAATCAAAACAATTTTTTAAACAGACTAATTCAAAGGTAATACTTTTGATAATTTTTCAATAAAAACATTAGATTTTGTTTCAGAGCCGGAATAAAGGAAAGAAGGAAATTAAACACAGATGATAAAACTTAAAAATTAGCCTTTATTTCCCGGATGGCCCGAATAATTATATGCTTATCATCTTATTAATAAACTTATTGATTTCCTCTCTTGATATCCGCTGAAATTTATCCCTTCGCTCGAATGTTACATCGGGTATTTCTTTCTGATAGACAGTTTCAGCGGTGAATTGAAGTTCAGTAGAACCTAAAAAGAAAAAGAAACTCATTAAAACTCCGTCAATCTGATTGTATGGAGTTGATGCATTTGATCCCTTTACATCGATCTCATCAGTATACCATATATCATATACCTTATCAGGATTCCCGGCAAATGTAACCTCGGCATTTTTACAGTTAAAACCACAGATGGTCAATGTTTTGTCAGTCTTTTTGAGATCCATTCCTTCCATTGATTCAAGTCCGGGGAATGTTTCTCCCGGCTCGGCTGCGTAGAAATATTTTATTGTAAAAAGGCTGAAATACGTATCAAAGATGCCGGCTTCCGGATTGGAAAGATTAAGTATGCCTGAGTTCCCGAAGGGGGAAATCATTTCAAAAAGGGTTTTATTGTCTTTAAAGGAAATTATAAGATTTTTAGGCAGAAACTCTTTGGGTATTGAGCCAACAACCCCTGTATAATCAATATTATAATGGATTTCCCCCTGACTTATATGTTTAACTCCCTTTTCTTTACAAGAGTACCCGGTCATTGCAAAGATTACCGCAATGAAGAAGATATAGATGAATCTCACTTGTCACTATTTTTTTGAATTATGTAAATGTAGCATATTTTTTAAAACTCCAATCCTTACGGTCTGAATTATAAAATACATGCAATTTAACATGTTATCATCCTTGTAATCAGAGAATGAAATCTGTCAGGAATATATAAATTTGTGATCTGATTGGAACAAATTCAAGAATACTGCATGATTCCTGACAATTCATTTATTCAGTATTGATATGGCGAACAAACTGGCAGTTGTTGCACTGGGGGGAAATGCTCTTTTAAGAGGTGATCAGATCGGCACTATCGACGAACAGGAGCAAAATACCACCGAGACTCTTGAGAATCTTGTCTTTTTAATAAAGGAAGGATATGACATAGTAATTACTCATGGTAATGGTCCTCAGGTGGGAAATATACTTATGAGGAATGATGCCGGGGAACAGCTGTATAACATTGCGCAAATGCCGCTTGATATATGTGTAGCTGATACTCAGGGTGGTATAGGTTTCATGATTGAAAGGATGTTCAGAAATGTTCTGCAGAAGCATGGAATCAGCAAAAACGTGATATGTCTTGTTACGCTGGTCCGTGTCGACGCCAATGACCCCGCGTTCAGTGATCCCCAGAAAAGGGTAGGAAAAATATATTCAAAGGAAGAAGCTGATAATCTTACATTGAAAAAAGGATGGATATTTAAGGAGGAAGTCAAAACGATGGGAGGTTATAGACGTGTTGTCCCTTCACCGGTTCCTATTTCTGTAATGAATGAATCAGTCATTCATGAACTGGCAAGAAAGGGCAACATCATGATCGCGGCCGGCGGCGGCGGTGTACCTGTGTATATTGATGAAAATAATATTGTAAGAGCCGCAGAAGCTGTAATAGATAAAGATATGGCTTCATCGTTGCTGGCTACCCAGATCCGGGCTGATGAATTCTATATTCTTACCGATGTTCCTTACATTTATATCAATTATAAGAAACCGGAGCAACAGGTTGTGGAATTCCTGAATTATGCAGATACTTTAAAGTACCTTAATGAAGGACAATTTGCGAAAGGAAGCATGGAGCCAAAAATCAGGGCATGCCTTAATTTTATTGAGAATGGCGGAAAGATGAGCGTAATAACTGAAGCTTTTAAACTCGCTGATAAAAAGTACGGCTCAAAGATTACAATGGAGTACGAGGATGATCGCCGCTAACAATCTTTTTTCTTTTTCTTTCATCTTTTCCTTTTATCTTTTAATTTTGCCTTGATTTTATAATTTTCACTTTTCACTTTTCACTTTTCACTTTTCAGTTTTATCTTTTTACTTTTATCTTTTATCTTTTATCTTTTATCTTTTATCTTTTATCTTTATCTTTATCTTTATCTATATCTATTTATTGTTTTATATAAATCATATGCTATATAAATTAAATAAAAATATATAAATCATATATAAGATATAAATATAACATATACCAATATCTAACATAGTTAGATATTTCAGTTTTAAAGATTATATCTAACTATTTTTGATGTGATAATAGATCTATATTTTATATATTTTATATATTTATATAACTTATACAAATATAAAGATTGATATAATTCATAAAAATCAAAAAACTATATACAAATATAAAATAGAATGACTAATATTGAAGACCCTCTACCACAATTTTCAATCGATATTAGTAGTTTTATCGATTTGAAACCTGGATATCTATATATAGCACAAAGAATTATGAATTGGAATAATTTTGATCAAAATTTAAATAATTCATATGGATATATTTACTCTAACAACGATTTAACAAAAGGATTAATAGGTGAGTCAAAAGATAATATTATTTTATTTTTTGACCGATCCTTGACAAGAAATAAAAGTAAAGAAGATATTATTACATATATCTCTTTATTTGTTAAGAATATAGATAAATCCTTAGTTTTAGAGTTAAAACCTGAAGATGTTGCATTTAATATTACTCCAAAACAAGTCATAGGAATTATTATATCTTGTTTTGTATATGATGAAAAAGATGAGATGGATAGACCATTAAGAAAAATTAATAATAAAATAAGAGATTTTAAATTGATATCAGACAAACAATTTTGAAATATTTAACATCTATATTAATGGATATCCATTAATATAAAATTTATACATTCAATATATTAAAATATCATATTTTGGACGTTTATTTACTTGAAAATAATCATCTTGAAAA
>JBBQJD010000042.1:0-30546 GCA_038325595.1 Bacteroidales bacterium | reverse complement strand
CTGGAACCTGGAATTTGGAATTTGACCAAGCACCCCTGACGCTCCTTCGTCGGTCAGGGCAGGCCGGCACCTGGCACCAAGCACAAAAAATAACTCAGTTAATAAATGACTAATCCCTCAGGTTCGATGTCTGAAGTTGCCTTTTACAGGAAGAAAATGCTTCTCAGTATGATCATTCCGGGAATTTTCATCTTTTTTATGTGGCTTGTAAAGATCATTGAATCCCTATTTCAGATTGATCTGTCAGATTTTGGCATATACCCTATGGAAGCAAGGGGGTTACCCGGCATAATTTTCTCACCATTTATACATGCCGATTTTAAGCATCTTTTTAATAACTCCCTTCCATTGTTTTTTCTTTCCATGGCTTTGTTTTATTTTTATTCTGAAATAGCGCTGAAAGTATTTACTCTCACCTTCTTCATAACAGGTCTCCTTGTTTGGTTTGGAGGAAGGCAAGCCTGGCATATAGGAGCAAGCGGCTTAGTATACGGGCTTGCATCATTTCTGTTTTTCAGCGGGATAATCAGGAGGCACTTCAGGCTGATAGCACTCTCATTGCTAATAGTATTCCTTTATGGATCAATGGTATGGGGTTTATTCCCCGGAATCTATGAAAATGTATCATGGGAATCACATATGCTCGGATTTTTCTCCGGAATACTTCTTACCGTTTGGTATAGAAATGAAGGACCCCGGCAGGAAACATATGACTGGTTGAACGAAGATGATGAAGAAGAAACCGAAAAGGATGATAATGATTTGAACATATCCAGGGATATGAAGTTTAGGAGAATAGACAAGATGTTAAAAATTATTAATTCTTAGGCATCTGTCACACTGGTTCAGCTTAATATTGCAATATTTGTATAAGTTGCAGAGTTGTTAAAAAAAACCGCCGGATTATTCTAAGATATTGTATACTAGTTCAATGGGAATCAAGCATTTTTTAGTTTTTTCTTTGATAATATTTTTTTTGGGTTCGAATTCAGTCAGTGGCCAGGCAGCTCCTGCCGAAAGAGATACAGTCAGAAGGACAGCTATCAAAGTATTCCTTGATTGCTGGAGCTGCGACATGAATTATATAAAGGAAGAAATACCTTACATTAATTATGTGAGGGATGTCAGGGAAGCACAGGTATATATTCTTGTCACAAACCAGAATGCCGGAAGCGGCGGAAACCGGTATACATACAATTTTCAGGGTGTGGATAAGTTCAGTGGCATGAACGACACACTGATATTTACAAGTAGTCCTGACATGACAAGGCCTGTTATAAGGGAGAAAAGCACAAACATGCTGAAAATGGGTTTGATGAGGTATGTTGCAAGGACACCATTATTCAATGAGATTGCTATAAGTCATAATAAGGGTCTGAAAGTTGAAGAAGTAGCTGATAAATGGAATAACTGGGTTATTGAGTTACAGACGAGTCCCAATCTGAGTTCAGAGGAAACCTACAAAAGTTTATGGTTGCGGAATTCCATTGAGGTATCAAGGGTTACCCAGGAAATGAAATTTGAGCTGGAGGTAAATCAGAATTACAGTCAGCAGAGGTTCATCGAGGACGGCAATGATACTACTTATATCAGAAGCTCGGAAAGAATAAAAAATCTTACCGTTAAAAGTCTTGACGACCATTGGTCAGCAGGGGTCAGGTTTGAAATCGGATCTTCAACCTGGGAAAATTATGAACTGAATACAGAAATCCTTCCGGCCCTGGAATACAATCTGTTTCCCTACTCTGACGCAACACACCGGCAACTTCGTTTCCAGTATACTGCAGGTGTGAATTTCAGTAGCTATACTGATACTACCTTATATAATAAAATGAAGGAAACCCTTTTTGTAGAGGGAATAAGAATAGCATACCAGGTTCAGGAAAAATGGGGTAATATAAATTTGTCACTCTGGGCTTCTCATTACTTCCATGATTTTTCAAAGAATACTGTCGGGCTAAACGGATTTGTCCGAGTACGGGTGTTTAAAGGACTTTCATTTTCAATAAACGGAGGAGTCGGATATATCAACAACAGGATAAATCTGGCAAAGGGAGAACTGTCTGAAGCAGAAAGATTGCTCCGTCTCAAGCAACAGGCGTCCAAATACGAATTATGGAGCGGATTAAGTCTGACTTATACTTTTGGATCCATCTATAATAATGTCGTGAATCCACGCTTTGGTTTAAATAATAATTAATATAATTGATAATTCTTATTTATCCGGGACGATGACCTGTTTGTCTGTCTCCGGGTTATTAACTATATTTATAAGTCTTAATCAGATACCGGTTTATGATTCAAATAAATACAAAGCTTCGTCCTGAGGATTTTTCAGGAAAGCTTAAAGTTTTCTGGGATATTTCAGCCCGAAAGATACATCTGATTGAAAAAAATTACAATGAGGAAAAGGGCTCACCTGTCTTCACAATTGAAGGGAAATATACTACCCGTGGTTGGACAGAGTGGACACAGGGATTCCAGTATGGCTCGGCTGTACTGCAATATGATGCTTCAGGAGAAAAACAGATCCTGGTAACGGCAAAAAAGAAGATACTTGGTAAGATGGCACCCCATATAAGTCATACCGGTGTACATGATCATGGCTTTAACAATGTAAGTACTTATGGAAATCTTTTGCGTCTCATGCATGAGGAAAAAATTCCTTACAATGAGTGGGAGAAGAATTTTTATGAACTTGCACTTAAAATATCGGGCGCAGTACAGTCAGCGAGATGGACTCCGGTAAAAGATGGTGGTTTTATACATTCCTTCAATGGAGCCCATTCGTTATTTGTTGATACAATCCGGTCTTGCAGAATCCTGATAATCAGTCATATGCTTGGCCATGTATTTCAGGGTGAAGGGGATAAGAAGATCAGTATGCTTGAGCGTGCACTGGAGCATATTAAAGCTACTGCAAAATATTCAATATATTATGGTGAAGGCAGGGATGCATATGATGTTTGCGGCCGGACTGCACATGAGAGTATCTTTAATATTAAAGACGGGAATTTCAGATGTCCTAACTCCCAGCAGGGTTATTCCGGTTTCACTACATGGACAAGAGGTCTTGCCTGGGCTATGTGCGGATTCGCAGAACAGCTTGAATGTCTCGGTTCACTTGATGGAGATGAACTTCTTTTGTACGGAGGCAGAGAAGATCTGCAATCATTGATGCTTAAAGCTGCAAAAGCAACTTGCGATTTTTATATTAACAATACACCTGTGGATGGCATTCCATACTGGGATACAGGTGCTCCTCAATTATATAAAATCGGGAATTATCTTGAAAAACCTGCAGATCCTTATAATGATTTTGAACCGGTCGACAGCTCAGCTGCAGCAATTGCATCCCAGGGTTTACTGCGTTTAGGAAAGTATTTAACAGAAAAAGGCGAAACTCCGGAAGGTAAACGATACTGGCAGGCAGGACTTACAGTTATCGATACTCTTTTGAAAGAACCGTATATAAGCAACGATGAAAATCACCAGGGTTTGCTGCTTCATTCAATTTATCACCGGCCGAACGGATGGGATTTTATTCCGGATGGCAGCAGGATTCCATATGGAGAATCCAGCATGTGGGGCGATTACCATTTCCGTGAATCATGTCTGTATCTTCAGCGTTTAATAAATGACGAAAAATATTATACTTTTTTTAATTTCGTAAAATGAGCTTAAATCCTGTAACGGGTCTGTCTGGACTTTGCATACATACCATTACCACAAAACCCTGGAATATTGAAGAAGCTGCCAAAAATTTTTCGGTAAATGGCGTTAAGGGAATCACAGTATGGCGTGATGCTTTGGCCGGCAGAAATATTAAGAAGACCGGTGAAATGTTACGGAACAATGGCCTGACTGTGGTTTCTCTTTGCAGAGGCGGTTTTTTCCCCGGAAAAGAGCCTGGAAAACGCAAAGCAGCAATAGAAGACAACCGCAGGGCAATCGAAGAGGCATTTGAGCTTGGTACCAAATTGATAGTTCTTGTTTGTGGTGCCGATCCTGCCCAGCCGCTTGAAGTATCGAGGAATCAGATCTATGATGGTATTTCTGAAATAATTCCTGAAGCAGAAGCTGCCGGTGTCAGACTGGCAATTGAACCCCTTCATCCGATGTATGCCGATACACGGTCAGCAATCAATACACTGGCCCAGGCCAATGATATGACAGAAGCCTTGAATTCAAGCCAGGTTGGTGTTGCAGTTGATGTGTATCATTTATGGTGGGATCCAATGCTTGAAAAAGAAATAAAACGTTGCGGTAAAAACAATACGCTATTTGCATTCCATATCTGCGACTGGAAATCTCCTACAATCGATCTGCTAAACGATCGTGGATTGATGGGAGAAGGATGCATACCTGTCAGAAAAATCAGGTCCTGGGTCGAGGCAACTGGCTTTAATGGTTTTAATGAAGTCGAGATATTTTCAAATATCTACTGGAAAATGGATCAGAATGTATTTCTTGAAAAAATTATATCAGCATATAAAGCTCACGCCTAATAAATATTGAAATGAAGCAACACAAAGCAGGCATAATAATGAATGGAGTCACAGGTCGTATGGGAACAAACCAGCACCTGCTCCGGTCAATCGCTGAAATTATCAATCAGGGAGGGATTAATATAGGATCCGGGGAAACTATAATGCCCGACCCGGTACTCGTAGGACGCGATGAAAACAAACTAAAGAAATTATGTGAACTGACGGGTATTTCAAAAATGAGTACCAACCTTGATGAAGTGCTTGCAGATCAGAACAATATAATTTATTTTGATGCTCAGACAACCGGAAGAAGGGCTGATGCCGTCAGAAAAGCCGTTAAGGCTGGCAAGCATATTTATTGCGAAAAGCCTATAGCTGTAAGTACAGAAGTTGCGTTGGAGCTTTATAAGTTATGCAAAGATGCCGGGTTAAAAAACGGTGTCGTGCAGGATAAATTATGGCTTCCCGGTATATTGAAGCTTAAACGTCTTATTCAACAAGGCTTTTTTGGCAGAATCCTGTCAGTAAGGGGAGAGTTTGGCTATTGGGTATTTGAAGGCGATACGATTCCGGCACAGCGTCCTTCATGGAATTACCGTAAGGAAGATGATGGTGGTATTATAGTTGACATGCTTTGTCACTGGCGCTATGTACTGGACAATGTTTTCGGAAAAGTAAAAGCGGTATCCTGTATGGGTGCCACACATATAGATAAAAGGGTAGATGAGAGTGGCAAGTCATATAAATGCACAGCTGATGATGCAGCTTATTCCACTTTCGAACTTGAAAACGGAATTATTGCTCATTTTAATTCTTCCTGGACAGTGCGGGTCAGGCGCGACGATCTGCTGACTCTCCAGGTTGATGGAACAAAAGGATCAGCAGTTGCCGGGCTCAGGGAGTGTTACATCCAGCATTATGGCAATACGCCGAAGCCTGTATGGAATCCTGATATGCCTCAGCCAATAAATTTTTTCGATGGATGGTCGAAAGTTCCTGACCAGGAGACTTATGATAATGCTTTCAAGGTACAATGGGAATTATTTCTGCGCCATGTTGTAAAAAATGACCCTTTTCCGTGGAGCCTTTACGAAGGAGCCAAAGGCGTTCAACTTGCAGAAAAAGGACTTGAGAGCTGGTCGAAACGCTGCTGGGTTGACGTGCCCGAACTTTGATATGCTTTAAAGTACTGAATTATTCCTCACATACACACACAGATACAGGCTTTCATAACCTCCGGAGAATTACTGAAGATAATTATTCCGATTTTTGATGAAGTCGCACAAATTATTACCTTTAAACGATATTTTTTGTGAAACCTGATCATCTTCCCTACGTATGAATGACAAACCTGTGGCTGTTGTTACCGGAGCTAGCAGAGGAATAGGCAGAGCTGTTGCTAATTGTTTAGCAGCTGAAGGATTCGACATTGCTGCAATTGCCCGTTCTGTTGATAGTGAAGGCATGATAAACCTCGGATCGGAAGTTGAGAAAAAAGGGTCGCAATTTTTTCCCGTTGGCCTGGATATTTCATTTACACATTGTCATAAAGAGGTTGTTGCGAATATTCTTGAAAGATACGGCAGGATAGATCTTCTTGTCAATAACGCAGGTGTAGCTCCGCTTCAGCGAAGTGATGTTCTTGATATGACGGAAGAGAGCTATGACAGATTAATGAATATAAATCTTAAGGGACCTGTATTTTTTGCTCAGAAAATCGCAAAAGAAATGATCTGGCTGAAACAGCAGGTAGAGAGCTATAAGCCTGTTATTGTTTTTATTACATCCGTATCAGCAGTGCTCTCATCAACAAACCGTGCCGAATATTGTATTTCAAAAGCCGGTCTCAGCATGGCTTCCCTGGTTTTTTCCGACAGGCTTTCCTGTGAAGGAATACTTGTCTTTGAGGTTCGTCCGGGAGTAATACAAACAGACATGACAGCAAAGATCAAGGATAAATATGATAAGCTGATCAGTGAAGGTCTGATTCCTCAAAAAAGATGGGGATTTCCTGAAGATATAGGAAAAGCTGTGGCTTCACTTGCCAGAGGTGACTGGAACTTTTCCGCAGGAATGGTTTTTGAAATAAGTGGAGGCCTTAACATCCACAGGCTCTGATTATTAAATCTCAATCAGAAATTTTTTCCTCTTTCTAAACAAGGTTTCTTCAATATTCATTGTTGAACAAATACCCATTACACGTTGTTGGTAGGGAAATTAATATCTCATAAGAAAATGAAAAGATTTCTGCTATTATTTACATTCACAGGTTTATTTTTTTTGAATTCAGGAGCACAGGAAAAGTATACAGCTGATACGGAAAAATCTCAATTGCAATGGCTGGGTGAAAAAGTCACCGGACAGCATACCGGAACCATCAAACTTCAGTCAGGATGGCTTACCTGGAAGGATAATAAAATTGTTTCAGGAGAGTTCAACATAGATATGAAATCTCTTGAAGATTCTGAAGATAATGCAAAACTGGAAGGACATCTGAAATCTGACGATTTTTTCTCAGTGGATAAATTCCCGACATCGAAGCTGGTTATTTCAGGCAGCACACCCTTCGAAAAGGGAACCGCAACAGCGAAAGGAACTCTTACAATAAAAAACATAACGAAACCTGTTGAATTTAAAGCTGCAATGCAAAAAAAAGATGAGGGTTTATGGTTTTTTACCAACATAATTATTGACAGATCACAATATGATGTGCGTTTTGGATCAGGTTCATTTTTTGATAACCTGGGCGATAAAACTATCTATGATGAATTTAAGCTGAAGGTTAATATGCTTGTAAAAAATCAGTGATCGAATCAATTAACTGCAGGTAATGCAATTATCTCGATATCTCCTTTAAAGTTGCCTGGATTGAGTACTTCCAGAGAATAATTGTAACTGCGAAGGAAATCCAGTACAAAGGTGTGGCATTGCTGATTATGAGTAGCTACAAGTATTTTGGGGTGGTGGGCTGAGATGATCTCAACCAGTCCTTTGAGAACATCCATTTCGCCCCCTTCAACATCAATTTTGATAAAATCGGGAGAAGGTATTTTGCCTTCCTTAAGCATTTTATCAATTGATACCTGTGTGACTTTAAGTCTGCCTTTCAGAGATACATGGCCGGTTGCTGATCCGTGGCCCGGATCAAACCTGACATAACTTTCGGAATCACCTACAGCGGCTTCAAACAGGGTAACATTTTTAAAATGATTGGCTTTCATATGAATCCTGAAAAACCGGGCATTCATTGGCCGCGGTTCAAAAGCATATATTCCGCCTGATCCCTCGTTTATCGAAGCTGCAATAGCTGAGAAGTATCCCACATGAGCTCCAATATCATAAAGTATTTCGCCTTTATTGAAATTTTTGATAAATGCTTCGGTTTTGTAGACTTCCTGAGTTCCCAGAATATATTTGGCCCCGGAAGTGATTATCCATTTTTTCCCAGCAAGCGGTCCCGCTTTTACCTTGATAAACACCCAGCTGAAAATAATCTTAAAAGCATGCTTGACCTTCATACGTCAGGGTTGGAATTTTTCACTTGAGCAAATTTATTAAAATAAAACACAAAATAGTTCTAAACAACTAAAACTTTACGAAACATATTAAAATTGAAACGAAATCCAGATCAGTATAGTTGAAATTCAGTATGTAGAGCTCGGCGCAGCCAAAATCAAGTTACTCCCCCTTCGCCTTCGCGTAGCCGCTAGGCGAAGCAAGGTTGGGGGCTGTGGAAGGGATCTGCCATTGCAAACTGTTAAAAAAGTACCAGGCATCGGTGATAATTTTATCAGCTTGACTATTTCCTTATGTTTAATGCAGATGAGGCAAATCCGGTTCTTCCATCAGTGGTAGTACCTTCGATTATAATCAGGTACTCTGCTGCTTCATCTGAAGTATAAAATTCAACTGAAGCTTTACCTGTTTTGTCTGTATGGTTGTCAGGATTCCAGTATAAGGTATTCCTGAAATCCGGTATCCGGCCTGATCTTAGCGAATCAGCAGAATAGTCGGGTGACCAGAAATTATTGGAAGTCTGAGGTAATTCATATTGCAGGCGGTATACCGACCTCTCCAGATCAATCAGCCCGAGATTTCCTTTCTTGGAAATGAAATGAAGAATGCCATCCAGAACAATATCAGATATAAAATACCTTGTTGTGAGTACTTCAATCCTCTCTATTTCACGTGAATTTATGTTCAGTACTTTATCAATATCATCTACCGGAACCCCGTCGACAATCACAAGGGGATTATTTTCAAATGACTGACTCTGATACTGATTTATCAGCCTGAAATTTAATTTATCATTCTTTTTTACTGATGATACACCCGGCATAATTTCTTTTATAACTTCTTTGAGAGAAGTAAGTTCAATATAAGCCGACATCTGTATCTCACTGTCAGGAGCACCGTAAAAGTCGGGTTTTTCAACAGATGGTAATTTATTTATCCCTGGTTTCAAAAATGGTTCATAGATCCTTTTTACCTGCATGCTGATCGCAGCATTGTTTATCTCTCTCAAAATAGTACTGTCGATGAAGAACACGTCATGATTATACTTATTAAAGCCGGTTAAAAAAGGATTACTAAGCTCTACATAGCAGTCTTTTATATCCGGTGACAAAGGTTCAATAACAATCTCACGGAGCCCGTGTTCCATTGTAACAAAATTAAAATTTCCTTTATCGTCCGTTTTTGTAAACTGACAAAGGGCAACTTTTCCTACAAATGAAAGTACAATATCCTTATTGTTCAGCGGGACTCCTGATTTTCTATCTCTGATGTTGCCACTTATCAGATGTCCTTCGAGTTCGGGAATAAAAACCAGCCCACTATTTCCCTGATCCTGAGTTCTGTTTAAGAACTTATTCACAGATGAATAAAAAATCAGGTAATCATTTATATCCGGAAGAACAAAGTCAGATATCGCTGCAGTCATTTCCGGAACCTGTCTGATCTTAGTGGTAAAACCATTTTTGTTGATGGTGAAAGCCTTTACCACAGATATTGAAAAATCACTTTCAACAGCTAATCCATTATTGTCAGTTGCAGATATTGTAATTCCGGCTTTCTCCCTTGCGGATAAAGTTTTGGGGGCAGAAATACGGTATTGAATTGATTGTTCCGGTTCATTATAAATCCATCTCTGTGCCAGAATTTTGCCTGTGTCATCTGAAATCATCATGGAAAAAAGGCCGGTTGGCAAGTCTTGTTTCAGCAGAATTATCTCATGATCTCTTCCGGGTTTTATCTCTTTTCCGGATTCCATAATATCCAAACCACCGGTAATGATATATAACTTCCGGTCCGTTAAGCTGAAATTTTCACTGTGACTTATCTTTGCAAGTATTTGACTACCCTCTTTTTTATTTATTACTGAAATAGTTATACCTTCTTCAGCTTCAGGTAACGGGAATTTCTTTGAAAGTCCTGCATTATCATGGTAAATGAACATTAATTTCTCCCCTTTGGAAGCTCTAATTCTTGCAAGTCCGAATCCATTATCGTCAGTTTCCACGGAACAAACCGTATCATTATTTTCAAGTACGACAACGCCTTTAATTTTAACAGGAACTCCGCTTTTACTTAGACTTCTTAACCCCAGGTGTGTCTCAAGGCCATCAATCAAATGCCCGCCTTCAGGATAAAATATGATACTGTCGGGAGTTACATTTGTTTCTCTTATTCTTATTCTGCTGATGTTGTCAAATGGGTTTATTACTGAAATCCTTTTATAAGAGAAGAGCCCCGGTGAAAAATTCTTCATCCAGTTTGTGTAGGAACGTATGATATAATTGCCAGATCTCAGGGTATCAGGCAGTATAAAACCCGACGAACCCGAATTTCCTTCAATGCCTGTTTTAAGCTGAAGTACCGGATTATTTTCAATATCAAGAAGATCGGTATAAACAACCTTGCTGACATTGGCAGGAGAATGATTCATCCCGTTTAACTTATAAATCTTCAGCCATACATTCTCCCCGGCTATATAAAGATCGCGATCTGTTCTGATATATAGTTCTTCAGAAAAACTTTTTTCAGCAGATTTGAAGAGGCTTTTGTCGGATTCCTGGGAGAAAGCATAGTGATTTACAGAAAGAAAACATAAAAATGCAAAACAGGATTTTATGATTCCGGAATATATTATGTGATTCCTGCAAAAATATGTCATTTACAATTTGGGTTTAATTAATCTGTCCAGAAATCCGGTTTCTTAAGCTCTCCGGTACTGGTACAATCGGCACAATCATTTTTTGAAAATACAAGCTTTTTAAGCTCCCCGTATAAGTCATAAACAGGTTCAATAAATGAGTATTTTGGTCCAACATACATCCTGTAGATTTTATCAAATGTCATACCCCCGGCCGGTGTCAGTGGAGGAGGGTAATCATCAGGTCCGAGCACTATTCTTGAACAATCATACATGTATAAAGGGATTTCCAGTCTTGTTATTTCATCCCTGTTAATATAGATCCTTTTCCGGCTGACGGCAGAAACCTGAAAATAGCCCAACACGGGTTCCTCCGGATTATTAACATTATGGATGTTGCACGTTACAGGAAACGGCTGTTTATCAAAAATATCACCTCCTGCATCATTTATCTGCTTCATCTGGTCCCAGAAACCGAATTCTTTCTGAGATAGTGAAAGTTGCTTTACTTCGATTGAATATCTGATTAAAAATCTGTTGGAGCTTTCTGAATCAATAAAAAGAATTGGTTTCTTTTCAATTTTATTGCCAGAACCTGCCGCAGCCGATTGAATAATTATTTCATCAGAAGCGTTGTTGCCCCAGCATGCTTGTTTTATGGGGACTTCAAGAAATGTAGAATCGTTTATATAATCATATTTTTTAGGATCAGGTACCATAATCTTCCAACTTTCATTGTACATCCAGCGTACAAATCTGTTGTCCCCGTTACTTTCCGAATCAATGAATATTCTGATCCCTTCCGTAATTTCGGTACCATTGTTAAGAATTTCCTGGTCTTTATCATAATATATCCTTTCAATCTGATCAACAGGGTACATCAAGCAGGCTTCCGATTCATATTCATTTCCTTCCTGAGTAACAATGGAAAGAGTATATGAATTTCCGATACTTCCTTTAAAAGTCAGGCTATCTGTTTTATAAATGCCGGGGGCAGTTTCCTGCAGAATAACACTTATTCCGTTGATCTCAGTTATCCTCACACTTGCGCCCGATACCATTGAGGTTTCTTCACTCTGAATCGCATTAGTTCTGGAAAGACTGACATAATAAGAATTTTCTTCATCTGTAAGCAATGCATCTACAACCAGTAAGGTTTCAGATTTTCTGAATTCAATATTATATGGATCAATGCACGTGCAAAGCAAACCGGTCAATAAAAAGATTATGAGGGATTTTATTTTCATCCCCTGGCAATTACATAAGGTATCATTTTCGAATATGATTCAAGGAGGACAAAAATAATATTTAATAGATAACAGGTGCATATACTTGCTTTAATAAAATCATTATTCAACCTTAAAATACAATAAGGTTTCATTTTTATAAATAATATTTGTTATTTCGGTCCCGATTACGTGGATCTCCTTCAATGATGAAATTTTCAATAACATTATTAATCCTTTTTCTGACTATTCAGGGGTTTTCTCAAAAATCCTTCATATTATATGGCGGGAACGAGAATATAAATTCATCAGAGGAAACCGTTTCTGATGTTCAGCCTCTGTATGAATTTTATTATCAAAGTGTCGGGATTGTTGACAGACTGATTAACGGAAAGGAATACATTCCGTATTATTTCCGGTCAAAATTAAAGCCACTTTTAAATTATGGGATGACCAGGACTGCCTCAATTATGCTCGGAGGCAGAACATACAATGATCTTTCTTTACAATATGATACTTACCTGGATGAGTTGATTTACACTGACACAACCAGAATATATAACAATATTGTATATCAGATAGCTTTAAATAAGGACCCCATCGATGGATTTAATCTGTATTTTGGTTCTGACAGCCTTTTTTTCAGGAATTTTTCCAAAAGCAGAGAACCAAATTTCAGCCTCGGGGAAGGTTTTTACGAGGTTGTTTACAATGGGATGAGCAAATATATTGTCAGGCACAAGTCAGCTGCAATTGAAAAGGATGGTGTTGAAGAATACTATTACAGACCGGCAGGCTTTGTAATGATTAAAGACCACTATACCAAAATCCGATCCACCAGAGGGTTCCTTAAGCTTCTCGGCGGAAAATCTGAAGAGGTTAAGAAATTTATGCGGGATAATGGTATAAAAATCGCAAAAGCTCAGAAACATCAGATTGCCAGGGTCCTGAATTATTATGACAATCTGAATACTCCGTAATGCGAAAACTGCTAATCATACTCCTTTGTCTGTTCAGTTTAAGCTATTCACATGCCCAGGATGGAAACTTATCTCTTGAACTACGGAATATCCTGTTCAGGGATATGGTTGATACCATTGAGAAGAAAGTTCAGGTAAAAATCTATTATCCGAATAAATGGGTCGACAGCCTCTATATTGATGTCAATTCTGATAATGAATCTTTAAAGGAAGTTCTTGGCAAAGCATTGAACAGGGATGGATTTTCCTTTATAATTACGGAAGATAATAAGGTAATACTCTCCAGGGGGAACCCGATTAAAACCAATTTCCGCGAACAGTATCTTCAGCATCTGAAAAAAGCCCTTGTCAAAGCTGATACAGTAAATTATATCCGTCCAGCTGCAACGCCGGCAGACAATACGGTGAATGATGAATATAAGGTATTCAAAATAGGCAAGCCCTCCGAAGCATTAAACGGTGACAGAGCAATGCTCAGCGGGATAGTGGTCAACCCGGTGACAGGAGATCCGGTTGCAGGAGCCATTGTCTATATAGAAAAGATCAAAGCCGGTGCAGTTACCAATGAATCAGGATATTATTCACTGACCTTACCTAAGGGACAGTACCAGCTTGAATGCAGAATGATAGGAATGCGTTCAACCATAAGAAATATTATTATTTATTCGAATGGGATCCTCGATATTGAAATATCTGAGAACCCAAATCAGCTTAACGAAGTTATTGTATCGGCCAACAAGGAGAATATGGTGAAGAACGTCAGGCTGGGAATTGAAAAAATAAGTGTTAAGATGCTTCGTCAGATTCCTATGGGGATGGGGGAAGCCGACCTGATAAAAAGTTCCCTGCTACTTCCCGGTGTACAAACAGTTGGTGAAGCATCGGGCGGATATAATGTTCGGGGGGGAAGCGCTGATCAGAACCTTGTACTGCTGGATAATGCTCCAATTATTAATTCCTCACATTTCTTTGGATTCTTTTCGGCTTTTAATTCCGATCTGATTTCAGATGTTACATTATATAAAAGCGGCATTCCTGCAAAATATGGAGGAAGACTTTCATCAGTTATGGAGATAACACCTCTCGCCGGAAATAATGAAAGGATAAAAGTGAGCGGAGGTATAAGCCCTGTAACCGGGAGGTTGCTTGTTGACGGGCCTGTTAAAAAGAACAAAAGTACATTCATAATCGGGAGCAGGGCCACATATTCTGATTGGATACTTGGAATGCTTAATGATCAGCAGCTTCGGAAAAGCAGCGCCGGATTTTATGATATTCAGGGTATGTTCAATACCAGCATAAATGAGAAAAACTCATTATCGGTCTCCGGTTATTACAGCAATGACAAATTTGATTATTACAGGGAGAGTGCCTTTAAATACGGCAACCTGGCATCAACTGTCAAATGGAAGCACAGTTTCAGTCAGAAGCTTTCTGCACAGTTTTCTGCAACTGTAAGTAATTACAATTATAAGCTTGAAACGAAACAGGATTCAATGACCTCTAATTCAGTTTATTATGAATTAAATCAAAGAATTGTAAGAGCTGATTTTCTGTATTTTCCTGCCAGTAAGCATAAAGTTGAATTTGGGTTTGACGGCACATATTATTCACTTCTGCCGGGTGATCAAAAGCCTGAAGGTGAGTTTTCAAAACTGCCGCCAAAATCGCTGGAAAAGGAAAGAGCGCTGGAGCCGGCATTGTATATCAGTGATGAATATGAATTGTCGCCGGCATTATCCATTGCTGCCGGATTACGAACAACGATGTTTACATCATTCGGCCCGGGAACAGAGCTTAAGTATTATGAGAACATACCCATGTCGCTGGAAAGCATAAATGATACAGTCACCTTCAGGAAAGGTCATGTAATTAAAAATTATCCGGGCCTGGAGTTCAGAATCGCATCACGGCTGATCATTTCACCGAGAGTTTCAGTAAAAATTGGTGTACAGAGAGTATTTCAATACCTGCACATGATATCGAATACAACATCCATATCTCCGACTGATATATGGAAATTAAGTGATAGTTACATAAAGCCTCAGATGGGGGACCAGTTTTCAATAGGATTTTTTAATAATTTCGGAAGAAAGGGAATAGAAACCTCTGTTGAAACATATTATAAAAGGTTAAAAAATATACTTGATTATAAAGGAGGTGCGGTTCTGATGATGAACGAGCATCTCGAAACTGATATAATTAAAGGAACAGGAAAGGCTTATGGGGTTGAGTTAATGGTCAAAAAGCAGACAGGAACCTTTACAGGCTGGGTCAGCTATACTTATTCAAGGGTTTTATTGAAATCAGACAGTGAATTTGAAGCTGAAAAAGTAAATGGAGGTAAATATTTCCCTGCAAATTACGATAAACCACATGATCTTAAAGCAGTTACCAACACCAAGCTTTCCAGAAGGATTAATGTATCAACCATATTTGTTTACAATACAGGCCGTCCTATCACCTTCCCTGTTGCATTTTATAATTTTTACAACACCAGCAGGGTCTATTATTCAAACAGGAACGAATACCGGATTCCGGACTACATGAGGCTGGACCTCTCGGCAACTATTAACGGCAATCTTAAGGCAAAGAAATTAAACCATTCATCAATCACATTTACAGTGTATAATGTACTGGGTAGGCGGAATCCGTATTCGATCTTTTTCAAGAATGAGGGAGGAGTAGTGAAGGGGTATCAGATGTCAATTTTTGGACAGCCGATCTTTATGTTTACTTACAATTTCAGGATTTTCGGCAATGCAACGGGAGATTTCTAGGGTCAATTCAGAAAGTTATTTCTAAAAGCACAGCAGACTGAAATGAGCTCTGAACGTAAGGGTTTTTTAATATAATCAGGTAGGTCAGGCCTGAAATTGGAAAATATACCTTGTCCTTTCTCAAATCTTACCTGAATATTCAGATTTATATTGTTTAATATCCTTGTTCTTATTCCCAGGTCCTATGGTGTGTTACAACTTGTTAAATTGATTGATAAAAATACCCCCAGTCATGGGACCGGGGGTAAAATGTAAGTTAGGATTAATGAAATTTTACTATTTCACTAGTGTTTAATAATCAGTTGCAAGTTAGATATATTTTCCCCATTGATAACCTGGATAATATAGTTGCCATTCTTTAGGTTACTAACCGGGAGTGTAAAACTATCACCAGTTTTTGTTGCGGAATAATGCAGAGCACCAAATAGATCGATTATACGAATTGTATAAATACCATCATCTTGCTTTAAGTCTTTTTCAAAGGTGTTAGTTTCCGTTGATGCTATTTTAGTAATTGTTATATTGTCGGAAGCAGGATTTGGAAATAGCATAAAATTTTTACATTCTCCAATGAACATACTTGTTTCAGCGTAAGCTGTACCACAGGTATTTCCAGCAGTAGCTCTTACTCTGTAACCCGGATGAGGTGCATAAAACGTGATTGCTGCACAATAATCATTATAATAAGGATAAATATATGAATTTGAAGGATTTGTGGACCAGGAATATGTTGCCTGAGCTATTGGTTCCATTGTAGGGCTGACACAAAATGCATATGAAGTATTGGGACAACCCTCAGGAGGATAAGGGCCAGAAACTGAATTTACTACTGGTTTTCCAACCCAAACATATTTATATCCTGTGGTTGCTATTTCCCCACTTGGAGTTGTTATCTGAAGTCTTAGCCATGCTTTTCCTGAGCTAGTTTTACCTCTAACACGATAGCTTGTACCGGAATTAATTACTTCTTCTAATAGATTATCCTCTTTGGACCATGTATATGTAGAGCCTGGAATTGAAGTATTAGATGTAAATGATCTTTCTACACTTTCACATAAAGCAGTCTCTGTTCCATTAATTCCCGGATTCAGCTTATAGTATTTAATTTGCGCATTTTGATAAAATGGGCATGAAGCAAGTTTATGTTTCACCAGAGGACCATATGCCCATTTTGATATAACGGAATCTTGATGTTCAGTTGTTAGTGCAGAATGATCACGAGGATAGTATGAAACTTTTAGATGGTTTGTTACAGTGGAAACTTGGGTATAACTGGGATCTACTCCAGAATAGTACTTAGTTACATTATAAATTGGATTTCCGTACTGATCCACATCATTTATCCATAATTGATCAATCTGATCCATACGACCTTCAATATTATACCAAGCATAACCATGACAATTGTAATAATTAGTTGAATTAGCTAGAATTCTACAATTATACCCATTTGTCCAATAATAATTCCAATATTCTATTTCAGGCTCAGAATAATCTGTTCCTATAAAACGTCTAGCATCAACAGTAACACCTCTTGGTGTTTGAATTATTAAATCTTGATATTGCCCATTTAGAGGTGAAACAAAAATAAAAAGTATAATGATTAAAAATATATTTTTCATAACTCTTAATATTAAAAAATTATTCTTATAAGCTATTAATAAAATCTTTTGCTGATATTTCAATTTCAGATAATACTTTTATATCTTCTAAAAAGACCGTGTTAAGAAAGGTGTTGTATAATTTAGGATTAGATGAGATCTTTATAAGAAATACATCGTATCTTTTGAAGTCCAATATTCTTCCCAAAACAAGAAATGTAGCTTGAATCTGGAAAACCGAAAAATTTAATTCTTGTTTTTGTTTAGCTTTTTGAAAACTTTCAATTATTAATTGATTCAAATCGGCATCACTTAAGTTATTGAAAACATTTTTCTGAGCTAACATAAGTTCTAAGTAAAAGATCCGAAACATAAATCGTCCCTTTCCAAGGTCTGTTGATATTGAATTTACACCTTCTGGCTTAATACTTTGATATAGTATAAGAAGCTCTTTGCCAAAATCTTTTCTTTGATAAAGCTCAAAAAATCCATTGAATTCAGTACTTACTTGTTCAAATCCTTCCTGCATATTATTAAAAGCAGTTAGACTAAAGAAAAGAGGGTAGTCTAAACAAATACGAATAAGTTCCTTAGTAGATAATGAATGAATAAAATCGTCAGGAATTTGACAAATATTAACCATCTCAGTATGAGACTTTAGTGATTTCCATTTTTCACTCCCTGGTTTAATTGGAAAATCCCAATTAGCCGTTGATACTTGTGCATTCAAAGAGTAAAAAAATAACGAAAACAATAACAATTGGATTTTTTTCATAATTACTAATATTTAAATGAACAGATTTATCGATAACAAAACTATTCAAATATTAGATGCTTGTCAATATGCGGATGAATAGGAAGTTATGAACTCAGGAAAATAAATGACTATAATGCCAAGATTCATTATAAATCCTAAATTTTCTTAAAATTTCAGATCAAAAACTTAAAATGCCGGAGGAAAAGGCAAAATATACGTAAGATCAGAACTCCTGCAAATAGCAAATATTCCATTTCCTTCCTTTATATTTCCGTTCAGGTAAACCGGTTCTGAAAATGGATCTTTTTT
The DNA here is from genome assembly GCA_038325595.1 of Bacteroidales bacterium. Classification (GTDB taxonomy): domain Bacteria; phylum Bacteroidota; class Bacteroidia; order Bacteroidales; family VadinHA17; genus LD21. Next base: position 12,249 of record JBBQJD010000042.1, on the reverse strand, counting down.
AATTTGGCTATAAGTATATAGACTTTTTTCAAAAGAATATAGTTCTTCAGGAATAGATAAAAGCTTTATTTGAATAGACATTAAAATATCAATAATTGAATACGTATCTTGAAATTTAGCCGATATACTTATATTACATTTTCCATCAGGAATTTTATTTCCTTCAATAAAATAAGCATTAACCTGAGATTCATCCAGATAGACTCGGTTATTAATACATTTCCAATGATTCATACTTAATCCATGCATAACTGCAAAAAAACCGGGAGAATTACAATCTCTAATTGAGAAGTCAAGGTAACTTGTCACGGGAGGAGGCAAACTACTATAACTGTACCCTGTACCTTTTAATAATATGGCGTAGTATTGTTTAGATGTATTGTTTGTATTGAATGTAACACTTATAATTGCATTTTTAATGTTGTTATTGCCAGTACACTCCTGAGGAACAGGAAGTTTTATTATTTCTTTCTCAAGTGAGATTAATTTAAGTTCTGGTGCAAAGGCGGGAACAATTATCTCTGCTGAAATATCACGTGTACCTTTTTCACCTGCAATGAGGAAATATTTTTCTCCAGAAATAAAATTTAAACTGTCTGGCAGTTCAAATTTTAAGATGTCCTTATTTAGAATCGAATTTGAATAACTGAAAATTTCATTTCGATCGGAAGAAATATTAAATGAAAATTCATTTATTAAACTACTCGCTTTTTTTGAATATTCTGATTGAAATGATTTTTCAAAAAGTATATAACGCATACTATTTCTGCTATCCTTAATATCTCGCAAAGAAAAAAAATAATCAGTAGTATCATCGGCATCAATAATGCCAATACAGCAAAGCATTTCAGGAACATCAGGCCGGTAAAATCTGTCTTTGTTTTCACAATTTAAAAACATAGAAATTAGCAGGAATGCCAAAGCTGACTGCATAATTACTTTTAGTTTTGATCTGAGTCGTTTTGTTGACATTTTCCCCTGAGCAGATAACCTATATTTGAATAGAGTTTTCATTTTTTTGAAAATTTGAATCTGTTATTTTAAAAGTAATCAGTTTCTATTTCAGATTTCCTGAATATTATTCTCCGACATATTCTTGATTTTTCTCCAGCATTCTTCAGAGAGAGGTACAATAAAACTACCATTCAATTCAATGTGATGGTTTTTTGTTATCAGTTTTTTGATGTGAACCAGGTTGATAATATGCGATTTATGACATCTGAGAAATTTATCAGTGCAATATTTCCTTTCTATAAAAGAAATATTATGAAGGATTTTTAGAGGAGTATTACTATTAGTTGTAAATACCAGACTATTATTCCCTTCCGCGGAACAAACTATTATTTCAGCATAATTAAAATAGACAAAACCTTTAGCTGTTTTAAAAACAATAGGTTTTAATGATTTATCCCCCATTTCTTTTAACATAACCTTAATATTTAAGTGTTAACGTTAATGAAGGCATTACAGGAAAAAGAGAAATATTTTTATAGTAATACCTCTTCTCATCTTCATCATAAGCCTGCAGAAAATAGAAAGTGTTTTTCCTGTTATAGACATTGTAAATATCAACATCGATCAGAAAACTGAATTTTCTTTTGTAAATAGTATGCCTGTAAGAGAGATCGAGCCTGTGGTAATCAAAATACCTTATGTTATTTTTCGTCTCAAAAAACTCACCGTAAGAAGTTTCATGCATGTAAATTGTAGCTGGTGAACCTGACGTGAAGATCCAATTGAATCCGAAACTGGTCCGGGCATTGAAATGATATTTTGATGTGATGTTTAAATTATGCGGACGGTCGGCGCTTGACGGTATCCAAATAAGCCCTTCCGGCGCGAACCATTCTCTTTTTGATCTGGAATAAGTATAACTGGCGCTACCTGTGAGCTTTCCCTTCATCTTTACCATTCCCATTTCCAATCCGTAAGCTCTCCCGTTGATCCTGTCGAGCATATCCTCAAGAGATTCGTCGAAAATGAAACTTGCCCCTGGCTTAAAATCAACCATCCCGGAAGTTTTCTTGTAATAACCGTCTAATGTCCAGATTAAATTGTTATTCACCTGCCCCTGAACCCCGGCAGAGAATACATCAGAGATTTCCGGACCAAGAAATTCTGAAATGGGTAACCAAAGCATAGACCTTAGTCCGGCATTTGATCCTTCAACGGAATGATCAAACTGACTTAACCTTACATAATTGATATGAGGTGACAGGGGCCCGCCCTGATCATGGGCCAATCTTAATCGGGGTTCTAAGACTAAAAATTTCGCGTCATCTATGATTCCTCCCGAAACCCGAACTCCGGTTGTAAGTTGAAATTGTTCTGCAAATAACACCGAGTAAGTGATAAAAGCAGCTGGTTCTATCACCCTTCTTCCGGATTCACCGAAGACATTCGTCTCCTTTTTCCCTTCCAGAATGCTTGTAGTAATGTTATTCGGGTCATAGAATCTTATCCTGTTTGTCACTCCTGCTAGAATACCCGATGCGTTATCTCCGATGTTAACAATTGCTGATGAACCAATACTGTTTATAGTTGGCGAAAAAGAGTAGGAGACCAGGGAGGATTCAACAGGATTGGAACCGTTCACCAATTTTTCGGTCTGCATGAATATTTCACGGCCCATTGAAATCTTGTTATAGTTAAGATTGAACTTCCATCTGACCAACCTGTTTTCTGGCAGTTGCCATTGCAGGGCATGAACCATATTATTCCACCCGTTTGACAGGCCGCTTGTATAATTAATAATTGTGTCGGCATTCTGGCTCCTGGTTTTTTCAATATCCTTCCCTTTGTCGTAATTTGCAAAAAGCAGATAGCTTATTTCACCATATTTCTGAGAACTACGCGATAGTCTGAAAAATCCATCGTAGAATGAGTAATCATCGGGAGGTAGATTTTCACTTACTTCATTGCTGACTATTTTCTTTAGCAGGGGTGCATATATAGAGTAATTGCCACGTTTCAGCCCTGCCGTAATATCCAATCCCGGTTTGACAAGAGGCAGATCAACTGTAATTCCTGATGAGAGCAGACCGAGCCTGAGTTGTGAGCTGAGGGAATCTGACTTCGGCCTTTTAAAATCGAGGCTTATTACAGAGGATGCCCCTCCCCCCAGTTCTGCCGGGAAATAGTCCTTGTATAATTCAGCGCTTTCGAGAAAATCAAGATCGTATGGAGAGATGAAACCGAGCATGTGCCCGGGAAGAAAGAAATAGCATCCGTTTGCAAGAATTATATTCTGACCCACTCCACCGCCTCTGACAAAGATATCGGAAGATCCGTCCTTACCAGCGACAACACCAGGGAGCATCTGGAATGATCTCAAAAGATCAGGTTCGCTGAACAACCTGGGTGTTTCACGAAGGGAGGCAGGAGTAAGAATAAAACTGCCAGCGGGAGTTATTTCCACATTTTTTATTGAATCACCCAGGATAGTAATCCCGCTTAATTCAAATGGGGATACTTGCAGGTAAATGTTAATAATTGAATCTGAAAAGGCTACAAATCTTATGGTCGTTCGTTTGTAGCCCATAATCTGTGCAGTGATTTCTTTTTTGCCCGGAAGAGTATTAATTAAGTATGCTCCGTTCTGATTTATTGGTGTTGTTTGATTGCCAGGGTTTAAGAATATTATTCCATTATTAATTATATTGCCCTCCTCTTTGTCATATACTCTTCCACTTATATTAATTGTTTGACCATGAGTAATAATATTGAATGACAAAAAAAATATTATTAAGAATATGCGTAGTCTTATTAGCATGTCGACACGGATTACACAACTAATGGGAAAGTATTTAAATTTAAGTTAAGTAATCGATAATTGATAATTAAGAGAACACAGTCGCGGATTATGATCCTTTCCTGGTAAAGTTTGACATCGGGCTTTTGTTTTCCTTTCCATTTGAGTTTCCGGATGTATTCCATTGGTATGGTTACATAATATCTCGTTCCGCCTGATGCTTTAATCTCATCCTTTTGCAACCAGACACTGATAATAGAATAAATAGAATAGTAGAAATTCATTCGTCTTAAAATGATTTCTTACTATTCTTTAATATTTGTTAAAAATTTAACAATATAATCTACATGTCCAGAATAGTAAGTTTGTGACACAGATTTTTAAGTTATTTATCAATAGTACTGTTATTTAGATTAAATCTAAGCAACAATAAGTAGAAATAGTAAAATATTTGACTATTTGTAAGCCTTGGAGTATGTCGAACTAATAAAAATCATTAAGGAAGAACATAATGAAATTTTTAAAACTATATAGGCTGGGCATAAGGTATTCTCATAGAAGTATCATTCTCATACCAACAATAAGCCTCGTTTGTTAAATTACTCCATTGCAAAGAGTCTGTTATATTTGGAATCTGAGTGCTATCATTAAATGTAGTAGATCGCAAGTTTTCTGCCATCCATATCTGATTGCCAATCCCAATCGTTTTATAAATATTCCCTTCAATATCAGAAACGTTGCCTTTTTGACTAGTATATCCGGGATCTGCGGAAGGCGGTACAGGAGATTCACAACTTACAATAAGAATCAGAAAGGTTAATGTATTTACGAATATAAAAGACTGGATTTTATATGGTGGTTTCATACCATTCAAAATATATAATCCATAATTAAACGTATCAAAGTACTCTATGTTGTTATGGTTTGCAGTCCAGGATAATGATTCTGTCATTGAAAAGGTTGACAACGAGCTTTTGTTTTCCTTTCCATTTGAGTTTCCGTATGTATTCCTCAGTCTTCCAGTTTTTTAATTATAAACTCACCGAGCTTAATCCCCATTTCAGCGCCTGTGTCAACACTGAATCTGAAATGAATGCCACCGTAAACACGGCTTATTGATGCTTCTGCAGCTGCCTCGTTGAAAGAATTGAAGTGACGCTGCATACCTATATATCTGAGGTCGCTCGTATCCTGAAATGCAAAGTTATCTCCGAAAATTGAGGTTAAAATTATAGCCGAACAGGCGGTTATGGTACTATGACCGCTTGTATATTCAGGAAATGGAGGAGTTTGTAAAAACGGCATCCATGAATTATCGAATGTTTCATTGATCACAGTTACCGGCCTTATATAACTGCTGCGGAATTTTTCATCCCAGCATGAGATGAAGCCTTCGTAAAGTGCAAGGGATGTCAATGCATAAGCTTTTGCCGTCGTAACTGCATCTGCTCCAGATTGCCTGGATGCGATAGCAGTAATTCCCATCCAGTGACCTCCGGGAGTTATCTTTTTATTTGCAAACATCATGTGTCCGGAGTGTTCCATAACAATCGGATTATCATCCCAATACCTTGCTATTTGCATTTGCTCCTCAGTAATATTCATGTTGATATCATAAACTTCGCGAACACTTTTATAAAAGAAGCTGCTTGTGTCTATGCTATAGACAGGAGGTCTCGGAGGCATAAACTGTGAAGCTGAATCCATCACCATTGGTTTCATAGTGTTCCAGTAGAGCTCCACCCCATCAAGATAATCGGGAGGAGTGGGCCTCCATTTGCCGGGGTCATTGCCACCAAGGTATTTCGGTCTGCCTCTTGACTGTAGATAACCATCCGAGGCAGCTCTTGCAAGCACTACCCTGGCAATTGAATCACCGAAATCAGCAGATCGCTGATAAACTGTTTCATCCATGTTATTCCTGAAATAATTAAAAAGCGATTCTTCATAGTTTTTAAGTGAATCGACAGAAAATACCTTAACATTGCGAACAACATTGAAAAAGGCCTTGCTTGCTGCAAGTGTATAATTATATTCTTTCCCGTTTTCCGGTTCCGGCATGGGGTCAAATCCATTAAGCTTCTCAGCAATTGAGGCTGCTCCTTCACTGCTATGCCTGATTGCTTCATATGATGCTATGGATGAATAGACATAGAGTCTGCTGGCAACAGGCGGTGAGAATACGTCATATATGATTACTTGTGTTAACTGATCCTGGTTCTGATGCAAAATTTCCTGATCAGTCAGGTTAAGATTCGATGATTGATTTTTCCGGCAACTACCTGTCAATAACGCTAAAGTTAAGATAATCAATATAGTACATTGTAGATTTATTTTAAATTTGGGATAACGAATTTCCGGTGAAGACGGGTTCGGATAAGAAATTTTTCCTGAAAAATGTTTCATATTGCCTTGGTTATATGGGTTAGATTTCAATTTTTCTTTTCTGTCCGGTATTGCCGGAAATTGTTATTGATTCGATATTTTCATCGGTTTTAATAAATCTTGAGGATTGAGAAAGAAATGAACTTCCAAAATAGAATTCAAGTTTTCTTGTCATGCCATTCCTGAAAGTTAATTCTGCATTGATATCACCGGGGAGCACTGGAACAAAATTTACATTTTTCTTCAATTTAAATATTTTTAATGGTCCACGGTTCTGACCGGCTGCAACCAGGTAGTCGCCGTTGCTGCTTCTCAGGCTTATAATAGCCTTCCCGTTTCCGGGTATGTAAATGCCGCTTTCCTGAATAGTCTGAGATTTAAAATTCCCTTTCCCGTCGCCTTTCAGCAGTAAACCATAAAGTGCATCATACCGGCCCACTGAGACCTCGGTTCCCCAGTCATTTCCATTAATAAGTACATCGAGGTTCCCATCTCCGTCGAAATCATCTGCAATCATGCCATTCAATACAGACAACTGAGCCTGCACGGGCAAAGAAGTAATGGTAAACTGATTATTACCATCATTCCTGCAGAAGGAAGATTTAAGGTAGTTTGCCTTTACAACCAGGCTGTTTTTCAATTGTTCCTCTGAAAAAAGCTGATCAACAGTAGCTATGGCATATGATTTATAATTCTGGAATTTAGATCTCAGGCTGATCATCTGCTTCACAGCATCATCGCGGGTATGAACTGGGAATTCCCTCCATGTAGTATCCTTCTGGCTTGTGGGCAGGTAGATTGACGGAAAAGCATCATAGTTGCCATTATTATCGAAGTCAGAAGAATAAACCGAGACCGGATGCTCCTGGCTGGCCTGATAAAATGAATTCAGTCCGAGGTTACCGAGAATGTAATCTATGTCGCCATCATTATCGAAATCGCCGGGTGCAATAGAATTCCACCATCCGGCTTGTCCTGAAATTCCTGTTTCCGGTGTTATATTTTTGAAGTGCCCGTTCTCATTTTTCAACATCGTAACCGGCATCCATTCTCCTGCCAGAACAAGATCAACCCAACCGTCGCTGTCGAAATCAGTGAAAAGCGCATCGCATACAAGTCCGATATTTATCAGATCTGCGGCAACTTCTTTGGTAATATCCGTGAACCTGATCTTCCCGGGTTCAGAATCATTCCTGAGCAAAAAACTTGACACAGGTTTGGGCCAGTTCCATGGATCTACTCTTCCTGCAATAAAAAGATCCAGATCCCCGTCTTTGTCGAAATCAGCAGACCTTACGCAGAACTTGCTTCCATAATTGACCGGAATTGCATCAGGGTCCTCTGAGAATTTTCCTTTGCCATTATTTACATAAAAATGGTCCTGGTACGCAGGGTTGTTATTTTCATTTTCATATCCGCCCGATGCGATGTAAAGATCGAGGTCGCCATCACTGTCGGCATCAAACAGGAGAATCCCCGTATCATCCCATGATTTTGAGGTTGAGGGATGGGGGAGAAGAGCTTCCATTCTGAAACTCCCGTCCTTTTGCTGAAAGAACAATTGTGCTGAATAATTTGAAGAACCTCCGCTTATGATATCATCCAGTCCATTCCCATCTATATCTCCTGATGCAAGGGCGGGTCCGTACTCAGAAAATTTATGCGGTATAAGTTTTTGAATATTAAAGTCTACAAAATCAATCTCCTTCTGAATGTAGTCAACCTTAAGATTCTTTGTAACATCAGAAAACAAGCTGGTTCGAATTGAGGATTCATCTCCGGGAGAAAATTCACCTGCATCAGAGATGTTGGCAACAATCAGCCGGTCGGCCTGTATGTTTCTTAATATCTGGCTTTTGCCATTCTGCCATCTGATACGGAGTGAATCAATTATGCTTACAGTGCCTAATCCGAAATGTGCAATTGGTTCAACTGTTGAAAGATATCCGCGGAAAGGATTGTTTTCCCAGATCTGTTTTTTCCCGCCATCATACCAGATCTCTGCGATAGCTCCCGAACCGGTACTATTTTTTTCACTGCCTTTTAACTTAACTCTTAAAAAATGTGTGCTGTCTTTTTTCATCTCCCGTGAATTATTCCGGTACAATGATGCTTCATCATTTATGTTGTTGATTACCAGATCCAGATCGCCATCCAGATCGAGGTCAGCATATGCAGCGCCGTTTGAAAAGGAAGGTGTGCCCATTCCCCATTCTTCCGAGACATCAGTAAAAGTCAGGTTTCCATTATTTTTATAAACATAATTATGTAGTTTTACTTCGGGAATCTGCATAAGAATCTCGCTTTCAGTTGCTGTGAGGTGCGCCTTGTTTCTGAAAATTGCAAAGTCATGATCTGTGATATCCCGAGGGAAACCATTGCAAACTATCAGATCCCTGAAACCGTCATTGTTAAAATCCGTAAGTACTGGTGACCAGCTCCAGTCAGTAGCGGTGATACCTGCATAGTAGCCAATCTCGCTGAATACGGGTAAACCCGCAGAGTCATTTTCCATTCTGGGGCCCTGGTTTAATTGAAGAGTGTTCCTTACATACTGATAGCTATAGCCATATCGTTCAGTATTCTGATAAGTCTGATAACTGTTCGGAAGAAGCATCATTTTCTTCCTGTAATTGTCTTCCGGGTTCATATCGAGGGTAATAACATCCTGGAGGCCATCATTATTTATATCCCCGACATCATTGCCCATCGAGTTGGCCGAAGTATGTTTAAAGTAGGTTGTCACCTGATCAGTGAAGGTTCCATCACAGTTATTGATCCATAGCAAGTCATTTGTCAGAAAATCGTTGCTAACATAGATATCTTTCCATCCGTCATTATTGAAATCTGTGATGCTTGCTGAATGACCATAACCTTCTGTTTGAATGCCGGCCTGTTTTGATACATCGGTAAAAAAAGGATGATTCAGTGAATCAATCCAGTCATTACGGTAAAGCTTTCCACTGCTGGTGTTGAGTCCGTTTTTTAAAACAGGACGGAACATGTAAGGGGAATGTTTCTGATTGATCTCATTAACAATCATATACATATCCAGATCCTCATCATTGTCATAATCAAAGAAAACAGCCTGAGTTGAATGTGAATCATCATCAAGACCATATTCCCTGGCCGATTCTTTGAAGACAGGGACTTTTTGGTTGTTTAAGCCAAGATTAACATAAAGCAGATTTTTTCTTTCCTCAGGCTTCTTCCTGAGAGTTGCACTTATATATATGTCTTCCCATCCATCATTATTGATATCAATTATGGCTACACCCCGGCACCATTTACCACTACCGTCAATACCAGCATCATCTGTAATATCCTCAAAAGCGAAGTCTCCCCTGTTCAGGTAAAGCCTTGATTGAACAAGGTTTCCTGTAAAGAAAATATCAGGCAATCCGTCGTTATTAAAATCTCCAACCCCTACACCGCCACCATTATATACATTTTCAATATCCAGCTGGTTTATAGAATCATTTTCAACTATCTGATTATTAAAATGAATATTGGAATGCCCGGAATCTATACTATAAAAAATAGTCTCTTTTTCGTGGCCGCAGGAAACAACGGCAATTAACAGGATTAAGCAGGAATACTTGCTTATACATTTTGCTAAGTCTGAATAAACCATGGTAATATTTCAAAATAGTGAGATGCAAGGCAGCTGAATATTTATTATTTTGTGATCATAGGTAATCATGCATAAGACCTCATTGAATTTGACGTCGAGCTCCTGGGCTTACCGAGTCAATCTCTTCTGGCGAGCTCGGCGCAGCCAAAATCAAATACTCCAACCTCATTGATTTTCTTCGTTAGCCCCATACCCTAAAGGGTGCGAAGAAAATCAATTACTCCCTTTAGGGTCGGGGCAAAATAATTGATTTTCAATATCCAAAATATTTTATGTATGATTCCCTGTAGTCATTTATTTATTATTTTTTAACAAACAGCAGGTCTTAATGTTTTAGGTTATCTTTAAATATCAGGGGTTCAAACAACATCAGGATACATTATAATAAAAGAAAGAGGAGGTTTATATGCAGATTTTCAACAAGATACCGGAATATTATTTGACTTTAACATTTTTTATGTTTTTTATCACCTCCCATATATTGGCAGCTGATGCCAGTGTGGAAATCAATGTAGCTTTTCCGGATGCAATAAATGTTGAATACCAGGAAGCAGATAAGGCAGGAAGCCGTTTGCTGCAGCTTAAGGAATATAAGGTCAGCTTAACAGCAACGACGCGTATAACAATATACCGTAATGATCCTTATCAGGTTGTCATTCATGAAATTGACAGGGGAAATTTTATTGAGATTAACGGCGAGCTTGAAAGGTTGGATGGAATAAGTTCATGCGGGACCTTACGGATAAGTATCCCTTTCCGGGGTAATGACTGGAAATGGTTCAGGGGACTTGATAAGTCAGAAACAATGAAGTACGGATTATTTTATACCGATACAATAAGTGTGAGCACGGTATTGCCTCCGGCCGGTGCATTTAATGGTCGTGATCTTCAGGATGGCGGGTACGGGGATCCTGTTGGCACCGGCACGATGTCGTATTATCCAATTTGTGCGGTGAGTACAGGTGAAGTTGGAAAAGCTCTGGGAATCGATTTATCAATACCGGTTGTTTACCGGCTTGGTGCCAATGACAAAACAGGTTTAATTGCTGAATTTGATGTTGCTACAAGTCCGTTGACAATAAAATTTCCAAACAGGGCATTTTTCAAGCTTTGCCAGTTTGATTTTGATGCCGGTTGGGGTATGAGAGAAGCTCTTTCACAGTATTATTCAATTTATAATGAAGCATTTAAGAAACGGGTTACAGATGAAGGGATCTGGCTGCCATTTACATCTCTCAGGTCTATTCCGGGATGGGATGAATTTGGAATTGCTTTTCATGAAACCTCATGGGGAAGCTCGGATCAGAAGGATGGTAAAAAGCTTCCGAACATTACTTCAGATAAGGAAACAGGAGTCATGAGTTTTCAATATACCGAACCATGGGATATTCAGCTCCCCATAAGTACAAAAAATATGTCCTATGACACGGTGGTATCAGGGAAGATGATTTCAAAAAATCACATGGCATATCTTGAGACAAGTGCAACAGAAGACAAGAATGGCCGGTGGCAGGCAAGACGCCTTGAGACACCCTGGTTCAAAACCGGATGGGCAGTCAGCATTACCACAAATTGTGATCCGGATGTGGCGGGTTTCAACAGGTATCAATATGTCAGGGAACGTGAAGTGAACCCGGCGCTTAAGCTGAATGTTGACGGAATTTATTTCGATTCGATGGAATGGAACTGGCATCATGATCTCAATTACCGGGAACAACATTTTGCATTCACCGATTATCCTCTGACATTTTCAGGATCGGTAGCACGTCCTGCAATCTGGAATTTTACCTCCGAATTTGAGTTCATGAAGAAGATAGCCGATGAGATGCATTCACAGGGAAAGCTGGCAATGGGAAACGGTCATGGATGGAATCCTTTTGCAGCAGCTAATCTCGACCTGTTCGGAGCCGAGTTAAGCTGGTATTCTTCTGATGCTCATAATGTTGAAGCGCTTGATTTTAAACGGGCAATATCATATCAAAAGCCAATTGTTTTTCTTTTGAATGAAGGATTGAATGACAAGGCATTTACCGAAGCCCCTTATGCCGGTTATGAGATCTATTTTGAAAAAATGCTGGCATACGGGTTTTTTCCCTCTTTTTTCAGCGTGGATGCTTCAAATGATCCCTATTGGAAGGATCTTAAGAAGATTGAAAACGGAAGGCCGTTTTTCAAAAAATATATACCTGTTATAAAAGAGGTTGCCTCAGCAGGGTGGGAACCGGTAACCTATGCAACAGGGAATTCAAAGGCTATCAGGATTGAACGATTCGGACACGGAGACAAAGTGTACTTTACTGTCAGAAATAATGGGAAGGAAGATATTTCATGTTCAGTATCAGCAGACCTTCAGAAGCTTGGGAAGCAGGGTAAAATATCAGCAACTGAAATGGTCGAGGGGAAAGCAGTTAAGGTTAAGGGAAACCAGCTGTCTTTAAATGTTCCTGCCGGCAGAACCAGGGTGATAAAAATTATTTAA
>JBBQJD010000041.1:0-30986 GCA_038325595.1 Bacteroidales bacterium | reverse complement strand
TTACCAATGAGAACCGGTTCGGAAAGACGGTTGTGGGTATGACCGCTAAGGCAGATATCTATTCCTTGTACCTCTGCCAAAAGCTTCAAATCCTGAGGGAAACCAAGATGTGAGATTAAAATAATCAGGTCCACCTTTTCCCCGGTTTGTACATTTGAACGATGGTTAGAGACGTTCTATTTGACATGATCTATACTCCTTTAATATCAGCACAACTAACCACCAAGCGTAATATCCTGTACCTGATACCATTGTAGTGCCTGAAAAAAGTGCTCTGGCTTGAAATCAGGCCAGTATTCTTTCACTACGTATATATCAGAATAAACAGATTGTACAGGTAAAAATCCGCTTAACCTCGTCATACCTCCCCAGCGTATGATCAGATCCATTCTGGATATTTCATGAGATTTTAATATAGTTGTATTACTATTTTGAGTAAGATTGGCAATTTTCAGATAACCCAAATCCCATTCCCACCCATAATTCACAAGAAAGTTTACTTTTATTCCCCCTTTACCGAAGGTTTTTCGGGTGGTAAAAGGTAGTAGCTCTTTTGGAAACATCTCTGAATCTGTATTTCCAATCACCAGTAAGTCTGCATCTTCCCTGGAGAGTATTTCTGCTGCCTGGATACAGGCATTGGTAAATGCCCTTGTTTGCTCAGTCGGTCTTTTGGTATTATCTGTCGTAAATCCATAAAATGTAAGTTCCTTAATTCCGACCTCCTTAAATAGCCTGAAGAGGGACAGGCCCGGATCGAGGCCCATCGCATATCCCTTTTCCTTTGCGAATCCATTGGATCCTGCCCATCTTCTATTTCCATCAGGAATAATCCCAATATGGTTTGGCAACCTTATTAATGGTCTGGCAACTCTATTAAGCAATCTCCTCGTATCCTTGATTGGATTATCTGCTGTCAACATTTTCATTTCTCTCATCCATTGTTCGTATTAAATGAAAACAAATAAATTCATATGTCACATCTTTTTGCCGCCTATCGACATTGCAGCTATTCCCTGTTCAGCGATTCAGGCTCCCTCTGAGATATTCGGGTCAAAGCTGCCTTAAAAACGAAACCAGATCCTTTGTCCTGGGAAATAACCTTTTCAAACGCAGGCTCAATGACCGTCGAACAATTGGACTATTGCTTTTGTTGATCGAAACAGAATGCTGCAGGAAGAACAGAATTGCCAGCACCCTCGCCCCATGCAGTTCTCAATATCAGCTGTCGATGAAGACCAGTAGATCTGCATTGAGCTTGTCTTTGTGCGTTTCGGCCAGACCATGCGGGCCGCCCGGATAGATCTTCAACGTCGCATTCTTGATGAGTTTGGCTGCGAGCGTGGACGTGATGGCGATTGGCACAATCTGATCGTCGTCGCCATGGATAATAAGTGTCGGTACGTCGAACTTCTTCAGATCCTCATTGAAATCAGTCTCGGAAAAAGCCTTGATGCACTCGAGTTCGTTTTTGAGACCGCCCTGCATTCCCTGAAACCAGAACGCGTCGCGCATGCCCTGGGTGACTTTATGATCTTTGCGGTTGGCACCGTAGAACGGGGTGGTAAATTCCTTGAAGAATTGAGAACGGTCGGCAGCGACACCGGAACGAATGTCGTTAAACTTATCGATGGGTACTCCGTCCGGATTGGCCTTTGTCTTCAGCATCAGCGGAGTTACGGAGCCCATTAAAACAACTTTGGCGACGCGGGAAGTTCCGTGGCGGCCAATGTATCGGGCAACTTCGCCGCCTCCGGTGGAGTGGCCAATCAGGGTTGCGCCTTTCAGGCCGAGTGCTTCCATCAGTTCCGCAAGATCGTCAGCGTAGGTATCCATGTCGTTGCCATTCCATGGTTGACTTGACCGGCCATGTCCGCGTCGGTCGTGTGCTATGCAACGATAACCGTGCGATGCCAGAAACACCATCTGTGACTCCCAGGCGTCGGCATCGAGCGGCCATCCGTGACTGAAAACAATTGGCTTACCCGAACCCCAATCCTTGTAATAAATTTGTGTTCCGTCTTTTGTTATAATTGTACTCATAGTTTCCTCTCTTTCGTTTTTGCCATGCAACACAAAAGTGCTCGCAGTTTAGAGCCCTGATCTATCCTTGCTTATCAAAATGCTTCTTAGCTTCCTTTTCCAGTTTATGCAGTCTGGTATAATAGTCAGGGAACTCATTTAAATGGGCCAGGGCTATTTCCCCAGTCAGTTTTCCATTATTGTTTGTAACATTGGTCGCTTTATGTCTCGATCCATGTTCAAGTTCGACATTTAAGCCTTTCGTAAACTCGTCCAGACTTACATCATTCCAATTGATGCTTAGACCTTTGCCTATTTCCCTGGCATCATTTTTGCTAAATTTTTTCATGGCTTTTTTTGTATGGTGTTGAAATCATTTCAATCCAAAGCTAGTTATCTTAACACCGAAAGTCGTCATACGTTTTTTGAAAAAAGTTACATAATTACCATATTATTATGTAATAGCCTTTAAAAAAGTCGGACGTAAATATTCAATAAATCAGTATCTGCCAAAAGGGCAAAAAACTGTTGGCCTTGTAGTCTATTGCGTTCTATTATAAGAGGATGCACATAATAATTTTTACAAACTGTTCTTGTATTTCCTAATTGCTTTGCTACCAGATCTAAGGCAGCAGGGATCATAACCAGCAAAGTCAGTTCTGAAAAAATGGTTCATGCGGATTTGAATTTATACCTCATTAAAGTTGAATTTATGAATTATGCAGGCACTTTTCTTGATTTTTCCCTTTCCCAAAAACGATGTTGTGCAATTGCTTTGATAAAATCTTTTACCGGTTTATCGATGATTACACCTAAATCAGTGGTTGGGTTTTGGACTTTACTTTTATTGCCGGCATAGGTATGGTTTAAGAAAATAACTCCATCACCATTTGCAGCAATTGCTTTACAATGCTTATATGCTTCGTTTACAAAATGAATTGCATCTGGTTCTGCCATTAATGCGTTTGCACTATTTTCACCTGATGGAATATAAACTGCATCATATAATACTGAAGCTGTGTTGAGAAAACTCATGTCAACTTTTATTTCTTTACCTGTTGGTCCTTTTATTGTTCCGAGTTTTGGCGCGACAATTTTTATTTTTGCACCTTCGGCTTCTAGTGCATTTTTCATTGCTGTAAGAGAATTTTCATCCACTCCGTTGGCTGCAAGTATTGCAATACATCTTGTCTTGATGGAATTTTTTATTGTGTTTGCCATGCTCAATGCATCTGACTTTTCAATGCTTTGTTTTATGGATAAAGGTTCATAATTTTTTTGAATGCCATCAGCAGGAACGCTATGATTGATTGGATATATCGGTTGCGTGGGAACCGGCATCCCTAACCCATCTGCCACTCTTGCTGCTAAAGTTTTATTAACTTGGGTGAGTATGCCTAACATTCTTTCACGGATTTCAATGCGTTCTACTTTTCCTAATTCAAAAGTGAGTGCGTCTGTGATGTGATTTTTTTCGTGTTCTGCCTGACTATTAAAAAATAATGTTGCCTGACTGAAATGGTCAAAGAAACTGTGGCTGCGTTCACGGATTTTTTTTGCATCAATGCGTTCCTGAAAACTGGTGAAACCCCCATCAACTGCTTTTGCCTGAAACGGGCAACCGTTGCTTATGGTGTTGGGCTGGTAACTTGTTTTATCGCTGTTGATGGTTTGTCGCATGTGTCCGTCACGCTGGTTATTCATCACAGGAACAATGGGGCGGTTAATAGGTATTTCGTGAAAGTTCGGACTTCCTAATCTTGACAATTGTGTATCTGTATACGAAAATAATCTTCCTTGCAACAAGGGGTCGTTAGTAAAATCAATACCCGGCACTATATGCCCCGGATGAAACGCAACCTGTTCTGTTTCGGCAAAGAAATTATCGGGGTTGCGGTTCAAAGTCATCTTACCAATGCGTTGCACTGGAATAATTTCTTCAGGAATTAATTTTGTAGGGTCGAGCAAATCAAATTCAAATTTGTGTTCGTCTTTTTCAGGAATAATTTGCACACCTAATTCCCATTCGGGAAATGCTCCGCTTTCAATTGCTTCAAATAAATCTCTCCTGTGAAAATCGGGATCTTTGCCTGAAATACTCAATGCTTCATTCCATGCAACCGAATGAATTCCCAACAATGGTTTCCAGTGAAATTTTACGAAATGCGAAACCCCTTCTTTATTTATCAAACGGAATGTATGCACACCAAAACCTTCCATCATTCGCAAGCTGCGCGGAATGGCGCGATCGCTCATTACCCACATTATCATGTGTGTGCTTTCGGGCATTAAGGAAATAAAATCCCAGAAGGTATCGTGTGCCGATGCAGCTTGCGGAATTTCGTTGTGCGGTTCAGGTTTTACTGCATGAATTAAATCAGGAAACTTTATTGCATCCTGAATAAAAAATACAGGCATGTTGTTACCTACTAGATCGTAGTTGCCTTCTTCTGTATAAAATTTTACTGCAAATCCTCTTACATCACGAGCCAAATCGGATGAACCTCTTGAACCTGCAACTGTAGAAAACCGAACGAATACAGGAGTAGGTTTTGAAGTATCATTTAAAAATTTTGCTTTTGTATATTTTGGAATTGGCTCATATAACTGGAAAATACCATGTGCACCAGAACCACGGGCATGAACTATTCTTTCAGGAATTCTTTCATGGTCGAAGTGAGTTATTTTTTCACGCAAAATAAAATCTTCCAATAAGGTTGCACCACGCTCACCAGCTTTGAGTGAGTTTTGATTATCGTTAATTAACAACCCCTGATTAGTAGTGAGCAATTGTTCCCCACCATTTTGAGTGTTGGATTGCAGGTCGGTTACTTTTTTGCTTGCAACCAGCTTTTTAACTGTTTTTTTTGCCATGATCTAATTTTTAAATAAGATTTAAAACTCAGAACTATTTATTTTTTCCTCATTCTGCTAATGAGAAATAATATTAATGCAATGACTAATATGACTATAAATATTCCTACTCCCATACCTGCTTTGAAGATTCCGCCTACTACTTCACAACTTGAAAATGTTGTGAGTATGGAAATACATAATGCGATGATGAATGTGTGCTTTCTCATAATTTCCAATATGCATCAAAAGTGACTATTATTTGATGTAAAAGGGTTATACAATTTTGGAAAAAAATTACATGATTCATAGGTTTTGAAAATGCATGTAGCCATACGCTTTGCCAGCATAGTTTTTTCCGGCTACCGGAGAACCTAAGGGGAAAGAATAAAAGTTGAAGAAATCGAAAAATTAATCCAACTCATGTGGGAAGTGCCGAATTACAGTCCTTCTTCCCTGAGCAGTGTCATATACCTTGAACCTTCGGGAACAAGAACAGGATTTACCCTGAGCCATGGGAGGTAGAACCCTGTTAGCTACATTCCCGTTTGGTAGTTTTACCCTCAATCCATATGGATCTTGGGAAGCCTGTTCAACAAATGCCTTGAATTCATTTTCCCAGGCAAATGACTTTGGATCACAATATGTCTGTGAAATTATTGGAATAAACACAAGGCATTTTAATTTCTCTTGTAAAGAGGCATTTACATCATGAGTCTCCAGCAGACCATCAGTCGGATTAATATCAAAATAAACGCTGATTTCCTCCTTTAAAGTTTTGTCAAGTTCAATCTTCAAAGCGTCAATGAACTCACTGACCCACCTGTCACCCTTGTTATCTTTTTGGCGATAGCTGATAAAAATGTCATACACGTAGCCTTTAACTATGCTTGCCATTTTAACAGATCATAACTTGAAAGTATCAAACACTAACAAAAAAAACCAGGTAACAGTTCATGGGGACATGGAGTAATGGACGAGAGATTTTGTCCGGGGGCACACATTATCGGGGTCGGGTCGTTTCAAAATATCTTAAACAGTATTAAAATTTACAATCGATTGATTTATAGTTATTACCTTTGTCCGGAACCAAAACACAACTATTATGAGCTTCAAGATATTTAAATCAAACGGGAAAGAGGTAATCCTCAATACTGATAGAATTATCAGTGTAAGATTTGATGAAGAGAGTGGTCAAACTGTGATTACATGCACTGATGAATTCACTGTTAATGTTGATAATAAGGAAGAAGAGGTCAAAAAGATGCTTGGTACCAGGAACCCGAGCGAAGGCAGGGTTGGCTTTAAACCTGCCTGATGAAAATAGCTCAGGAATAATGTTTTTGCCGGTTGCAATTAAACTTATATAGCCGTACCTCCCCTTTCGCCAGTGCGGATCCGTATACATTCCTCAAGCGGGGTAATAAAGATCTTCCCGTCACCAACACTTCCAAAACCGTTCGTGCGGGCTGCTTTAAGAATTGTATTTACGGTGATATCAACAAATGCATCGTTTACTGCAATCTCAATTTTAATTTTAGGAATAAGGTCGGGAACGATTATCTGGCCTCTGTACATTTCTTCAATTCTCTGCTGTCCGTGACCTGAAACACGGCTGACGGTAATTCTTTTTATTTCGGCCTCAATCAGGGCTTCACGAACCTGGTCGAGCTTAACTTCACGGATTATAGCTGTAATGAGTTTCATATTCTTTATCTTTTCAGGTTAACTTGGGTTTAGCATGCCATAAGCTCTTTCACCATGATAGGCTCTGTCGAGTCCGGCCATCTCATCTAATTCATTTGATCTGAATTTCATGACTTTTCCAAGAAAATAAATAATTACAAATGTCATAAGGGATGCATAAGCAATAGCTATACCTACTGCAAGAGCCTGAACTCCCAACTGACTCCATATACTCCAGATTCCTCCTTTAACAGCGGCAGCCTCAGCCATCCATGATGGACGTATGAAGAAAGTAAGCAGGAGAGCACCGACAATACCACCGATTCCATGAATGCCAAAAGCATCCAGACTATCATCATAGCCCATTTTATTTTTAGCCTGAATAGCCATATAGCAAACCACTGAAGCAATGATTCCAAGTATCATGGCACCATATGGCTGAACAACCCCTGCCGCCGGAGTGACTGCAACCAGTCCGGCAAGTATTCCACTTGCAAAACCAAGTGCAGTGGCCTTTCCCTGGTGGAAGCTTTCGGTGATTATCCATGTAAGTGCTCCTGCAGCTGCTGCCACTTGTGTTGCAGTAAGAGCCTGAGCCGTGCTCAATCCGCTTGAAATGCTGCTTCCTGCATTAAAACCGAACCATCCGACCCATAATAATCCTGCCCCGAGCATAGTAATAACCAGGTTGTTAGGACGGATAACCTGATAGGGATAACCTCTCCGGGCTCCCAGATAAATTGCAGTAACAAGTCCGCTCACCCCTGCAGAGATATGAACTACTGTGCCTCCTGCAAAATCGATTGCTCCTTTGGCACCAAGCTTGAACAAAAACCCGTCAGGGGACCAAACCCAGTGACAAAGAGGATTATATACCAGTAAGCTCCAAATTGCTATGAAAAAACAGTAAGCTTTGAACGTTACGCGTTCAGCAAAGGCTCCGGCTATCAGAGCCGGGGTTATTATTGCGAATTTGCCCTGAAACATCGAGAAAACATATTCGGGAATGCCTGCATCCATAATGTTCGAATCAATTCCCTTTAAAAAGAAGTAGTCAGGGTTCCATCCGAACCATCCTCCCATGACATTTCCTCCGAAACACATGCTGTACCCTACAATAACCCAAAGGATGCTGATGATACCCATTGCTACAAAGCTATGCATGATTGTCCCAAGCACATTTTTACTTCTTACCAGACCCCCGTAAAACATTGCAAGACCTGGAATCATAAGCAGAACGAGCGCAGTTGAAGTCAGCATCCAGGCCGTTGCACCCGTATCAACCGGAGTCGTATCAGAAGCATAAAGACCAAATGGAATAAA
This sequence comes from Bacteroidales bacterium, assembly GCA_038325595.1. Taxonomy (GTDB): domain Bacteria; phylum Bacteroidota; class Bacteroidia; order Bacteroidales; family VadinHA17; genus LD21. The sequence continues at coordinate 23,102 of JBBQJD010000041.1, read as the reverse complement.
AGTCAAAAACAGTATCAAATAGTACTTTTTCTGAATTGATTTCATTATTTATTGTATAAAAACAGAACAAAAACACAATTACAAATAGCAAAGGTAGATATTTTTAGGGGTATATGCAATATATTTGGCATTTTTTAACCACTTACCTTATGTTTTACAGGGTTACTTGGACTTATTCTGTACTTTTTTATCTTACCACCCCCTATTATTAACCCATTACAAAAAAAAGACGCCTCGCGAGCGTCCTTGATTTCAACCTGACTTAAATTAAGTGGTTTATACCATATCTAATTATTCAGGGCAATAACTTCCGAGTAAAGATCAGTTATCTCCTTGCCTATCCTGTAAATATCAAAATCCTTTTCAATTTCTTTTTGTATTGCGACAGCTTCCCCCTGCCAGAAAGGGATATTCCTGAAATAACTTTCCAAGGCATCAATAAGACTGGTTTCATCAGGAGGGGGGCTGCCCAGAGAGACAAAATTGTTCAACCTGAAAAAAGAATAATTTTTCATAGACACGAGCTCTCCCATACATTTATAATTGACTGAAAGAACAGGAACTCCACATGCAAGAGATTCAATCGCTACCCTTCCAACACCAAGAATTAAGCCTGATCCGTTTACGATCTTCTTTACATCTGAAACGTAACCATGTATAATAACTGCATCTCTTCCAAGCTGTTTATTTATCAGCTCAGCTTCATGCCTCAAACTACCAAGGGAAGGACCGTCGCCGACAATATTAAATTTTATTCCTGGATATAATAAAGAAACAGGCGCTATCACCTTTTTGATTATCAGACTGATAACTGAGGCATGGCGCTTATCTATTCTGCTGATATAACAAATTGAATTAAAGTCTCTTTTCTTTGAAGTTCTTGTTATTGATACCCCATTTTGAATAAATACGGATTTATCCTCAGGAATACCGTACCTGACTGATTCCAAATAAGTGTTTTGCCGTACATATATAAATTTATCAGGAATCATTTTTGTGAATTTTGATCGTAAATCATGCTGTGTCTGGCCATGAACAGTAACTATAACCGGGATCCCTGCTATTTTGCCGGCAAGAGATGCAAACAAAGCAGGAAGCCTCTGGTGGGCATGTAACACCTGTATATTATTTTTCCTGATCAGATGGACTATGTATGGTATCTGAAATAATATGAAACAATCGAACATTCTGAGATTAATGAAATTTACCCTGGTATCGAGTAAATCATTCTGCTTTCCCCGTCTGGCGATCACAAAAACTTCATTCCCCATCTCTTTCATTACATTAGCGAGGTCGCGAACGTGGTTCTCAGCGCCTCCAAAATCAAATTTCTTCACTAAATGTAATATCCGCATTTAAACAAAAGATTTTCTTCTGAATGAGTTAATGAATATAATTCTAAAAAATCCGAGTGTAAAATAGTATAATTTTTCTAAATCAGATCAACTGTTTGGATTATATTCCACAACTTTAAATCTTATAATTATCATCTATTACCTTCTGTTTCTTTACTAAACTTCATTCTATGATAAAGCAGAAAATGAATAAGACAGAAATAATAATCCACAATTCAATAAGTCTGGATGGATCGCTGACAGGATTCATCCCGGAAATGGAACTGCACTATAAAATTGCAGGTCAGTATGGTCCTCATGCCCATCTGATTGGATCAGAAACCATTTTAGCAGGAATTGATCTGTTCGGAGAAGGCATTCCGGAAGAGCATAAGAGCGACTTCAGACAACCCAAACGTGTTGATTCATTGCCCTGGTGGGTGATTGTTGATTCAGGCGGAAAGCTTAAAGGAATACTTCATACCTGCCGCAGATTCGAGTATTGCAGGGATGTGATAGTTTTGGTTTCAAAGTCAACGCCTGCGGATTATATTGCTTATCTGGAAGAAAGAAATTATCAGTATTTCGTTACAGGCAATAATAAATGTGACCTTGGAAAAGGAATAGATCTTCTGCATGACAAACTCCGGATCAGCAAAATTCTGACCGATACCGGAATGATTCTTGGAAACCTTCTGATTAATAAGGGTATTGTGGATGAATTAAGCCTGCTTATTCATCCACTCATCGTAGGGAAAAAATCTTACCCGGCATTTTCAGATATCGATAATAACTTAAATCTTGAACTTATCAGATCAGAAAATTTCGAGAATGGCTGTGTATGGAATGTTTACAAGATAGAGTACGTGCATACGGATAATCTTATGTCTAACTGATTACCTGATATTTGCAGTGAATGTATCTCCCTGTTCGATATCTCCTGTTTCCCAGCCTTTCCTGAACCATTCCTTACGCTGTGCAGAAGTACCATGAGTAAAGGCATCCGGTACAACCCTGCCTGTCGACATTTTCTGAAGAGCATCATCTCCCACTGCTGCAGCAGCGTTAATTGCTTCCTCTACATCACCTTCTTCAAGGGAATTAAGCATTTCCTGTGCATAATGTGCCCACATACCGGAAAGAAAATCGGCCTGCAACTCGAGTTTTACGGTTAACTGGTTAGACCTGGTCTGGCTCAAACCTGAACGCTGATTTTCTACCTTGCGAAGAATTCCAAGCAGATTCTGAACATGGTGCCCGATCTCATGCGCGATAACATATGCAATTGCAAAATCGCCAGCTGCCCCGAATCTCGTCCTGAGCTGATCACAGAAGCTCAGATCGATATAAATTTTTTCATCACCCGGACAGTAGAAAGGGCCGCTTGCAGCACTTGCGAATCCACATGCTGATTGGACCTCATCTCTGAAAAGAACAAGGACAGGCTTCCTGTATGTCGATCCTGATTGTTCAAATAACTTACTCCACACTGTTTCAGTATCCTTCAGCACCACTGAAACAAACTGAGCCATTTCATCCTCTTCGGGTGTAGTGGTAATCTGTTCTGTCTGTCCGCCACTCTGAGAACTATCCATTAACTGGGAAGGATCACCTCCCAGAAGCCATACAATTATAAGAATGACAATAGTTCCGATTCCACCGCCAACCATGCGGCCTCTTCCCGCACCTCTCCGGTCCAGGATGTTACCGCTGCCTTGTCTTCCACGCCACTTCATAGAACTTTTTTATTACTCAACAATGCCTGTATTAAAATGTTTACCAGTTAATAATAATACGTCTACTTATTTTTTCAGGTCAATGGCTCCTGTGAATTTTCCTTTAATGCATGCTGCGTATGCTATACCGGCTGACTGATCAAAACATACCATTACAGGATTGGCAATTGACTCTTTGAAAACTGTTACTTCATGACCCCGGGTGGTAAGTTCGTCAACAATTTTCTGATCTACAGGATTAATATCCAAAGCCCCGATCCGGAAAATCCTTGCTGTATCAGACGGTGAAGGATTGAATGAATCCTGCATATGATATGTCTTGAACCTTGGTGCAGGAATTGCTTCTTCAGGCATCATGCCAAATTCAGCATAATCAAGAAAAAGCTGCAGCGATACCTGGTCCTGCATATCTCCTCCTGCTACACTCATTGCAACAATGGGTTTTCCGTTTTTCAGAATAATAGTTGGAGTAAGTGTTATCCGCGGCCTTTTACCCGGTTCAAGAGCATTCGGATGACCTTTCTGGGTATTCAGGCTGCTAAGTCTGGTATTATGGGCGATACCAAGACTCTCACAAATACCGTATTCTGGATTTGCACTCGGAGTAGCAGCTACAACATTACCCCACCTGTCGGCAACAACGCAGGTAGTTGTACCATGCTCTCCGGGCCTGTATTCTCCAGGACCTGCTTCTGCAATCATTTTAAAAGGATCACCGGGACGTATGTCAGCTGAAGCATAATTCATATCTATCAGCGGATATCTGATTTTCGTGTATTTATCAGAAAGAAGCTGCTCAAGAGGTACTTTGGAAAAACGAGGATCGCCATAATATCTGTCCCTGTCTGCATAAGCCAGTTTCATTGCTTCAATTGTAACATGCACATAATCAGTTGACAGATGCCCCATTGATTTGAGATCGAAATTTTCAAGCAACCTCAGTGACTGTAACATAACAGGGCCTTGTGTCCATGTATTGCATTTATTTACTACATAATCACGATAATTGACAGAAGCAGGCTCTTCTATATAAGTTGTATGGGCTTCCAGATCGGCTTTCCGCAAAAATGCATTTGAACTGACATAATAATCATTTAGCTCATCAGCTATATCGCCTTTGTAAAAACGGTCCCTTGCTGCTCTTATTTTTTGTTCCCTTGTACCGGTGGTTATCTTCTCAGTTTCTATAAGCTTACGAAGAGTAGCTGCGAGATTTGCATACCAGCTTTTCTGCTTAGTGTCAAGCAAAGCAAGAGTTGGTCCAATCACCTGCTCAAAACTCATTGTGCCCCTTTTTTCGAGAGCGGTGAGAAGAGTACTTACAGCACTTGGAACAGTTGCTGACCTTATTCCCACCGTCGGGATACTATTATTATAATACCATTCAATTGCATTCGGATCTTTCGGCGCGCCTCCCATTCCATTAAAGACCTCTACTTTCTGAGATCCGGTGTTATAAAACATAAACGGTACTTCTCCTCCGATACAGAACATTCCATAATCTGAAACTGCAAGATTGAAAATTACGGCAACAGCACCGTCAATTGCATTTCCTCCTTTTGAAAGAATGTCAATCCCTGCCTGGGCGGAAGGTTTTGGTCCGGCAGCAACAATGCCGCCGTTTCCTGATGAAAACCATGTCAGGTCCTGTGAAAGTGCTGAACTAAAAATCAGATTCATAAATATTCCGGTAAATAATATAACTAACTTATTCTTTTTCATTTGGTTCTAATTTAAGTATCAGAAAAACCATAAGTAAATTCTCGGATAAAAAAGTATTATTAAAGATACCTCAAAAAATGACCGCTGCGTATTTATAAAAATAAATCTGCAAAAATTTGTTCACGTAAGAAAACTGTTGTAATTTTGACCGTTCAGTTAAACTATATAGTTAAACCAAAAAGGCAAGGGTATGGAAAATGATAAGCTGACTGAAGAAAAAATCTTTGAAGCTGCCACATTTGTCTTCGAAGAACAGGGAATGGATGGCGCGAGGATGCAAAATATAGCCGATAAAGCAGGTATTAATAAATCGCTCCTTCATTACTATTACAGAACAAAAGATCATCTGTTTGAAGCTGTTTTTACGAAACTGGCTCAAAAAATTTTCTCAAGATTCACCCCAATATTCGAAGAAGAGTTATCACTTGAAGATAAAATAAGATACTTCTTCAGGGAACACATTTCATTTCTCCAGCAAAATCCGAAACTTCCCGGATTTATACTTAATGAGATAAACAGGAATCCCCAAAGATTTAAAAAGCTGATTAAAAATATTGATTTCAGCCATCTGTGGAGTACAATTCTCAAAAATCACGAAGGAGAAATGCATAAGTATAACATAACAGAAGAAAACCTTCCGCAAATTATGACAACAATTGTATCCCTTATTGTATTCCCGTTTGCAGCAAGAGGAATTTTCGAAGCTTTGTTCAGCAACATTGGAGTTGATTTCGAAAAATATATGGAGGAGAGGAAAGAATTTGCTGCTGATTTTGTAATCAAAGCAATAAAGAAGTGATATCCCATAAAACATTAAACTGATGAAAACATGTATTAATTTGATAATAAAATATATAAAAAACTTTCTGACAGGTTTCACAATACTGGTTTCAGTTTTTTTCACCGATAAAATTCAGGGGCAGGAGGCGTTGACACTCAGGGATTGCTATGATTTGGCAATGGCTTCAAGTGCGCTTGCCGGAGAAAAAGATGCCTATACTGAAATATCCGACCTTAAAGAGCAAAACCTTTCTAAAGGATGGTTGCCAACTCTGGACGTAAACGGAAGCTTTGTCTATAATTCTGAGGTGATTGATATGAGCAGTGCTCTCGCGTCATTGCCTCTCCCGGGCATTGCGGATGCAATACGTCCCCTTCCGCATGAACAGTACAAGGTTAACCTTGAGATCAACCAGGTAATTTATGATGGCGGCTTGATTAAAAACTCGAAAGCTCTTGAGAAAACTGACCTGAGTATTAATAAAAAGCAAACTGAAACTGATCTCTATAAATTGCGTGGCCAGATAAACGGCTATTTTTTCAGTCTGATGCTGGCAGAAAAGCAAAAGGACCTGTTAAATAATTATCATAGTCTGATTACTAAGAGAATCTCTTCAGTACAATCTGCTGTTGAAAATGGTGTTGTCTCAAAATCAGATCTTTACACACTCTCGGCTGAACAAATCAAGATAGAGCAGCAACTATCAGAAATTGAAATAAGGAAATCATCTCTGCTGAAAGTTCTTTCGGGCCTTACAAATAAGCATCTTGACGCTGATACAAAGTTTATCCTTCCCGAATTAAAAGAGGAAAATGGAAATGAGATACTCCGTCCTGAAATGGAATTGTTTGATCTTAGAAAGAAACAAATTGCTGCAGGCCTGAAGATAATTGACAGCAGGAGGAAGCCTAAGGCTTTTGGATTTGCCACACTCGGGTATGGAAACCCTCCCGGTAATAATTTCTTCAAAGATGAATTTGCTCCTTATTATATAGTGGGAGCAGGTTTAAAATGGAATATATTCGACTGGGACAAGGCAAAAAATGAAAAGCAGGTGATAACTTATCAGCAGAGTATAATAGAGTTCAGGAAAAAAGACATGACCGAAACCCTTACCAGGCTGCTTGACACCAAAAAGGCAGAAATAGAAAGCCTGAATTCATTACTGGAAACAGATTCACTACTGATTGATCTCAGAAAAAAGATTACAGCTTCAGCCGGATCGCAATATGAAAATGGCATCATAACGACTACTGAACTACTGAATGAGATGAATTCCGAACAGCAGGCTCTTATCAGCTTTGAGATACACAAGATAAATCTTGCACTTGCAAAAGTAGAGTATCTTAATATCAGTGGCGAAGAGATTAAATAACTATAATATTACAGTAAACAAATGAAAACCAGATCATTAATTATTATTGCTGCAATCCTGATGACAGGCTGCAGGAATAAAACCGAAGAAGCCGATGCTTTCGGGAATTTTGAGGCAACTGAAGTTATGATCTCCGCTGAGACCAGTGGCCGGATTATAAACTTTAATCCCGACGAGGGAACGGAAGTAACCAAAGGTGAAGAAATTTCTCTCATTGATACAACTATGTTCCACCTTCAGAAAGCAGAAATAGATGCTGGTATGAAGAGTGTGCTTACCCGGCTGAATTCAGTGAATGCCCAGAATGATATTCTTAATCAGCAGATAGCCAATATTGAAATTAATATTAACAGGATAAACAATATGCTGAAAAATGATGCCGCCACAAAAAAGCAATATGATGATCTGGCAGGACAGGTTGCTGTGTTGCAGAAACAGATGGCTGCAAACAACACACAGAATGCCTCTATTGCTGCAGAAATGGGTGTTCTTGAGACAAAGAAGGCATCATTGAACGAACAGATTAACCGGAGCAGGGTAAAAAGTCCGCAGGATGGAACAATAATTGAAAAATACTCTGAAGCCGGAGAGATAACTGCTGCAGGAAGACCTCTTGCCAAGATAGCTGACCTGTCAGTCATGAATCTTAAAGTGTATGTGAGCGGAGCCCGGATCGGCAGCATTAAAACAGGCCAGCAATGCACAGTACGAACAGATGCAGGGGAAAAAGGATATGTCTCCTTTCCCGGAACAATAACGTATATTTCAGGGAAGGCTGAGTTTACCCCAAAAATTATACAGACCAAGGAAGAGCGTGTTACACTTGTATATGCAGTTACAATAAATGTTGAAAACGACGGCACCCTGAAATCAGGCATGCCCGGCGAAGCAATTTTCTGATCTTAAAAAAAATGTCTGCAGTAATAGTGTCATCTGGAATATCAAAGAAATTCGGAGCCACACAGGCACTGAATGATATCACATTTTCAGTGAATGAAGCCGAGATCTTCGGTTTCATCGGTCCTGATGGTGCCGGCAAAACGAGTCTTTTCCGTATAGTAACAACCCTTTTGCTTCCCGATGAAGGAACTATGCAGGTGCTTGGAATGGATGTTGTGAAAGGATATAAATCCATCCGTCAGAATATCGGATACATGCCCGGCCGGTTCAGCCTTTACCAGGATCTCTCCGTGGAAGAGAACCTGAAATTCTATGCAACTGTATTCGGAACTACCATAAAAGAAAATTACGATCTTATAGCTGACATATATTCTCATATTGAACCTTTCAAAAAACGGCTGGCCGGAAAGTTGTCAGGGGGTATGAAACAGAAACTGGCACTTTCATGCGCTCTGATACATAAGCCACGGATACTTGTACTGGACGAGCCTACAACGGGTGTTGATGCCGTGTCGAGAGCCGAATTCTGGACAATGCTTTCGAAGCTGAAAAAACATAATATAACAATCCTTGCATCAACCCCTTACATGGATGAGGCAATGAAATGTGACCGGGTTGCCCTTATACAGAATGGGAACATTCTTTCAATAGACCAGCCCCTCAGAATCAGGGAAGGATTCAGCACAAAACTGTATTCGGTTAAGGCAGATCAGAAATACAAGCTGCTGATTTCTTTGAGGAATTATCCTGATACATTAACTGCATATCCCTTCGGTGATTCAGTTCATGTGACGTTTTCGGATTTCAAAAAGGGTCCTTTAACAACATATCTTGAGCAGGCAGATTTAAGAGGAATAATGATTGAAGAAATAGTTGCAGGAATAGAAGACAGATTTCTTGAATTAATGGAGGCAAAAGATGGAAAATAGAGTTATAACAGTCAGAAACCTGGTAAAAAAATTCGGCAGCTTCATTGCCAATGACAACCTGAATTTTGATGTTTTCAAAGCAGAAATCTTCGGTTTCCTGGGAGCAAACGGAGCCGGTAAAACTACAACTATAAGAATCCTTTCCGGATTATCAACTCCAACATCAGGTTCAGTTGAGGTAGCGGGATTTGATGCGGCAAGGCAGTCAGAGGAGATTAAAAAAAATATTGGATATATGTCCCAGAAATTCTCACTATATGAGGATCTTACTGTGAAAGAGAACATAACTCTTTATGGTGGAATTTACGGTATGAGCCGGAAAATAATAAGGGAACGCACGGCCGAGCTTCTTGAAAAGCTTCATTTTCACGAATATGAGGACAGAATAATTGCCGACCTTCCCTTAGGACTCAGGCAGAAGCTTGCTTTCTCAGTAGCTGTGCTTCATTCACCAAAGATTGTTTTTCTTGATGAACCAACAGGAGGTGTTGATCCTGTTACCAGAAGGCAGTTCTGGGAGATGATTTATGAAACGGCAGCGGAAGGAATTACCGTTTTTGTCACCACACATTATATGGATGAAGCTGAATACTGTGACCGTGTTTCTATTATGAGCGAGGGTAAAATTGTTGCAATCGACACCCCTGAAAATCTTAAGAAGCAGTATAAGGTGGGTTCCATAGAAGAGGTTTTCATAAGGATAGCAAGACCTTCAACAACAACTAACTGATAAGGGATTTATGAAAAGGTTTCTTGGGTTCGTAGAAAAAGAGTTCCTCCATATATTCAGGGATTACCGTACTCTGATAATCCTTTTTGGAATTCCTGCAGCACAGATATTGATTTTCGGCTATGCTGTCAGTACCGATATAAAGAATGCCGGAGTAGCATTCCTCGATCTGTCAAATGATGAGGTAACCCAGAAATTATCGGATAAGATATACTCTTCTGGGTTCTTCAAAAAAACAGAGAAACTATTGGATTACAATGACATAGACAAAATATTCAAAAAAGGAAAAACAAAAGCTGTCATAATTTTTGAAAAGGATTTCAGCCATAATCTCATTAGTGAGGGCAAGGCTGTAATCAGTATCATAGCTGATGGATCAGAACCGAATACCGCAACCCTGGTGACCAATTACACCATGGCCATAATTGCCGATTTCAACAGGGAACTTGCCGGAGTATCAGCCAGTTCCGGCTCTGTTGTAATCCCGGAGGTCAGAATGTTTTATAATCCGGAGCTCAAAAGTCATTTTATGTTTGTCCCGGGGATAATCACTCTCGTACTCATCCTAATCTGTGCCCTGATGACTTCAGTGACCATTACGCGTGAAAAAGAGTTCGGCACAATGGAAGTCCTTCTTGTTTCACCTCTTAAACCTTTTCATATTATTCTTGGAAAAGTAATGCCCTATTTCGTCCTGTCATTTGTAAATGTTCTTCTAATATTATTGCTTTCATGGTTTGTATTTGACCTTCCGGTAAAAGGCAGCATCGTACTTCTGCTGGCTGAAAGCATGCTTTACATTCTGATGAGTCTTTCGCTGGGAATCCTGATTTCCACAGTATCTGATACGATGCAGCAGGCAATTTTCATCTCATTGATAGGATTGATGCTTCCTACTATTCTCCTTTCAGGATTTATTTTTCCCATAGAAAACATGCCAAAGATCTATGATTATATAAGCATGATATTACCCCCAAGATATTTTATAATAATTATAAAAAATATAATGATAAAAGGAACCGGCCTCCTGTATGTATGGAAGGAAACGCTCATTCTTTTAGCCATGACCCTGATATTCATCGGAATAAGCATAAGGAAATTTAAGATCAGACTTCAGTAACCTGACAATGAGAACAATATTATACCTGATAAGAAAAGAGTTTATCCAGATCTTCCGGAATAAGTTTATTTCGAAAGCAATATTTGCTGTGCCTTTGGTTCAGATGCTGATACTTGTGCCTGCCATTACATTTGAGATAAAAAACATTGAACTGGGAATTATTGACAGGGATATGACACCGGAGTCAAGAGCACTATTGAGCAAGCTCGAAGGATCCACCTTCTTCAAAGTAAAATTTTCAATATCATCTGAGGAGGAAGCCAATAATCTTTTACACAGTGATAAATGCAAAATGGTTCTTCAGATCCCTTCCGGCTTCGGAAAAGATATCGGGTTGGGAAATCAGGCTAAGCTCATGGCTTCAGTAAACGCTATAAATCCTTCAACAGCACAATTATCATGGGCATATATGAATGGTGTAATACGTGACTACAATACTGAAATCATTGTTAATAATCTGAATATAAATCCCATACACGGCTCTCATATCCAGGTAGTAAACAGGTACTGGTATAATGAAATGCTCAATTATAAATTTTATATGCTGCCGGGGATACTTGGAATACTTGTAACAGCTATAGGATTTCTGCTGGCAGGGCTTAATCTTGTTCGTGAAAAAGAGATTGGTACTATAGAACAAATCAATGTGACACCGGTGAAGAAATATCAGTTTATGATATCAAAGATGGTGCCTTTCCTGATTATCGGATTAATTGATCTGGTGCTTGGTCTTGTGATCGGAAAGCTTGCATTCAATATTCCTTTTGAAGGAAGTATTGCCTTGTTGTTTCTTGCCGCCTTCATCTTTCTTATTGCTGTACTAGGTCTGGCTTTGTTTATTTCTACATTCTCGGAAACACAACAGCAGTTTATGTTTATTGCATTCTTTTGTATGATCATCTTTATTCTGATGAGCGGGATCTTTACCCCTTATGAGAGTATGCCTGTGTGGGCACAGAAATTCAATCTTATAAATCCGGTTGCTTATCTCATGCGTATAAACAGGATGGTAATGCTGAAAGGTTCTGCAATACAGGATATTCAGGTGGAGATTTACTCTTTGATTGTAATAGCCATTTTATTTACATCCCTGGCAGTCAGGCGTTACCGGAAAACATCGTGAGATATCAGATCAGATCGGACTGGCGAAGGTAATCCTCCATTTCTATTTTGACTTCCTCTGCCTTCTGACCTGCAACCATATCAAAGTCAGAGGTATTATCGGCAAATATAATGGCTCTGGAAGAATTTACCAGCAGGCCGCATTTTGAATTCATTCCGTACTTTGCAACATCTTTCAGGCTTCCCCCCTGAGCACCGACTCCGGGAACAAGAAGAAAATGATAAGGTACAAGCTTTCGTATCTGAATCAGCATTTCGGCACGGGTTGCTCCGACAACATACATAAGATTGTCAACATTGCCCCATCTCTGTGAAACTGAAAGCACTCTCTCGAAAAGCTTTATTCCGTCTTCATTGTGGTATTGAAAATCATCGGCACCTTTATTTGAGGTCAGTGCAAGCAGCACAGCCCATTTATCTTTTACTGACAGGAATGGTGCCACTGAATCCTCGCCCATATATGGTGCAACTGTCACTGCATCAAAGGGCATATTTTCAAGAAAAGCTTTTGCATACATTCTCGATGTATTACCAATATCTCCTCTTTTGGCATCAGCAATTACAAACAGGTCCGGATAATTCTTCTTAATATATTCTACTGTTGCTTCCAGGGAGGTCCACCCTTTGATACCGTTACATTCATAAAAAGCGACATTAAGCTTGAAGGCTATTGCATGCTTATAAGTTGCATCAACAATTCTTTTGTTGAATTCCAGAACCGGATCCTTTTCATTAAGAAGAAAAGCTGGTATTTTTTCAATTTCAGAATCAAGACCAATACAAAGGAAAGAATGCTTTCCGACTATGTTCTCAAATAATTGAGTATGATTCATCACCAGTTTATTTAGAGACTGCTTTCTTTAAGAAGTTCTGCATTTTCAGCCATCTGCAGTTTGTCAAGCACATCCTGGATGTTCCCATCGAGAATGGAAGGAAGATTGTAAATAGTAAGATTAATCCTGTGATCGGTCATCCTTCCCTGCGGATAGTTATATGTTCTGATCTTGGCAGACCGGTCACCGGTTGACACCATTGTCTTTCTGCGGTGCGATACCTCATCAAGATACTTCTGATATTCAAGGTTATACAGCCTTGTTCTTAGTTCTTTCAGAGCTTTATCGTAGTTTTTCAGCTGTGACTTTTCATCCTGGCAGGTAACAACAATGCCTGAAGGGATATGGGTAAGCCTGATTGCGGAGTATGTTGTATTTACCGATTGTCCTCCGGGGCCTGAAGAACAGTAGGTATCCTTACGGATGTCCTCGGTTCTGAGGTCGACATCGAATTCCTCTGCTTCAGGCAGTACAACTATTGATGCTGCCGAAGTATGTATCCTGCCCTGAGTTTCAGTCTGGGGAACCCTCTGAACACGGTGAACGCCTGATTCATATTTCATTACACCATATACCCCCTCACCAATTACCCGTATTACAATCTCTTTATAACCCCCTGCTGTACCTTCTGAAATATTGTTTACTTCAACCTTCCAGCCTTTGGATTCAAAAAACTTGCTATACATTCTGAAAAGATCACCGGCAAAAATACTTGCTTCGTCACCACCTGTACCTGCACGAATCTCCATAACAGCATTCTTTTCATCTTCGGGATCGGCAGGGATGATCAGCATCTTGATCTCTTCCTCCATTTCAGGCAACCTTGATGTAAGTTCTTCTATCTCGGTTTTTGCCATTTCACGCATCTCATCATCTTTCTCAGTTGCAAGAATTTCTTTCGAGCTATCGATGTTGCTGAGGGCAAGCTTATATTTTTCGTACGATTCAACTATAGGCTGAAGATCTTTATATTCCTTATTCAGTTTAACATACCTCTTCATATCCGAGAGAATCTCAGGCTGGGTGAGAAGGTCGCCAACCTCGATGAATCGGGTTTTTACACCTTCCAGTCTCTCAAGAATAATGTTATTAGCCATGATATTATGAAATTTTCGCGGTGCAAAGGTAATAAAAACGTACAAAGGGACAAGAGTCCAATTCCAGGTTCAAAGTTCCAGGTTTAAGATTAATGAAAACCAGGAGTTAATATTCAAATGTTCCGAATTCGGATTTAATAGTAAGCTGCTTTCTTCCGGATGATTCACAATGGCCGATTACTTTAGCCTCAAGGTTAAAGCCTGAAGCTATATCAATAATTTCAGAAGCATTTTCTTTTGCGGTATATATCTCAAATCGATGGCCCATGTTAAAAACCTTATACATCTCTTCAAACGGGGTTTCCGACTGATCATGAATTATCCGGAATAAAGGAGGCAACGGGAAAAGGTCATCCTTTACAACATGAATATTATCAATAAAATGAAGGATCTTTGACTGTCCTCCCCCCGAACAATGGACCATCCCATGGATTTCTTTGCGCATCTTCTCAACTATTTTTTTTACAACCGGAGCATAGGTACGGGTCGGGGAGAGCACCATTTTGCCTGCATCATAAGTTAATCCGTCAATGTGATCGGTCAGTCTGAGCTTTCCGGAATAAATAAGATCAAAAGGAAGTGATGTATCGAGACTTTCAGGATATTTTGATGCCAGGTACGAGGCAAAGACATCGTGCCTTGAAGAGGTAAGGCCATTGCTCCCCATACCTGAGTTGTATTCTTTTTCATAGCTCGTTTGTCCTGATGAAGACAAACCCACAATAACATCGCCAGGACTGATGTTATGGTTTGAAATCACATCAGCTCTTTTCATCCTTACAACAACTGTGGAATCAACAATGATTGTCCTTACAAGGTCTCCGATATCGGCTGTTTCACCTCCGGTCGACCAAATTCCAATTCCAAGCTTTCTAAGCTCTTCAAGAACTTCTTCGGTTCCATTTATTACTGCTGAGATGACCTCTGCCGGGATAATGTTTTTATTACGGCCTATAGTGGAAGATAAAAGAATATTATCATAAGCTCCTACACAGAGCAGATCGTCAAGATTCATCACAATTGCATCCTGTGCAATACCTTTCCAGACAGAAATATCTCCGGTTTCCTTCCAGTAAATGTATGCAAGTGATGATTTTGTTCCTGCTCCATCAGCATGCATTATATTGCAGTAAGCATCATCGCCGCCAAGCAGGTCAGGAATAATTTTACAAAAGGCTTTAGGGAAAAGCCCTTTATCAATATTTACGATAGCCTGGTGAACGTCTTCCTTTGAGGAAGAAACGCCTCTTCTGCTGTATTTTGCTTCGCTGTGCATAAACTATATCAGATCAAACCCCGAAGATAGAAAAAAGGATGCAGTAATATTATTTACCGCCTTTATTGCTTCCATTGCTGTAAACCCATTCTATCGATTGCTTAAGCAGCTTACGGAAATCGGGGTTTTCAAATGTGGGGGTATCATGACCGCTCTGCAAGGTAACAACCTGTGCTTTACCATATTTTTTTGTCCAGCCGATTACAGGAGTGCTACTGGGTTCATCTGTGGTCAGGAGAGGTTTGCATTCAGGAGCAACGTAGTAACCTTTATACGTTTCATCAAATATTTTGAAATCTTTGACTCCTTTGGTCACAGGATGCTTCGGATCGGCAATTTTGACTGTAAAATTCAGATCATGGATATATGTACACGGTTCATACTGTTTTCCATTTACTGTCGTTGTCTTATGAAAATACTTTCCGCCAATAATATTGACATATTCAGGCCAGTCATCATAAGCGCAGATACTATGGTGCAATGCAACCAACGGCTTACCCTGTCGGATGCAATCTGCAAAAACGGCTGCTTCCTTCTCCGAAATTTTCTGCCACATATGGTAGAATACAAGGACATCATACTTGCTTCTGTTTTCAGGCTTAAACATTTCATATGCTTCGGGAAGTACTGCAATCTGGTAAGATATATTATCACCCAGGCTGACCAGCATCTGGTTAAATTTCTCAGTATTATAGTCATGACCACCGGTAATGACAAGAATCCGGATTGGTTTTTCGGGAGGATAAGAAGCTGATATACAGGCAAATGAAACAAGCACCAAAAATATTGCAGGAAGGAATTTTTTCATCTTATTAATATATGAATTTAACAGGAATTATTTAGACGTTGATTCATAATCGGTTCTCAGAACCCTGAATTCTGTCCGCCGGTTAATCTGGTGGGCAATTTCTTTCTGTTCGTCATCTGCAAGATTGTTGATATACTGTTCGGTAAGCGTTGCAGATTCTTTCAGGAATGGATTCTGTTGTGCAATTTCAGTGTCAACAACTTTAGGCTGTGATTCTCCATAACCTTTTGGCATCAGTCTTTCCCCTGCAATACCTTTGTCGATCAGATACTGAACAACCACCTGTGCTCTTTTCTGTGAAAGATCCTGGTTATATTCCTCGGTGTCGCGTGAGTCGGTATGCGACATGAGTTCTATGGTAACATTTGGATTATCAAGAAGAGTTTCAACAAGTTTATCGAGTGATACCATTGATTCAGGTCTCAGATCCCATTTGCCGAAGTCGTAAAGGATATTTGGAAGTTCGATGGGTTTGTCAATTGCGGTAAGGAGGATTGTAACCATGAAATCCCTGCTCTTTTCCTGGCCTTTGGTCGTCTCTTTCTCCTTGCCATTTAAATAGCCTCTTTTGGATGCAAGGAAAATATAATCAACATCAGCCTTCAAAGGGAATTTAAAATCGCCGCCATTACCTGTTTCGGCCTGGAGATTGGAACCATCACTTGCAATCAGTTGGACAAGAGAGCCTGTAATGGCTGCTCCTGTTTTTTCATCTTTTACAAGACCTGTGACATTGAATTTCAAAGGAGGCAGTTCGAATGCGTACAACTCATCGTTAACCCTTCCTTTACGGGTCGAACTGAACAGGCCTCGTTCATTTTCCTCTTCGAATGTTATTCCGAAATCGTCGGCAAAGCTGTTAAGGGGTGCTTTCATGTTCTGAACGACCCACCCTCCGTCTGGTTGAGGCTGAGCTTTAAAAATGTCAAGGCCTCCCATACCGATCAGTCCATCAGAAGAAAAGTACAGTGTGCCGTCATACCTTGAATAGGGAAAAAGTTCATCGCCCTGTGTGTTGATATCAGGACCTAGGTTAACCGGCTGGGTCCATGATTCGCCCTGGCCTTTTGTTACTTTCCATATATCTTTTTTACCAAAGCCGCCTGCCATGTCGGAAACAAAGTACAATGTTGCGCCGTCGGCAGACAATGCAGGATGTGCAGCCACAAGTGAATCGGGAAGTATTCCAATATTTTTGGGCTCAGACCAGCTTTCTCCGGTCCTTCTTGAATGCATTATCACACAACCTTTCGTTTCACGCTTCCCGGCTTCACACCTGGTAAAATAAAGATCTTTATAATCTTTTGAAAATGCGGGTGTTCCGTCTTCAAATTCACTGTTAATTACTTCAACAGGAACCGGAGTACTCCATTTTGACTTCTTATCCATCCGGCTTTCAAAGATATCTGTATAGCTTTGTCCTGTGGCTCCATGTGTCCTGCTCCCCGCAGCGCCATCGCGTGAGGATGTAAAATAGATAAGTCCAAAATCTTCACGGCCGTACACAGGACTGAAATCTGATTCCTTTGAATTCAGATCCTTAAGTTCTTCTACAAGGTATGCTTCCGGGTTGGACATCCAATCAAGGGCCAGCTCACATGAACGAATTCCCTGGTCAGCCCTGGCATCTGCCGGTACCGCCTGTTTATATTTCTTGTATTCATCGATTGCCTGCTGGTATTTACCGTTCTTCTTTAATGATTCGGCAAGCCAGAATTGTGCTTCAGGTCCTGAATATGATGATTTTACAGCAAGCTTATACCATGTTTCTGCATTTTTCGGATCATTGGTGAGCCTGTAGCATTCGGCAATCATGAATACCAGTTCGTTCCTCTCGTTTTTATCTGACTTTTTTGTTTTTGAATAAGCATCTTTAAACAAATCAATTGCATCGAAGTACTCCCCTGCGGTGAAAGCTGAATAAGCTCTCCCGGCCTTTCTCTTCTGCGCTGCAGCATCGAAGGAAACTACAACCAGTAACATTATGATGAGCAATAATAATCGTTTCATACTGAACATTGTTTGATCACAAAAGTAATCAATTTACGAATCCATAGTTACAAAACTGAACGTGAAAAACCGGCTATTATTATACTAAAAAGGATTCCGTACCGGGAATCCTTTTTCTTTAACCATGAATATAATACTGCCTACCGGGTAAAAAGCAATTCCCTGTATTTTGGCAGTGGCCATATTTCATTATCAACAATCAATTCGAGCTTGTCAATATGGGTCCTTATCTGATCGAGATAAGGTTTGACCAAATTTTCATAAGCAACTGCCTTTTTGTAGGAATCAGCTATTACATTAGCTTTCTTGCGTTCTTCGATCATATCGTTGACCAGTTTTTTTATCATCGATATATGGTCTGACACAATTACTATCATTTCCTTGCGCGCTCCTGCAAGCCTCTGATACTCTGATTCTTCGAATATCTCTTTAAGACCTCTCACATTTTCTATGAGGCTGGTCATATAGGTGATAGCAGTAGGAACAATATGATTTATGGCCAGATCTCCGAGAACACGGGCTTCAATCTGAACTTTTTTAGTGAACTTTTCATACTCCACTTCAACACGGCTTTCGAGCTCCTTGTCTGTGAAGACACCTGTTCCGACCAGCACATTCCTTGATTTCTGTGTAAGAAAAAGACTGATTGAATCAGGAACTCCCGGAGTATCTGTCAGGCCTCTTTTCTTAGCTTCCTTATGCCAGTTGCTGCTGTACCCGTCACCTTCAAACAAAATCTGTTCTGATTCAAGGATAGATTTTTTTAACACCTGGAAGATTGCCTCGTCCTTATTTCTTCCTTTCTTAATGATGGCATCGACTTCTTTTTTAAACTGTGTAAGCTGATGAGCTACTGCAGCATTCAGAACGATCATTGCAGAGCTGCAGTTTGCTGAAGATCCGACAGCCCTGAATTCAAATCTGTTTCCGGTAAAAGCAAATGGAGAGGTACGGTTCCTGTCAGTATTGTCAAGGAGTATCTCAGGAATTTTGCCTATTCCCAATTTAAGCTCGGTTTTCTGTGCAGGTGTCATCTTCCTGTCTGTCACTTTCCGTGCAATACTTTCGAGCATATTAGTAAGATATGAGCCCACAAAAACAGATATAATGGCAGGCGGTGCTTCATGTCCTCCGAGCCTGTATGAATTGGTCTCATTCATAACAGATGACCTGAGTATTTCATTATTATCGTATACAGCCTTTATAACATTCACCAGGAATGTAAGGAACTGAAGGTTAGTCTTTGGATTTTTCCCGGGAGATAAGAGGTTCACTCCGGTGTTTGTTGCCATTGACCAGTTATTATGCTTGCCTGAGCCATTTATACCAGCGAAGGGTTTTTCATGGAAGAGAACCCTGAAATTATGTCTGCGGGCTACTCTTTTCATTATATCCATCAGAAGCTGATTATGATCAACGGCAAGGTTTATTTCCTCGAAAATTGGAGCGCATTCGAACTGATTCGGTGCCACCTCATTGTGACGGGTTTTAACAGGAATTCCGAGTTTGTATGATTCGCATTCAAAGTCTTCCATAAAATTCATAACCCTTTCAGGAATAGATCCGAAATAATGGTCCGCAAGCTGCTGATCTTTGGAAGACTGGTGTCCCATAAGTGTTCGGTCAGCCAGCATAAGATCGGGACGGGCATAATATAAAGCTTCATCGATAAGGAAATATTCCTGTTCAATTCCAAGTGTTCCAATCACTTTTGTTACATCCTTGTCGAAATACTGACAAACATCAACTGCCGCACGGTCAAGCTCAGACAGAGATTTCAGGAGCGGTGCCTTATAATCGAGAGCTTCACCCTTGTATGAAACGAATATAGTTGGTATACAAAGAGTTGTTCCAACAATAAAAACGGGCGATGATACATCCCAAGCTGTGTACCCTCTTGCTTCAAATGTATTTCGGATACCGCCGCTTGGAAAGCTTGATGCATCAGGCTCGGACTGAACGAGCACCTCGCCTGAAAAATTCTCAACTACCTGTCCGTTTTCACCGACTTCAATAAAACCATCATGCTTTTCTGCTGTTCCGTCAGTAAGCGGATGAAACCAGTGGGTGTAGTGCGTTGCTCCCCTTCCGATAGCCCACGCTTTCAACCCGGTAGCAACCTGGTTCGCTTCCTGCCTGCTCAGGGATTTTCCTTCATTTATTGCATGCTTCACTACTTTAAAAGCTTCCTTCGAAAGGAAGTGCTCCATTTTTGGAAGATCAAAAACATTTTCTCCAAAGTATTCTGAAATAATCGGGGAGGGTGTAATTACTTTAACAGGTTCTCTGTTAAACACCTCTCTTAATGCACTAAATCTAAGTTCTGCCATATTTAAATATATTTTTGTTCAAAAATAGCATTTATTTTAAAACACCCCCATTTTTTTATTATATTTTTTAATATTTATATATGATTTTAATAAATGAACCCCATATTTTCATAGTGATTTGGATAATATGTATGTTTTTTATCCGACTTGTTCGTAAATGAGAAAAGTTTATGAATTTCCGTCTTTATGAAGATACCCCCTTATTACTCTTAACCGAACATTTACCTAACCCGTAACAATTTATTGCCTGTTCAGAGTTGTAATGAAATTTTGTTATATTTGTCGCCTGTATTAAAAAAAGGTGTATTTCTATTAATTTATTAAAGAACATATTGCATGTCAACACTTCAATTTTTGCGTGAGAAAGCCGGATTATTAGTAGCGGTGGTTATTGGGGTTTCACTATTATTATTTGTTGTGAGTGACTTCTTTGGAAATGGAAGAGGTCAGCGGTTAAAGCAGAAAAAATATTATGAAATAGGTGAAATAGCTGGGGAATCCGTATCATATCAGGAATATGAGTTAAGGTTGCAGAGCCTTCTTGAGATTTATAAATTATCAGGAAGAACAAATATTGATGAATCTACAGTTGAGACTGTTCGTGAGCAGACATGGCAGCAGATGGTAAGAGAAAAGATTCTCGATTCACAATACAAACAACTTGGAATAGGTGTCAGCACTGAAGAAGTTGATGATCTCGTTCTTGGAAATAATCCTCATCAGATAGTTCAGCAATTGTTTTCTGACCAGCAAACAGGTGCATTTAACAAATCTTTCCTGGTGAATTTTCTGAAACAAACGGAAGTTGATGAGGCAGCAAAAAAATACTGGTTATTTTTTGAGAATGAAATTGTAAATGACCGGATGAATGCCAAATACAATAATCTTGTTTCAAAAGCATTATATGTGACAAAGAAACAGGCTGAATTCGATAAAAGCGTTTCATCCCCGACTGTTGATTTCAGTTATCTTCAGAAGAATTATGCTTTACTGTCTGATTCTTCGGTAACAGTATCGGAGAGTGAGATGAAAACATATTATGCCGAAAATAAGGAGGATTACAAGAGAACAGCGCTGAGGGATATTGAATATGTAACATTCGATGTTGTACCCTCTGAAGATGATATCAAACAGGCAGAAGAATGGATTACCAGGGAAAAAGAAGAATTTGCCAATGCTGCAGATCCTGTTCAGTTTATTAACCTGACTGCTGATTCGAGGCATATTGGTTTTTACCTGCCAATGAATGATGTTCCTGAAAATCTGAAGGATTTTGTAAAGAAGGAAGATACAAAAAGCATATTCGGACCGTATGTGGAAGATGGTTCATACAAGATAGCCAGGTTACTGGCTGTTGCCCAGCGTCCCGATTCTGTTCATGTCCGGCATATTCTCTTATCACCAGGACAGACAAGGTCAATTGAAGATGTCAAAAAACAAGCTGACAGCCTCATAAAATTAATCAGATCGGGCACTCCCTTTGAAGTAATTGCACTTTCAAATTCTGATGATCAGGGTTCGGCCCAGATTGGCGGCGACCTTGGATGGTTTACAGAAGGAAGGATGGTTGCTCCATTTAATGAAGCATCATTTACAGGTAAAAAAGGAGACATTAAAACAGCTGAAACAACTTTTGGAATACATATAATTGAAATCATTGCACAATCAAAACCGGTTAAAAAATACAATATCGGTTACATAGACAGGAAGATCATTGCCGGTTCGGCTACAAACCAGAACGCTTACAGTGAAGCAAGCCAGTTTGCCGGAACAAATGACACCTATGAAGAATTCACAAAAGCCGTTGCGGACCTTGGCCTGAACAAGAGAGTCGCCAACGATGTTTCTCCTCAGCAGAAGGCATTACCCGGACTGGATAATCCCAGGCTTATTATTATGTCGTTATTCCAGGCTGAAGAAGGCAAAATAGTACTTGACAACAGCCAGCAGGCAGTATTTGAGATAGGCGATAAGTATGTGGTCGGATATTGCACAAGGGTGCAGGAAGACGGGATTTCGCCTCTCAAAGATGTGGAAAATGAAATAAGATTTGCTCTTATTAAGGACAAGAAAGCTGAAATAATTTCCGGGGAGTTTATGAAAAATAACAGCTCAGGTGCATCACTTGAAGATATAGGCCGGGCAATGAACCTTACAGTACAGGAGGCTCCGCAGGTAAATTTCAAATCCTATTCGATTGATGGTCTGGGAACTGAGCCGGCTCTTATCGGAGCAGCATCAGTTGCAAAAGAAGCAACAGTTACCGGACCTGTTACAGGCACCAATGGCGTATTCCTGCTTGTTGCAAATAATATAACTACAGCTCCTGATGAGGAAATCACTCTGTTAAAGGACAGGTTGGCATCAAACTTCAGGATGAGAGGCAATTACGAAGCATATGAATCACTCAGGAAAGAAGCTAATATAGAGGATAAGAGATATAAGTTTTATTAGCAGATCTCTGAAAATAATATAGAGGCGCTTACTATAGCGCCTTTTTTGTTTACAATTAAGACAATGACCAATTAACCTGGACGGTCATTGCGAGGAGTACGGCGAAGCAGTACGACGAAGCAATCCTTTCCTCCCCGATAATATTTCATGAACACACCCCCGGCCCCTCCTGGTTTCAACCCTCTAAATCTGATAGTGTAAGTAATTAATTTCTTGAAGGTTAAAGAGGTTGCTTCGTCGCAGGCTTTCCGCCAATGTCAGGTGTAAGTAATTAATTTCTTGATAGGTTAAAGGGGTTGCTTCGTCGCAGGCTCCTCGCAATGACAGTATAGTAAGTGGCTCACTAGCAGGATCTTTGCAAAGACAATCATTGCGAGGAGTATCTCTCTCAGCTGGATTTCGCTTCACTTCGTTACGCTCAACCTCCTTCTCTGTCAATACTATTAAAAAGTAAAAGGGTTCAGCTTTTGGCTGAACCCTTTTTTAAAGTCGGCGACGACCTACTCTCCCACAATACAGCAGTACCATCGGCGCTGGCGGGCTTA
>JBBQJD010000040.1:0-31774 GCA_038325595.1 Bacteroidales bacterium | reverse complement strand
ATCATTCTGAATAACAGCTTTCTTGGAATGGTACGTCAATGGCAGGATATGTTTTATAAACAAAACTACGCTGCCACAGAGTTGATAAATCCCGATTTTGTTATGGTTTCGAATGGTTATGGGATACCGGCTAAAAAAGTTGTAAAAAGAGAAGATCTGAAAGATGCCCTCGTAGAAATGCTGACTTCAAAGGGACCTTATCTGCTGGATATTACAGTTGAAAAAGAAGGCGGTGTATTCCCGATGGTTGAACCGGGTTCTTCTGTATCCGAAATAAGATTAACATATTAATCATATCCTGCACTAAAACAAAACACTATGACACAGGAATTTACAATATCGCTTTTCACCGAGGATCATATAGGGATCCTTGGACAAATAACAATAATACTAACTCGCAGGCAAATAAATATCGACAGCTTCACAGCTTCCGAATCAGCGGTTAAAGGAGTTCATCTGCTCACAATAGTTGTAAAAACAACAAGTGAAATGATCCAGAAGGTTGCCAGGCAGATGGAGAAGCTTGTTGATGTGCTTAAGGTATTTGTTCATACCTCAGAACAGATTATATATCAGGAAATTGCTCTATATAAAGTTACGACGAAGGGATTGATGTCGGGCAGCATAATTGATAATATTGTAAGAACTTACAATGCACGTATACTGGAAGTTTCTCCTGAATATATCGTTATTGAAAAAACGGGACACAAATCAGAAATTGCAGATCTGCTCTTAAAGCTTGAGCCATATGGCGTTCTTCAGTTCGCCAAATCAGGAAGGGTTGCCATAACTAAACAGGTTAAGGAACTTAATTCTTACCTTAAAGAAATGGATGAGGCTAACCGTTATTCACCTGAAAATATTGAATTAAATTAAACCAGCCGGTAATTCCGCTGGAAAATAAAATGATAAACAGTTTTTAATCACATATTTTAATAATTAAGATCATGGCAAAAATTGATTTTGGCGGTGTCGTCGAGAATGTAGTTACAAGAGAAGAATTTTCACTTGCAAAAGCCCGCGAAGTTTTAAAAGATGAAATTGTTGCAGTAATCGGATATGGTGTCCAGGGACCTGCGCAGGCATTAAACATGAAAGATAATGGTATTAATGTGATCATCGGCCAGGCACCTGAGTTTAAGGCTGACTGGGATAAGGCTGTAAAGGATGGTTTTGTTCCGGGAAAAACATTATTTTCTGTTGAAGAAGCTGCAACAAAAGGAACTATTATCCAGTATCTTGTATCTGATGCAGCTCAGCGCATACTCTGGCCAAAACTTAAACCATGCCTTAAAAAAGGAGATGCTTTATACTTCTCACATGGTTTTTCAATAACTTATAAAGAACACACCGGAGTTATTCCTCCGGCAGATATTGATGTAATCCTGTGTGCACCCAAAGGATCAGGAACCAGTGTAAGACGTAACTTCCTGGCCGGAGCGGGAATCAATTCAAGCTACTCTGTATTTCAGGATTTCACAGGCAGGGCTGAACAGCGTACAATTGCACTGGGTATTGCGATAGGATCAGGTTACCTCTTCCCTACTACTTTTGAACAGGAGGTATACAGCGATCTCACCGGAGAACGCGGAGTTCTGATGGGTGCCCTTGCAGGAATTATGGATGCCCAGTACCAGGTACTCAGACAAAACGGACACAGTCCTTCCGAAGCTTTCAACGAGACAGTGGAAGAACTGACACAGAGCCTGATCAGACTTGTCGATGAAAAAGGAATGGACTGGATGTATTCCAATTGCAGCGCCACAGCACAGAGAGGTGCTCTGGACTGGCGCCCAAAGTTTAAGGAAGCAACACTTCCGGTCTTCACCGAATTATATAAAAGAGTTAAATCAGGTGAAGAATGTGTAAGAGTTCTTACATCAACAGGGGCTCCAAACTATAAAGAAGTTCTCGACGCCGAGTTGAAGGAACTTGGTGAATCTGAAATGTGGAGAGCAGGTGCCGCAGTGCGAAAACTGAGGCCTATTAAATAATAATATTTTAACATAGCTGAAAAATGGATGATAAGGTAATAATTTTCGATACCACACTCCGGGATGGAGAACAGGTTCCGGGATGCCAGTTAAACACAATTGAAAAAATTGAAGTTGCCCAGGCTCTCGAAGCACTGGGAGTAGATGTGATCGAAGCTGGCTTTCCGATATCGAGCCCCGGAGATTTCAAATCCGTGGTCGAAATTTCAAAGGCTATTTCTAATCCGGTGATATGCGCACTTACCCGGGCTATTAAAAAGGATATCGAGGTAGCTGCAGAAGCTCTTCAGTTTGCCAAAAGAAAACGCATTCACACAGGAATAGGAACTTCACCTTTTCATATTAAATACAAGATCAAGACTACACCGGAGGAAATCATTAAAAGAGCTTCCGATGCTGTGAAGTATGCCCGTAAGTTTGTAGATGATGTTGAATTTTATGCCGAAGATGCAGGAAGAAGCGAAAATGAATACCTGGCAAGGGTTATTGAAGCAGTAATAAAGGCAGGCGCCACTGTCGTAAACATCCCTGATACAACGGGTTACTGCCTTCCTGAGGAATACGGTCAGAAGATTAAATTTCTGAAAGATAATGTTCCGAATATCGATAAAGCCACAATTTCAACCCATTGTCACAATGATCTTGGAATGGCTACAGCCAATACAATGATGGGTGTAATAAATGGTGCCCGACAGGTGGAGGTTACAATAAACGGGATTGGTGAAAGGGCAGGAAATACATCTCTTGAGGAAATTGCAATGATCATAAAAAGTCATCACAGCCTTAATCTGTCTACCGACATAAATACGAAGCTTATTTACAGTACGAGCCGACTGGTTTCCAATCTGATGAGCATGCCGGTTCAGGCAAATAAGGCTATCGTTGGAAGAAATGCGTTCGCCCATTCATCAGGTATTCATCAGGATGGAGTTCTGAAAAACAGGGAAAACTATGAAATTATTGATCCTGTGGAAGTTGGCGTAAGAGAATCTTCAATTATACTTACAGCACGAAGCGGCCGGGCTGCCCTTAACCACCACCTTGAGCTGCTTGGATTTAAGTTCGGGAAAGAAGAGCTCGATGACATATACCATCGATTCCTACTTCTTGCCGACAAAAAGAAAGAGATCAATGATGAGGATATAAAAATTCTGGCAGGCGTTGTTTTTCAGGGAGAGAAATCCCTTAAGCTCGATCTCCTGCAGGTTTCCTGTGGAAAATCTCTGATCCCTGTTGCAACTGTGGGTATCAAGATAAACGGCGAAGTTCATTTTTCAACTGCTTCAGGTAACGGACCAATTGATGCAGCCTTCACTGCAGTACGTCACCTGATAAGCAAGACTGTTCACCTCGAGGAGTTCCTCGTTCAGGCAATTACCAAAGGCAGCGATGACCTTGGAAAAGTGCATATCCAGGTGGAACACGAAGGAAAAATGTATTATGGTTTTTCTGCAAATACAGATATTATAACGGCATCAGTGGAAGCGTTTATTGATGCACTTTCTAAAATAAAATAGAATGACACCAAAAACACTTTTTGACAAGATATGGGATTCACATGTGGTACGTTCGATCGAACAGGGACCGGATGTACTGTACATTGATCGTCATTACATACACGAAGTCACCAGTCCGCAAGCATTTAATGGTCTGAAACAGCGTGGCCTTCCTGTATTCAGACCTGCAAATACAATTGCAACCGCCGATCATAATATTCCAACTGAGAATCAGCACCTTCCGATCAGAGAATTATTATCGAGGAACCAGGTTGAACGGTTACGTGAAAATTGTCTTTCATTCGGAATCGAGTACTATGGTCTTAATAATTCAAAAAATGGCATTGTACATGTGATTGGTCCGGAGCTCGGATATACACTTCCCGGAATGACAATTGTCTGCGGTGACAGTCACACATCGACCCATGGTGCATTTGGAACGATTGCTTTTGGCATCGGAACTAGTGAGGTTGAAATGGTTCTGGCTACTCAATGCATACTTCAGCCTAAGCCAAAAAAGATGAAGATTGAAATTAATGGCAAACTTCACAAGGGTGTTACATCGAAGGATATAATAATGTATATCATTTCTGAGATCTCAGCCAGCGGTGCAACAGGCTATTTCGTGGAATATTGCGGTTCGGCAATCACAAGCCTGAGCATGGAAGCCCGTATGACAATATGCAATATGAGCATCGAGATGGGTGCCCGGGGCGGATTGATTGCACCTGATGAAACAGCATTCCGATATCTCAGGAATATTTCAAACATACCCGGAATAGATGACGTTGAAACAGCTATTAATGGCTGGAAGAAGCTGACAAGCGATCCTGGTGCTTCGTTCGACAAAGAACTGGTCTTTGATGCCGGTCAGATCAAGCCAATGATCACCTATGGCACCAATCCGGGTATGGGAATGGCCATTGACGGTTCAATTCCTCTGGCCGAGACTGCAAACGGCCAGCCTTCAGCCTCATTTATCAAATCACTTGATTACATGGGATTTAAACCGGGCATGAAGCTTTTGGGATACCCTGTGGATTATGTGTTTATAGGAAGCTGTACCAACGGAAGAATTGAGGATTTCAGGGAATTTGCACAAATTATCAAAGGCAGAAAAAAAGCTGACAACATAACGGCACTCATCGTTCCCGGCTCAAAAAGGGTTGAAGAACAGATGGCAGCCGAAGGATTAATGGAAATTTTTGAAAGTGCCGGATTTAAAGTAAGGCAGCCGGGATGCTCATCGTGCCTTGCCATGAACGAAGATAAAATTCCTGCCGGGAAATATGCTGTTTCAACTTCAAACAGGAATTTCGAAGGCAGACAGGGACCCGGAGCCAGGACGTTACTTGCCAGTCCGCTTACTGCAGCAGCCGCAGCAATTACCGGAAAGATCACCGATCCCCGTGAATTTATTAACTAAGAACTTTCAAAATTATCTGTTATGCCAAAAGAAAAATTCACTATACTCGAATCCAAATGTGTTCCTTTGCCTCTGGAAAATATTGATACCGACCAGATTATTCCTGCAAGGTTCCTGAGTGCAACTTCAAGGGAAGGTTTCGGAGACAATCTGTTCCGCGACTGGAGATACACCAAGGCGGGTGAAAAAAACACAGAGTTCGTTCTTAACAATCCGAAGTTCAGTGGAAAAGTGCTTGTTGCAGGGAAGAACTTCGGCAGCGGTTCGAGCCGCGAACATGCCGTTTGGGCTATTTATGATCATGGCTTTAGGGCAGTGGTATCGAGCTTCTTTGCCGATATCTTCAGGAATAATTCTTTAAATGTAGGTCTTCTTCCTATTGTTATTCCGGAAGAGCTGCTGAAAAAACTTCTTGACCGCATTCAGAAAGATCCATCAACAAAGGTTAAAATAGATCTGGAAAAGCAAAGCTTAACAATACCTGCAACAGGTGACACTGTAAGGTTTGAAATAAATCCTTACAAAAAAGAATGCATGCTTAAAGGGCTCGATGATATAGATTTCCTTTTAAGCATGAAGGAGTTAATCACAGGATATGAGACAAATAAAAGCATTTCAAAATGAGACTTGAAATAATGGATACCACTCTCAGGGATGGAGAGCAGACGCAGGGTGTATCATACTCTCCTCTGGAGAAGCTTCATATAGCAAAGCTTCTGCTGAAGGATCTGAAGGTGGACCGCATTGAAGTAGCTTCAGCACGGGTTTCCTCCGGTGAATTTGAGGCTCTGCGGCAGATAACGGACTGGGCTCGTCACAACAATCTTCACAGGAAAGTTGAAGTACTCGGGTTTGTTGACGGAGATATTTCTCTGAACTGGATAAATGATGCCGGTGGAAAAGTTATCAATCTCCTGTGCAAAGGTTCACTCCGGCATCTTGAGAAGCAATTGCGCAAAACACCGGTGCAGCATGTGAATGACATCAAGGAACTTATCTGCAGGGCCGGAAAACTGGATATGAATGTAAATATCTATCTCGAGGACTGGTCAAACGGGATGATCCATTCACCGGATTATGTATTTTATATGATCAATTCACTTATTGACCAGCCTATTGAAAGGTTTATGCTTCCTGATACCCTGGGAATCCTTAATCCGGAACAGACATTTGATTTCTGCAAGAATATCGTGGACCGTTACCCTGCAACTCATTTTGATTTTCATGCACACAACGATTATGATCTCGCTGTTGCCAATGTATTCGCGGCAATCAAGGCAGGTGTAAAAGGAGTTCATACAACAATCAACGGACTTGGTGAAAGAGCAGGAAATGCTCCCCTTTCAAGTGTTATTGGTATTGTATCAGATTTTCTTGATATGGAATGCGGTATTAATGAATTTGAAATAACAAAAGCCAGCAAAATAGTGGAAACATTCAGCGGAATCAGAATTCCGCCCAACAAACCTCTTATCGGTGAGAATGTTTTTACCCAGACCTCCGGCGTGCACGCTGACGGTGACAGCAAAGACAATCTTTATTTTAACAGCCTGCTGCCCGAACGTTTCGGAAGAAAAAGGAAATATGCTCTCGGGAAACAATCAGGAAAGGCAACAATAAGAAAGAACCTCGAGGAATTCGGGTTATTCCTTAATCCAGACTCACTTACCAAGGTAACCCAGAGAGTAATTGAGCTTGGCGACAAGAAAGAAAATGTAACCCCTGAGGATCTTCCTTTTATCATTGCTGACGTACTAGGCAGCGAACAGATAAATTATAAGATTCTCATAAAGAACTATTCGCTGTCACTTTCTTACGGACTGAAACCTTCAGCCAGCGTGCAAATTGAAATAGATGGGAATTTATACCAGGAAACATCATCAGGAGACGGCCAGTATGATGCTTTCATGAAATCAGTACATAAAATTTACGATAAGCTTGGGAAGAAATATCCTCTGCTGACTGATTACCAGGTATCCATACCACCTGGTGGTAAAACTGATGCACTGGTGGAAACAATCATTACCTGGGAATTTAACGGTAAGGATTTCAAGACAAAAGGTCTTGATGCCGACCAGGCTGAATCAGCAATCAAAGCAACAGAAAAGATGTTGAATATGATTGAAAACCTTAATGAGAAAACAAAGAATTCTTCGCCTGTTAAATCTACACGAAAAACAATAACCTTAAAACAATAAATACAATCTATGAGTAAATCGTACAATATCGCCGTCATTGCCGGTGATGGCACTGGTCCCGAAGTTGTTACTGAAGGAAGAAAAGTACTAAGAGCTGCTGCTGATAAATATGGATTTAAGCTTAATTTTGAAGAATTCGATTTTGGTGGTGAACGTTACCTCAGAACAGGTGAAGTACTTCCCGAATCTGCACCTGAACAGCTTAAAAAATTCGATTCCATTTTCCTTGGAGCAATTGGCCATCCCGATGTTAAGCCGGGGATCCTGGAAAAAGGGATTCTCCTGAAGCTCAGGTTTGACCTCGATCAGTACATTAATCTGAGGCCGGTTAAATTATATCCCGGCGTTGCAACTCCATTGAAAGACAAGGGTCCGGAGGATATTGATTATGTTGTTGTCAGGGAAAATTCAGGCGATGTTTATACCGGTATGGGAGGTACTATGATGAAAGGCACGCCTCAGGAAGTTGCCATTCAGAATATGGTTTATTCAAGAATGCAGGTTGACCGTTGCCTCAGATATGCTTTTGAATATACCAGGAAAAGAAACAAGAAGAAGACCCTGGCATTATGCGGGAAAACAAATGTATTGACATATGTTTTTGATCTTTGGGAAAGAGCATTCCATGAAATCGGAATAGCTGAATTTCCGGATATAAAACGTGAATATTATCACGTCGACGCCACTTGTATGTGGATGGTTAAAAATCCTGAGTGGTTCGATGTAATTGTAACAACCAATCTTTTCGGAGACATCATCACCGATCTTGGCGCCATGACGCAGGGAGGTATGGGAATTGCTGCAGGTGGAAATATTAATCCAAAGGGAGTCTCAATGTTTGAACCTATAGGTGGTTCAGCTCCGAAATATACAGGTTTGAACGTAATTAATCCGCTTGCTGCAATCAGCTGTGCCGGAATGATGCTCGATCATCTTGGAGAAGAAAAAGCTGCACTGGCAATTGAAAAAGCTGTGATGGATGTTACAGGTAACAAGCTGAAGGATATGGGTGCCGGCAAAATGGGGTACTCAACCACACAGGTGGGAGATCTTGTTGCAGAGAGAGTGTAATCGGGAAACTTGACTGTGGCCCCTAGAGTAAACATAAGGAGTAGTTGACTTATTAAAATGTTAAATGTAAAATGTTTCCCTCCTTTTGAAGGAGCTACCCTTTATACACATCTGGTTATATTAGCTAATCTCAGATGAGAGAAGGGGATTTCTCACTGCGTTACTAATGACATTTTAAGTAGTTGGATATGAGGAGGAAGAAGCGGCGATTCGCAACCCAAAATATTTAAATAACCAATGTATCCAAGCGGCAAGTTCAAAGGACCAGTATTATTGAATTGCATTTTTTAAGAAATATTTTCATTATTTATTAATTTATATTACCTTTGCACTTTATTATTTTAAGTAAATGACTTACAAAACATCACATCATTATTTTCATACTTGCTTTCAGGCGAGGAGATAGTGATATGTGAAGTATAAAAATATCATAAACCAGTCTGAGCAGATCTGACGGGTTTTTCTTTTACCGGAAGTTTGTTTGGATATTATAAAAATAAGAAATGAGTGTACTGAAAATTGCGATTCAAAAAAGCGGAAGACTGAGTGATAATTCGAAAAAATTACTGGAGGAATGCGGAATAAAATTCTCCAATGGAATCAGCGTGCTGAAAACAAAAGCTAAAAACTTTCCTGTGGAAGTTTTGTTCCTGAGGGATGATGACATACCTCAGTATGTTGAACAACAGGTTGCTGACATAGGCATTCTTGGCGAGAACATGGTTTTTGAAAAGAATAAGGATGTGGATATCATAGAACTGCTTGGTTTTGCATCATGTCGTCTTTGTCTGGCCATACCCAAGGATGAGGAATATACCGGACCGGCTTATTTCATGAACAAAAAAATAGCCACCAGCTACCCGAAGATCCTTACCGATTACCTGAAAAAGAATAAGTTAAATTCTGAAATTGAAGAGATCAGCGGGAGTGTTGAAATTGCTCCGGGCATCGGACTGGCAGATGGAATATGCGACATTGTAAGTTCAGGCAGCACGCTGCTTACCAATGGATTGCAGGAAGTTGAAACAATACTGAAGAGCCAGGCAGTTATCATTGGCAATAAAAGTCTGAGCACAGAAAAGCTCGAAATATTGAAGAGCCTTCTTTTCAGAATAAGGGCTGTGAAAAATGCAAAGGAAAACAAGTACATCCTGCTTAACGCTCCTGAATCTGCCATTGCAAAAATTTGCTCAATTCTTCCGGGAATGAAGAGTCCGACTGTATTGCCTCTTGTTGAAAAAGGATGGTGCAGCCTTCACTCAGTGGTAAAGGAGGATGAATTCTGGGAAAGAATAAACCAGTTGAGGGAAGCAGGCGCTGAAGGTATTTTAGTTATCCCAATCGAGAAAATGATTTTGTAATGAAGACAGTGGTTTATCCTGATCCAAAGGGCTGGAAGACAATATGCCGGAGGCCGGGAATCGCAAAACCTGCTTTGGAGGAAGCTGTACGGAATATCTTAAGCACCGTAAGATCCGAAGGTGATCAGGCTATTTTCCGGTATTCAAAGGAATTTGACGGAGTTTCACCGGATGCTTTATTGGTTTCTGATAAAGAAATGGTTGAATCAATTGATCAGATACCGGAAGAATTAAAATCAGCAATCAGCGTTGCGAAAGAAAACATAACAAAGTTTCATGCTGCACAGCTCGTGATAGAACAAGTGATCAGTACATTCCCCGGAGTAAGCTGCTGGCGAAAAAATATACCTATTGAAAAAGCAGGTCTCTATATCCCCGGAGGTAGTGCTCCCCTATTTTCCACTTTATTGATGCTTGCTATTCCTGCCACACTTGCCGGCTGCACGGAAATTGTAGTATGCACGCCTCCCGGAAAGGATGGAAAAATCAACCCTGTCATTCTTTATACAGCCAGGCTGTTGGGATTGAATAAGATATACAAGGCAGGCGGAGCCCAGGCTATAGCCGCAATGGCTTACGGAACTGAAACCATACCTCAGGTTTATAAAATCTTTGGACCCGGTAATCAGTTTGTCACTAAAGCCAAAGAGCTGGTACAGATGGATGGTATCTCAATAGATATGCCTGCCGGCCCCAGTGAAGTCCTGGTAATTGGCGATGCATCTGCAAATCCTGAGTTCATAGCCTCCGACCTTCTTTCCCAGGCTGAACATGGGTCTGACAGTCAGGTAATAATGCTGACTGATGACAAAGAACTGATTGAAACAGTAAAAGCAGAAGTTAAAAGGCAGACAAAGCTGCTTCCCAGGAAAGACATTGTCATGAAAGCTCTTGAAAACAGCAAGCTTATCCTGTTGTCGTCATTGAATGAATGTATTGAGTTCAGCAACATTTATGCCCCTGAACATCTTATAATAAATACAGCCGAACCGCATTCACTGGCAGAAAAAGTCATTAATGCCGGATCTGTCTTTCTCGGAAAATTCAGCTGTGAAAGTGCAGGTGATTATGCCACAGGAACAAACCATACTCTTCCGACAAATGGTTATGCAAAAAGCTACAGTGGCGTTTCCACAGAAAGTTTCATGAAGAAAATATCATTCCAGGAAGTTACCGCTGAAGGAATACAAAACCTGGGACCTGTAATTGAAATTATGGCAGAAGCTGAGCAATTGGATGCTCACAAAAGTGCAGTGAGTGTCAGAATAAAAAACCTGAAGAATGGTTGAAATTAATAAACTGGTAAGAAAAAATGTCCTCAGTCTCACTCCCTATTCAAGTGCAAGGGATGAGTTCAAGGGCAAAACCGGTATTTTCATGGATGCGAATGAAAATCCTTACGGCCAGCTGAACCGTTATCCCGATCCGTATCAGAAAGAGCTTAAAACAGCAGTATCTATATATAAAGGTATAAATGAAGAAAAAATTTTCCTTGGGAATGGAAGCGATGAGATCATAGATCTTTGTTTCAGGGTATTTTGTAATCCGGGTGTCGATAAAGCCCTGACTTTCACTCCTACCTATGGAATGTATGAAGTATCAGCTGCTGTTAATGATATAACAGTGATAAAAATTCCACTCAATAAAGATTTCCAGATTGATCTGCAAAAGGTAAAAGACCTGTATAATGAAAAGAATCTCAAGCTGATATTCATATGTTCACCGAATAATCCCAGCGGAAATGCAATGGATTTTTCTTTAGTTGAAAATATCCTGGACAATTTTAAGGGAATTGTTGTAATCGATGAGGCTTATATAGACTTCAGTGAAAAACCATCATTTGCAAGACTGATTGATAAATATACGAACCTTATACTGATGCAGACCTTCAGTAAAGCCTTCGGATTGGCTTCTGTCAGGATCGGCATGGCGTTTTCAAATCCCGAAATAATCAGATATTTCAACAAGATCAAGCCTCCTTACAATATCAGCACTGTAAATCAGAAAGCTGCATTGAAAAAGCTGAAGAATATTGAAGAGGTGAAAGTTCAGATCGCTAAGATAAAAAAGGAAAGGGAACGGCTTAAATCAGAGCTTCATAAGATGAAATTCACTGAAAAAATATATCCTTCTGATGCAAACTTCCTGCTGGTTAAGGTTAGGGATGCGAATTATTTATATAACATGCTGGTTGACAAGAAAATAATCATCCGAAACCGTAGCAGTATAATTGACAATTGCCTAAGAATCACAGTAGGTAAGAAATCGGAGAATGATAAGCTGCTAAAAGCGTTGAAGGGACTTCCCCTCTCACCCCGGGAGAGGTGGATCGAGGGGGTGAGGCTGAAAACAAGTGAATCAGAGGGGTAAGGCTTTTACAAACGGCGATCAGAGGGAGTGAGACTGTAAATACATTACTATCACAATATGAAGAAAGTACTTTTTATAGACCGGGATGGCACCATAATAGCAGAACCACCAGATGAACAGGTTGATAGCTTTGATAAGCTGTTATTCCTGCCGGGGGCTATTTCAAATCTGTCCAGGATCATGAAAGAAACTGACTATGAGCTTGTTATGGTTACAAACCAGGATGGCTTAGGTACTGAAACCTATCCCGAATCGACCTTCTGGCCGGTACAGAATATGGTGCTGAATATTCTGAAAAGTGAAGGAATTGTTTTCTCCGAAATATTCATTGACAGGACATTTCCGGAACAGCTTGCCCCCACACGCAAACCGGGAACAGGATTGCTGGTTAAGTATCTTTCAAAGGGAAT
Source organism: Bacteroidales bacterium (assembly GCA_038325595.1). Taxonomy (GTDB): domain Bacteria; phylum Bacteroidota; class Bacteroidia; order Bacteroidales; family VadinHA17; genus LD21. The sequence goes on along the minus strand of JBBQJD010000040.1, from coordinate 19,448 downwards.
TGATCTTGACTCATCGTACGTTATAGGTGACAGGCTTACTGATATTGAACTGGCAAAAAATATAGGATGCAAATCTATTTATATTAATAGCCGGAGATCTGAAGATGCTGCCCTTTCGACAACTGAATGGTCAGAAATATATAAGTTTCTTAAGAAGATACCCCGCACTGCAAAGGTGCAGAGGAAAACCAACGAGACCAGCATAGAAGTCAAACTTAACCTTGACGGTTCAGGTATGAGCTCCATTAGAACAGGTATCGGTTTCTTTGATCATATGCTTGAGCAGATTGCCCGGCATGGGAATATTGATCTTGAAATTGCTGCAAAGGGCGATCTTGAAATTGACGAACATCATACCATTGAAGATGTTGCAATCACCCTCGGCGAGGCGGTGTTGAAAGCACTTGGCGGAAAAAAAGGCATTGAGAGGTATAGTTTTGTTCTGCCAATGGACGACTGTCTAGCACAGGTTGCCCTTGATTTCGGAGGCAGGCCATGGCTTGTTTGGGATGCAGAATTTAAAAGAGAAATGATTGGAGAAGTACCGGCTGAAATGTTTTTCCATTTTTTCAAATCATTCAGCGACAATGCAAAATGCAATCTCAATATAAAAGCCGAAGGCGAGAATGAGCATCATAAAATTGAAGCTATATTCAAGGCATTTGCCAAAGCCGTTAAAATGGCTGTAAAACAGACAGATAACTACAATTTACCATCAACAAAAGGAAGTTTATGATTGCTATCCTTAAATATAATGCGGGAAATATAAAATCGGTTCAGAATGCACTGACAAGGCTCGGATATGAAAGCCACATTACAGATGATCCGGATGAGTTGATAAGTGCCGATAAGGTCATTTTTCCGGGGGTTGGAGAAGCAAGCTCGGCAATGCAATACCTCAGGGAAAGGAAGCTTGACAAGACGATTGTTTCACTTAGGCAACCTGTGCTTGGCATATGTCTGGGACTGCAGCTTATGTGTCATTTCTCCGAAGAAAATGATACCGAATGTCTTGGAATTTTCGATGCACAGGTAAGACTATTTCCCCCTGTTGAAAAGATTCCTCACATGGGATGGAATAACTTCCTTACAATGAAGGGAGACCTGTTCAAAGGTCTGACTAAAGATGCCGATGTATATTATGTTCACAGCTATTATGCTGAAATCTCTTCCTGCACGATTGCTACCTGCGATTATATTCTGCCATTCAGCGCTTCCATGCAGTCGGGAAATTTCTATGCAACCCAGTTCCATCCCGAAAAATCAGCCGGCACAGGAGAAAAAATATTACGAAATTTTCTGAATTTATGAGGATAATTATTGCACTCGATATTATCGGAGGAAAATGTGTAAGGCTCACCCGCGGAGACTTCAGTACCAAAAAAATATATAATGAAGATCCGCTTGAGTTCGCGATGCAGGTAGAGGGAAATGGTCTGGAATACCTTCATCTTGTGGATCTTGACGGTGCAAAGAACAGGGAAATAGAAAACCTCAGGATTCTCGAAAGAATAGCATCCAGGACAAAGCTGAAGATTGATTTCGGAGGTGGTATCAGGACCATCGATGATATGAAAACGGTTCTGAATGCCGGTGCATTGCAGGTTACCGCAGGAAGTGTAGCCGTAACAAAACAGGCTCTGTTCCTTGAATGGCTCAAAGAACTTGGTCCCGATAAGCTTATTCTGGGAGCTGATTGTGTAAACAGAAAGGTTTCAGCCTGCGGATGGCTGGAAAACTCCGATAAGGACATAATCACCTTTATTTCCGATTATAAAGCAAAAGGCGTGAAATATACCATTTGTACAGATATAGATAAAGACGGAATGCTGGAAGGACCATCGACTGAATTATATAAAGATATCCTTGCAGCTGTTGAAATTAACCTGATAGCGAGCGGAGGAATATCATCAGTGAAGGACATAGAAGATCTGACTGAGACAGACTGTGAAGGAGCAATAATCGGCAAGGCGGTTTATGAAGGAAAGCTAACATTACTACAATTAGGCAAATTATGCTAAAGAAGAGGATAATTCCCTGTCTGGATATTAAAGGCGGACGCACTGTAAAAGGAACAAATTTCATTAATCTCATCGATGCAGGCGATCCGGTTGAACTTGCAAAGATCTATGTTCAGCAGGGAGCAGATGAACTTGTTTTCCTTGATATTACTGCAACCATCGAAAACCGAAAGACGCTTGCAGAACTTGTGGAAAGAATTGCTGCTGAGATAAACATACCATTTACTGTAGGAGGCGGCATAAATACTGTTCAGGATGTTGGTGTAATCATCAGGGCCGGAGCCGATAAAGTGACTGTCAATTCTTCTGCAGTAAGAAGGCCGGAGCTTATCTCCGAAATCGCCGGACAGTTTGGCAATCAATGTGTTGTTGTAGCTATAGATACCAAACTGATTGATGATGAATGGATGGTCGTTGTAGATGGCGGCCGTACTCCGACAAACCTTAAAACAGTAAACTGGGCCCGGACCGCTGAGGAACTGGGTGCCGGGGAAATTCTTTTAACATCGATGAATAATGACGGAACACGGTCGGGATTTTCGATTGAGATAACCGAGGAAGTCAGCTGCAGGATAAATATTCCGGTGATAGCTTCCGGAGGTGCAGGAACAATGGAACATTTCAGGGAGGTCTTTTTCAACACTGCCTGCAGCGGTGCATTGGCGGCAAGTATTTTCCATTTCGGAGAGATCACTATACCTGATCTAAAGAGGTATTTGATTAAAGAGAAAATATGTGTAAGATTATAAATTTATTTGATTTATTGAATCCACGTATCAGTCTGTTTATAAGTATTATAGCCCCTTCCCAGCCTTCCCCCACGGGGGAAGGAGCAGCCTTTCCTCGCCGGAGAAACGGGGTTGGAAATTAACTCAGAAAGAACGGAAAATTCTGATATTGTTTGTAAATTATTTACTTAGTGAAAGATTATCCAATTTTAACAAAAAAGCTTCTTATGCCTTTTGGTTTAATGAGACCCCCTTCCCAGCCTTCCCCCACGGGGGAAGGAGCAGCCTTTCCTCGCCGGAGAAACGGGGTTGGAAATTAACTCAGAAAAGGAGCATAGGTCCGGATCAACAGCTTCATGATTGCTTAAAGAACTTTAATAAAACAAACAATGAAAATTGACTTCAGTAAAGGAAACGGCCTTGTTCCCGTAATTATTCAGGACAATCTTACCCTGCAGGTTCTGATGGTAGGATACATGAATGAAGAGGCTTTTGAAAAAACCAGTCTGGAAAAAAAAGTCACTTTCTTCAGTCGCAGTAAAAACCGGCTTTGGACAAAAGGCGAGACTTCAGGCAACTATTTATTTGTCGAGGAAGTGCTTGCAGATTGTGATAATGATTCCATTCTCATTAAAGTTAATCCGGCCGGACCCACTTGTCACACCGGAAGCACATCCTGCTTTGGGGAAGCGCCTTCGAAGGGATTTATTTACCAGTTACAACAAATTATAAATCAGCGTATTGAGGAAGACGCCAGTGATTCCTATACTAACAAGCTTTACAGGAAAGGCATCAACAAAGTAGCACAGAAAGTAGGTGAGGAAGCGGTTGAACTGATTATTGAGGCAAAGGATGACAATCAGGATTTATTTAAAAATGAAGCGGCGGATCTGCTGTATCATTTATTGATCTTGCTGAAAACCAAAAAAATAACTTTGGAAGATATAGAGGAAGTATTGCAGGAAAGACATAAAAAAGGCTGAAGTCCGTTAGTGCCTGCACCTCTCCCCAACTCCTCTCCCGAGGTGAGAGGGTCTGGGGGAGAGGCCAGGCAAAGTAAACAGCAGATTGGGCAGCGAACTTTGCTTAACGGCTATGGCCTGATCGGGAGGGTAAGTCCAGCTATTCCTATTCCTACTTAAAAAGTTATTGCTTTTATGAATTTCCCTTTAATTTTTATAGTTTTTCTTCCTTTTTGCTTGTTTTTTTAAAAAATCCATTACTTTTGTATCCTGATTACACGGCAAATGAATCTTGTATACACATATTTTATCTCTTTCTTCTATTTTTATTTTAAAAACAGATAAAGGGATTTTTGTATACAGATAATTAAAATTATATGATATCAAGGGTCCCTCAAAGGGGCCCTTTCTTATTTAATACGATTAGAAAAATGAAAATTTCGATCCAGGGAGAGAAAGGAAGTTTCCACGAAGTGGCTGCCATACAATATTTTAGCTATGACGATATTGATATTGTGCCATGTTCTACATTTGATCTCACCCTGAATACACTTCTTGCCGGTGGTGCTGACTTCGCCGTGATGGCTATAGAAAATGCAAGATCGGGAAGTATTCTGTACAATTATACTCTTATCAGAGAATCGGGGATGAAGATCCTTGGTGAACAAAACCTGAGGATAGTACAAAACCTGATGGCTATGCCGGGACAAACAATTGCTGACATAAAGGAGATCAGGTCCCATCCTATAGCTCTGTCACAATGCATGGCATTCCTGAATCAGCACCCTGGAATAACACTTATTGAGAGTGAAGATACAGCAACAAGTGCAAGGATAATAAGTGAAAATAAAATCAATAATGTAGCGGCAATTGCGTCTTCAAGAGCTTCAGAAATTTTCGGACTCGATATTCTGGCTGCGGGCATTGAAACATACAAACAGAATTATACAAGATTTCTTGTTGTAGGAAAAGAAGAACAAGGTAATAAGAAAGGCAACAAGGTTTCGATTTGTTTTTCGACAAGTCATAGACCAGGGTCCCTGGCTGCAGTTTTAAACAAGCTTGCCGAACTTGATATCAACCTCTCGAAGATCCAGTCGGTACCGAGACTGAATGGCGAATGGGAATATATGTTTTATCTCGATCTAGAGCTGGGAAAAAACGTCAAATCAGACGTAATTAAAAGAGTACTTGATAAGTATACCAGCAATTTAGAGATCCTTGGTGTGTATTTTAAAGGAGACATGATATATGAAAGTTAAACCTGCCCACCGTACAGGCAATGTACAGGAATATTATTTTTCACGGAAGCTGGCTCAAATAGAAAGAATGCGCCGTGAGGGACTGGATGTAATTAACCTCGGTATCGGAAGCCCCGATCAGGCTCCGTCAGAGAACACTGTTTCTGCGCTCATTGCAGCAGCTCAAAAACCAACATCGCATGGATACCAGAGCTACACCGGAATTGCCGCTTTAAGAAAAGCCTTTGCAGACTGGTATAAAAAATATTTTGCAGTGGAACTCAATCCCGATAATGAGATTCTGCCACTGCTGGGAAGCAAGGAAGGAATAATGCACATCAGCATGGCTTTTGTAAATCCGGGCGACGAAGTTCTTGTTCCCGATCCGGGATATCCCTCCTATTCGTCTGTTACGAACCTCGTTGGCGGGATTGTCAGAAATTATGCTCTGACTGAAAAGCAGGGCTGGCATCCCGACCTTGACACACTTGAAGCGACTGATCTGAGCAGGGTGAAGCTAATGTGGGTAAATTATCCGAATATGCCAACAGGTACGAGTGGTTCATATGAACTTTTTGAAAAGCTTGTGGCTTTTTCTCAAAAACATGGAATACTCCTTTGCAACGATAATCCTTACAGCTTCATCCTCAATAAAGATTATAAAAGCCTTCTTAAGGTGGATGGTGCAAAAGAGAATGCCATGGAGCTCAATTCATTGAGTAAATCGCATAATATGGCAGGTTGGCGCATTGGCATGCTGGCCGGTCCGGCTGAATATATATCTGACGTACTGAAGGTTAAAAGCAATATGGACTCCGGGATGTTTCTCGGACTTCAGATGGCCGCCATTGAAGCGCTTAACAATCCGGAATCATGGTACGACACGGTAAACTCAGTATATGTAAGAAGAAGAAAAATAGTTGAGGAGATTATGGAACTCCTCAGATGTCCCTTTCAAAAATCACAGGCCGGACTTTTCTTATGGGGACGCCTCCCGGAAAATGTCAAAAATTGTGAAGCTTTTGTTGAAGAGCTTCTTGATAAAACCAATGTGTTCATTACACCAGGATTTATTTTTGGGGAAAATGGTGAAAGATATATACGGATATCGCTTTGTGCCAATGAAAACAGATTGACTGAGGCAAAAGAAAGATTAATAAAATATATTCAGAATTAAACCTTACTAATTTAATTAATATAAAAAGATGACAGTTGCAGTTGTGGGAATCGGACTTATAGGAGGTTCCCTTATGGTTGATCTCAGGAAGCGTGGATTTGCCAACAAAATAATAGGAGTTGACAGTAATATAAATCACAGCAATATAGCCCTCCTGTGCGGTCTTGTTGATGAAAATGATACATTGGAAAATGCTATTGACAGGAGCGATCTGATAATTCTTTCCACACCGGTAAGCACCAATTGCAGCATGCTTCCCGGAATACTTGACCGGATTGCCGGCACTTCAAAAGTTGTTACTGATATGGGATCGACAAAGGCAAGCATGGCAAAAGCTTCCGAAAAGCATCCCGGCAGAGGACGCTATGTTGCGGTGCATCCTATGGCAGGTACTGAATATTCGGGACCTCTTGCCGCAATAGGTAAACTGTTTGATTACAAGCCTGCAATTATCTGCGATAAGGAACTCAGCGATACTGATGCCCTTGAGAAAATCGAAAAGATGCTGGGAATACTGAATATGCATAAAGTATATATGAACTCAACTGAGCATGATATTCATGTTGCTTATGTTTCTCATATCTCACACATTACATCGTTTTCCCTTGCTTTGAGCGTGCTTGACAAGGAACAGGAAGAACAAAATATCCTGAACCTGGCGGGAGGAGGTTTTGAAAGTACAGTACGTCTTGCAAAAAGTAACGGGGAGACCTGGGCGCCTATTTTTATCGAGAATTCTGAGTACATCATTGAAGTTATGGATACTTATATCGAAAAGATGAACTTATTCAAAAAGATGATTGCTGAAAAGGATTTGAAAGGACTTAAGAACCTCATGGAAGAAGCTAATAAGATCAGGAAGATTTTGAATTAATGTTAATTTATAAATTGTAATACACAAATTGTAATACACAAATTGTAATACACAAATTGTAATACATATTCTGATTCAGGATTCCATGGTTCAGAAAAAAAGGAACCTGAAACCTGAAACCTGAAACCTGAAACCTGAAACCTGAAACCTGAAACCTGAAATTAAAAATTAAATTTCTCCAAACTAAGAAGTAAAATGGAATCAAAAATCAAAAACTCAATGATACAGGAATGGAAAGGTTACAAGAACCGTCCGTTCCTGATATCCGGACCATGCAGCGCAGAAACCGAGGAGCAGGTTATGGAAACTGCAAGACAGCTTGCACAGATCAATGAGGTAAGTGTTTTCCGCGCCGGGATCTGGAAACCGCGAACACGTCCGAATTCATTTGAAGGTGTCGGAGTAGAAGGTCTGAAATGGCTGAGGAGGGTCAGGCAGGAAACAGGATTGCTTGTCGGAACTGAAGTGGCCAACGAGAAGCATGTCTATGAAGCTCTTAAATATGGTGTGGATATGTTATGGATCGGGGCCCGCACATCTGTAAATCCTTTTACCGTTCAGGAGATATCCGATGCACTGAACGGTGTGGATGTTATGGTTCTGATCAAGAATCCGATAAATCCTGACATCGAATTATGGATGGGTGCTATCGAACGTATTGCAAGAGCTGGAATAACTCGGATAGGTGCAATACACAGGGGCTTTTCCACCTACGAAAAAACATTGTACAGGAATCAGCCCAACTGGCAGCTGCCGATTGAGCTCCGCAGACGGTTTCCCGATCTGCCGATCATTTGCGATCCCAGCCATATAGCCGGGGCCAGGCAATACCTTCACGAAATATCACAAAAAGCAATGGATCTGAACTTCGACGGACTGATGATTGAATCTCATATAGATCCGGCTCATGCTCTGTCTGATTCAGCGCAACAGCTGACCCCAAATGATCTGAAGGAACTTCTGAGCAGGCTTATTCTGCGTAATCCCAGTCCTTCTGATCCCAGATTGCTCGATGTGCTTGGTGAGCTAAGGCAGCAGATTGACGTTTATGATGATCACCTGCTTGATCTGATGGAACAAAGAATGAAAGTAGCAGAAACAATCGGACATTATAAAAAGGAAAATAATATCACTATCTTGCAGAGTATTCGTTGGGATGAAATAATAAAAAGAGCTGTTGCCAAAGGTCAGGCAAAAGGTCTCAGCGCTGAACTGATTGATGCGATTTTCAAGGCAATTCACCAGGAGTCGATCAACCATCAGATGAAAATAATGAATAACGGAGTGAAACCTGATAAAAAATAGCTTCGGAATTTCCTGAACTGTTATTACCGGGTGCAATGCAAAGACTAATACTAAAAAATACATGAACCTATGGAAAGATATGTTGACCCATCTGCAGTTAATGGCAAAGTAAAAGCTCCGGCTTCAAAAAGCATGACTCAAAGGGCTATTGCCGCCGCACTTCTTGCTGATGGGCAAAGCACAATCCATAATCCCTCATATTGTGATGATTCCCTCGCAGCTATGAGTATTGCTGTTGGTCTGGGCGCAAGGGTTGATCCCCGCGTCAACGAACTTGACATAACAGGCTCTGCAATTCTGAAAGAAACCAAGCTGAACTGTGGTGAATCGGGACTGGCAATCCGCATGTTCTCTCCTATCGCCGCCCTGTATCCTGTTGAAATTACTCTCGTGGGAGCAAATTCCCTCAAAAAAAGACCGATGTTTATGATAGAGGAAGCGCTGACCCAGCTTGGAGTAAAATGTACCAGCTCACAAGGCTTTCTTCCTTTGATAATTCATGGTCCGGTTAAAGGCGGCTCATGCGAAATTGATGGTTCTGTGAGCAGCCAGTTACTGACAGGACTCTTAATGGCATTACCTCTGGCAATTAATAATTCTGAAATAAAAGTAAATAACCTGAAGAGCAAGCCATACATCGACATGACAATAGGTTTGCTGAAATCTTTTGGAATTGAAGTACATAATTCAGATTATAAGGTTTTTCATATTCCCGGAAAACAAAAATATATCCCTCACAGCTATACTGTTGAAGGTGACTGGAGCGGTGGTTCATTTTTGCTCGTTGCGGGAGCAATAAACGGTCAGTTAAAAATTGACGGACTTCATCAGAACAGCTTGCAAAGCGATCGTGCTATTATGGAAGCCCTGAAAAAAGCCGGTGCCGGAATTGAAATCAGCGATAATCAGATCAGCATCTCAAAATCTGATTTAAATGCTTTCGATTTTGATGCAACTGAATCGCCCGATCTTTTCCCTCCTCTCGTGACTCTTGCAGCATATTCCGGAGGAATCTCCAGGATCAAGGGAGTTTCCCGTCTTATTTATAAGGAAAGCGACAGGGCCAAAACTCTTCAGGAAGAATTCGGCAAAATGAAGATAGGAATTGAAATACAGGATGATACAATGCTTATTACCGGCGGACAGCCGGAAGGTGCACATGTTGAATCGCATGACGACCACCGTATAGCCATGGCTCTTGCAGTTGCTGCCCTTGGTGCAAAAGGAAGAACATATATAAGGGATTCTCAGTGTGTTGCAAAATCGTATACCAATTTCTTCGATGATCTGCGGCATCTGGGAGCTGAAGTACATGAATGATAGTTCTCGATGTTATCAGGTTTATAGAATTCGGTTAAAATCCTTAATTTTTTATTTTTGTTAAATAAATTTGATAATATATTGATATTTTGAAATATTAATTATATTTGTGCCGATGAAAGAAAAAATGTTTAATAGTTGGCCTTGGCGCAGCTACCATAATTTGCTGTGAAACAAGTAATTATATAACATTTTAAAGAATAAACTATATAGGCACACTGTTCACAGTGTGCCTTTCTTGTTATTAACCCTTAATATTAAATTGCAATGAAAAAAACTTCTAAGATTCTGTTGAGTGACAAAGAAATGCCAAGGCAATGGTATAATGTTGTGGCTGACATGCCCAATAAGCCAATGCCCCCGCTTCATCCTGTGACCCGTGAACCTATAGGTCCTGATGCCCTGGCTGCTGTTTTTCCACTTGAGATTATTAAACAGGAAGTTTCACAGGAACGATACATCGACATACCCGATGAGGTTCTTGATCTTTATCAGGCATTCCGTCCTTCACCATTGTTCAGGGCAAGAAATCTTGAAAAAGCTATCGGCACAAAAAGCAAGATTTATTTTAAATATGAAGGAGGTAATTATTCAGGGTCGCACAAAGCCAACTCTGCCATACCCCAGGCATACTATAATATGAAAGAAGGTATCAAACGGCTTACCACCGAAACCGGCGCTGGTCAATGGGGAAGCGCGATAAGCTGGGCTGCACAACATTTCGGAATTGAAATGCTTGTCTTCATGGTTAAAGTCAGCTATAATCAGAAACCCGGACGGAAACTCCTCATGAACAGTTATAATGCAAAGGTGATCCCATCGCCGAGTACTATGACCGCTGCCGGAAGGGGTGTACTCGCAAAAGATCCTGATTCACCGGGCAGCCTTGGAATTGCCATTTCTGAAGCTATGGAAGTTGCTGCTCAGGATCCATATACCAAATATTCCCTTGGAAGTGTTCTTAATCATGTAATACTGCATCAAACGGTTATTGGCCAGGAAGCTTTGCTTCAGATGGAGAAATCGGGTGATTATCCCGATATTGTCATCGGGTGCTTTGGAGGAGGATCCAACTTTTCAGGAATTGCTTTGCCATTCCTTCGCGAAAACCTTGTAAATGGAAAGAAAACCAGATTGCTGGCTGTTGAACCAGCTTCATGTCCAAAGCTCACCAAAGGTAAATTCATGTACGATTTCGGTGATTCAGCCGGAATGACCCCTCTCCTTCCAATGTATACGCTTGGTCATGACTTTATACCTGAAAAGATTCATGCAGGCGGATTACGCTATCATGGTGCAGGAGTAATTGTAAGCCAGCTGCTGAAGGACGGATTGGTGGAAGCAAGAGCCAAGATGCAGAGGGAATGTTTTGAAGGCGGAGTTCTTTTTGCCAGATCTGAAGGGATCCTTCCTGCTCCGGAATCGACTTACGCGATAGCCGGTGCATTAGACGAGGCCAGAAGAGCTGATATTGAAGGGGTTTCCAAAACGATACTGTTCAATCTCAGCGGTCACGGACATCTGGATATTTCTGCATATGAAAAGTATTTTGAAGGAAATCTTCCTGATCACGAAATGACTACAGCGGAAGTTGATGACGCCATCAGCAAAATAACATTCCCGGCATAACCAGAAATTAAAAGAATAAACATAAACTCAGTTGCTCTGAAATCAGAAAAGAGGCTGTCTCAAAAAGGGACAGCCATACTTTTTTGTCTTCAAAGGCTTTGTAGTCAACTTAGGGGTTAATTCAGTCCCCTGGATTTAAGCAAGGCATCGATCACAGGCTTTCTGCCTCTGAAAGTAATAAAGCTTTGTTCCGAATCTGTAATACCCATTGGTGCGAGTACATTTTTACGGAATGATTGGGCTGTAGCCTGGTCAAAAATACCTTTTTCTTTAAATGCTCCGAAAGCGTCATTATCAAGGACTGCAGCCCAGGTATAACAATAATAGCCTGCATCGTAACCGCCTACAATATGCAGGAAGTAGGTGCTTTTATAACGTGGCTCGATCTCTTTGATAAGGCCTATTTTCTGAAGATGTTCCTTTTCAAATTCTGCAACATCTATTTTTACGGGAGCTTCAAGGGTGTAATAATCCATATCAAGAAGTGAAGCTGCCAGCAACTCAACATTATCGAAACCAGTGTTAAAATATTTGCTTTTCTGTATTTTAGCTATGAGCGCATCAGGTATAACCTCCCCTGTTTTATAATTTCTGGCATACATTTTCAGTACTTCCGGCTCTGTTGCCCAATGTTCCATAATCTGTGACGGCAATTCTATAATGTCCATTGCAGCAAAGGTCATGCTGTATTTGTTTGCAGAAAATAGTCCCTGCAAACCATGTCCAAACTCATGGAAAAGAGTTTGCACATCATCCATGCTGAGAAGTGAAGGAATATCTCCAGTTGGATTTGTAAAATTACAAACTATTGTGACTACAGGCTTTACTTCTTTTCCGTCTACCCACTTATGATCGCGGTAACCGCCGCACCATGCACCCTGCCCCTTGCTTGCCCTGGTATAGAAATCCATGTATAATACACCAACGGGACTACCGTCCGCCTCTTTTACTTCAAAGGCCATTGCGCCGGGGTGTGGCAATGGAATACCTTCAATTTGTGTAAAAGTTATGCCATAAAGCTTATTTGCAACAGCAAACGCTCCTTCCCTGACGTTTTCGAGTTTGAAATAAGGTCTCAACTCACTATCATCGAGGTCATATTTTTCCTTGCGGAGCTTTTCTGCATAATACCACCAATCTGAGGGTTGAATAACAGTTTTCCCGGCAATCTTCTGCATTTGTTTCAGTTCTTCACCAGCAACTTTGAGTGCCGGTTTCCAGAGTTGATTCAGGAGTGCGTAAACATTTTCAGGATTTTTGGACATTCTGTTTTCAAGATTCAGGTCAGCATGAGATTTGAAACCCAGAAGTTTAGCTCTGTCTGCACGCAGTCTGACTATGTCGGCAAGAATTTTTTTATTATCGAGAGAATCATTATGATTTCCTCTTGTAAGATATGCGTCGTACAGCTTCTTGCGGAGCTCAGGATTAGTGCTGTAAGTAAGAAATGGCAGCATGCTTGGTTTCTGAACCGAAAATACCCATTTTCCGTCCAGATTATCTTCTTTTGCACGGTTGGCTGCTCCGTCACTTATACCCTGGGGCAATCCGGCCAGATCCTCAGGCTTATCAATAACAAGTTTAAACTTGTTGGTTTCTGCAAGTACATTCTGGCTGAAGCTTACTGACAGAAGGGAAATGTCCTGGTTTATTTTCTTCAAAGTGTCCTGTGAAGCAGCAGAAAGAAGCGCTCCGTTTCTGACGAAGTTCTTATAAAGATTTTCAAGCAGAAATTTCTCTTCATCATCAAGATTAAACTTAGCCTGGTTATCGTAGATGGATTTTACTTTTTGAAACAGGACAGGGTTCAGGAAAATCTCATCATGGTATACCGATAATCTGGGAGTGATCTCCATTTCAATCTGTTGCAGAGAATCGCTGGTATATGCTGACGATTGTGCGAAAAATACAGCTGATACTCTGGTAAGAAGCTTGCCAAGAGTGTCAAGGGGTGTTATAATATTTTCAAAAGCAGGTTCGTCGGTATTCTGCAATATTTTTTCCAGTCCTTCTCTGCCTTGTAACATACCCTTTTCGAAGGCAGGCATATAATGTTCAGCCATAATTTTTTCGAATGGAGGAACATCAAAAGGGGTATTATAAGCTGTAAAAAATGGATTGCTTTTTTCAGCAGTCTGATTGCCTGTGCATCCGACCAGTAAGGTTAATACCAAACTACTGATCAAAATTGATCCTGAGATTTTTTTCATAATTATTGTCTTGGTCCTGATTTTAAATGAATTGTCCAGGATGCAAATAAAGTAATTTTATTTATTTTAAAACCTGATCAGAAGCAGGTGTATCGTTTAAAATTTCCCGGAAAGCAGAAGAACATAAAGATTTATTGTAGTTCACAGCCCTTTCGGGGCATTGAAATTATTGAAATACAAGTCTTTATGCTCTCCACATCCTCACATTTATTATTGATTAATATTAAGCATCACTGCTCTTCTTTATTAATTTCAGCTTTGATGAAAATCTCATAATAACTGCCAGCAAAATAAACAATCCTATATTCCCTGCCAGGTACGCATAATCATTAAGCGTCAGCAGAATAAAAATGAATGAATACAGGAAAACAAGCAATCCGGCTAAGAGCATTACCGGCCGGGTTTGCTGAATAAGTGCCTTAAGGAAAAATGTAATAAGAAGTATTGTTGACATTGAAGCCGCAATATATGCCAGGTTGAAGCCTATCTGCTCGCTTAATGCATTTAACAGTGAAAAGAAAAGAACCAGTCCGAGCGCCAGTTGAAGATAATGGAATACGTGTATCCTGGTTTCTGTAGAAATCTCAACAAACAAAAGAGCCAGGAATGTCAGGGCAATAAACAGGATGCCGTATTTTGCACTCCTTATTGATTTCTGATAATGGTCAACCTGTAATACAAAGTCTGCTCCGAAAGAATCGCTTTCGGTTTTATAAGCATTTCCGGTCCAGGATTGTGGAAAATTCCTGTTCAGGTTTGTAACCAGCCACTTTGCTTCGAATCCCGATTCATCTATTTTTCTTTCTGCAGGAAGGAAGTTTCCCACGAATCCGGGTGAATTCCACGGCGAGCTGAGCATCACATTGGTTGATTTTCCCAGTGGTGTGAAGAATATGCTTTCCGAACCTGAAATACTGAGACTCATAGAAAATTTAACCTGTTTCCTTCCTTTATCCAGGTGACCGGGGAAAGTGAGCCCCGAGGCGAACATTTCATTGTCTTTTAATCCGGGAATTGCTTCAATAACAGCCGAATCGGTTTTTAATGAAACTCCTCCTTTCAATCCCCTGTTATCACTTATTCCTATCGAATAATAAGCTTCATCCCAGAAGATCTCAGATTTTTCACTGTTTACTATTTCCGGAATAATAAATTCTCCTGAAAGATCAACATCCGAGGTATAAACAACTGCTTCGTAGATGCTTCTGTGTCGCTTCTCGGTGTTTACATTTCCCTTTATATCAAGCGTTTCAGGCAGGATATGAAAAACAGACCTGTAAGGATCAGAATCCTTTTTAGCCGGGTAAATCATCATTGGAATGTTCAGAACCGGACCCGAAATAGTCTGTGGCCCCGCCCATTGAAAGGAGATCTCTTTCTTAATCTTTTCTGAGTTTTCCTGTCTTTCACCGATCATTGATTTGATCATCTCCAGGGGTATCAGCAGAACAAGTCCCATAAATGCAAGCAATAGCATTTTTATTGTAAATGAATGCTGCCATTTGCCATTGTCATTGATTTCGATTTTCATTTTTATAAATTTTTCGTAAGTTAAAAAAGTACTTTGCGATACAAAGTGATTAAATAAAAAAAATTATTGTGAATTGATTATGTCTTCAAGTGCTTTCAAATGAGAGCGAAAGAGTATCGATCCTTTCTCTGTTATTGAATAACTTGTATTTGGCTTTCTGCCAAGGAATTGCTTATCGACCCTTATAAGCTCATTCTCTTCAAGGGCCTTCAGATGGCTGGCAAGATTACCATCAGTAACATTCAGTGTTTCCTTAAGACTGTTGAAATCAAAGGCGTCGTTTACCATCAGTACAGACATGATGCCCAGCCTGACCCTGTTTTCGAACAACTTATTTAATCTGGAGATCTCGATCTTCATTTTTCGTATTTTCTATACAACAAAAGACCATAAGCTATATGAAGAATTCCAAAACCAAGAGCCCAGAAAAATATACCGGATTCAGGTAATATCGCTGATATGAGACCTATAATAATTTCAAATAACCCAAGATAAAATACCTCGCCATAAGTGAATTTACCTGCATTAACAAGAGCAAGTCCATAGAAGATAAGCATTGAAGGTATAATAAGTTGGTAATGGTTCTGCAGATAAAGGATTATGATGAGACATCCGCCACTTATGAGGGGAACAAACATGCTGACCAGCAGTCTTTTTGAAACCGGAGTCCACATTCTCTGTCCCTTCGAAGCTGCCTTTCGTTGAGAAAGGATAAAGCCTATCGTGATTGCCGCGATCAGTACAAAAAATGCATCAGCAATGAGGCTTTTCTGAACCATACTTCTTTCTTCAGTGGATAATCCGGAGAAAAATTCATTCGAAAAGTTTCCATTCAATATAATGAAAAATGCAATTGCTGCACCGGCAAGTGCTGTTAATCCTGCAAAAACTCCTGCTAATCCGCTTAATGACAGGAACCTTGTTGAATTTTCCATTATCGTCCGGATGGTATCCAGATCTTCAAATGATTTTGTTTTGTTTTCCATTCTAAAAGTACTTTGAACTACAAAGTAAATATAAAAATTTTTATAATGCAAGAACTTAGGGAAAAATTTCTAAGGGTTTAGAGGATCCTCTGCTAAAACTTTACGTCCTCTGCGTTTAAGTGGATTTCAATTAAAAATCAGAATAATCCGCAGGATGCGTCAGCATCACATGAGCCTTAGAAACAGTATTTTTAAACTCTTCCAATCCTGACAATTTCTTCCAGACAGGGGAATCGCGGAAGGCATTCCAGCGATCGTCATGTGATTTCATATCAGAGAATGTAGTCAGATACATCAGATTGGGCATCTGGTTTCCCGCGAGCACCTCGCCGAAAAATACCGGATTGAAATTAAGATCGATAAATAATTGCATCTCACCCGCTGTATCGAACATCTCAATCTTTTTTACGGCCAGGGCTTCAGTCGCACTCTCATAACTCCTTAATTCATAGATCCTTTCAGCAGCCGGAGTTGCATGTTTCGGAGCGGTGAATGCCGGCATATGCGAGAACGCCTTTAAAAGAATGCTTTCAAGCCTGTTATAAGGGGGATTCTTATAATCTGCATTACAGAAAGATTTTCCTGCTTCAGTATAAGCTTTGTCCTTTAATAAGGCTTCCGGCAGCTGAATGTACTGATCAGCCGTTTTAAAAGGAATAAAAACATAAATTCTTTTTCCGAAAGCGGTATCGGTCTCAACAGGTTTGAATACTCCTACTTTCGATATGCCGGCACGATGAAGAGCAGGAAGATATACATCCTTCAGATAAGCATCGACAATTTTTTCCTGTGCCTGTCCTGAAATGTGGTAGACTTTTATTTCAAAATGCTGAAGCTTTGCAGGAGCAGCACTAAGACTTTTCAATGAAAATACTGACAGTACAAAAACCGTCAGGCAGATGTTGATTAAACTTGGTTTTTTCATGGTTGCTATTTGATTATATTTTAATTATCTAAAACTGGAATACTTTACCACCTGCCAGGACTTCCTGTCTGGCCTCATCAAATGAAGCTTTCTCACCTGTTCTTAATGCTGCAGTGCACATAATGTTTGCAATTGAATGATTATATCCGGCCATCACATCGGCATTTGGTTTTTTCCGGCTTCTCACACATTCCATCCAGTTGCGCATATGTGCTACAGTCATAGGATCCGATCCGGTATTGGCTGATGTTTCCACTTTTAGTCCTGGCAGATCCATGGGCTGCAACAAATTAGCCTTCAAGTTCATCTCTTTTGCATACTTATCCTCCAATCCGCCATCCGAAGTGATTTTATTTGTATCAAGGTTGAGTGACCCTCCGTTTGAGAAGTACACTTCCTTTACACCTCCTGCAGAATTGGTAAATCTTGAGCTGTAAACAACCTGAAAATCGTTATTGGCATCTCCATAATCCATCACGGCTGTCATTGTATCAAAATTTGTACGGCCATCCTTCCATAAATAAATACCTCCGTTAGCTGCAACGGATTTCGGGTGACTGATGCCTGTAAACCAATGTACTGTATCGATCTGGTGAGCCATCCACTGGCCGGGGATACCTGATGAATATGGCCAGAATAATCTGAACTCCAGATATTTACGGGGATCAAACGCAGCAGCCGGGCGATTCATCTGATAACGCTTCCAGTCTGTATCTGCCTCTTTAAGAATTCCGGTAACATTTGGCCTTCTCCATCTGCCGGGCTGGTTTACATTCCACGACATCTCAACCATCACTATCTTTCCGAACTTGCCCGATCTGATATATTCGTTTGCAGCTATGTAATTAGGAGTACTTCTTCGCTGTGAACCTATCTGAACAATTTTTTTTGTTTCATTAACGGCCTTTAATGCTTCCCTTGCATCGGCCATTGTCTCGGCAAAAGGCTTTTCACAATAAGCATCCTGCCCTGCCCTGACTGCTTCCGCAAGATGAAGTGCATGCTGAAAATCAGCGGTGCTAATAATTACGGCATCAGTATCCTTGCCTCCGAAGAGCTCTTCATTATTCCTGGCCAGCCTTAGTTTAATACCTTTGGCCTTATAAAATGTATCAGCCTGTTCCCTGCGCATGTTCCACAAGTCGGAAACTGCCGTAAACTCAAAATTCAGTTCTTTAGCAAGGCTTAGAAACGCTGGTGAAAGCGCGCCTCTGAACCTGTCTGAATAACCAACTATCCCTACCCTCACACGGTCATTGGCTCCGATGATGCGTGAATAACTTTTTGCACCAAGAGTCAGGCCTGCTGCTCCAAGTGCTGTTTTTTGAATAAATTCTCTCCGGGTTGTCATATTTGCTTAAATTTCAGATTATAATAGAATACTAAACAGTTTTTCCAAGTTAAATATTTTTCTTTGCAAAAAGCTATAGGAATCCAAAAACCAGCCATTTACCATGACATTTAACATACTTTAACTTGCCGCAATCAGTGAAGTTGCATTATCATAATACAAATATATAGAATAAGAGTGAAAGTCTTATTCTTCTGGAACTGACAACATATACACCATTTAATAAATTTTTATCTCTGCTTTTATTCCGCTTTACAATTTTAATATCTTTGAGTTAGAGAGGAATCTCCTTCAACGTTAAATCTGAACTCAGCAGACCTAATTTAAAAGATAAAAAATGGAAAATCAGGAAAAACCTGTTATAAAAAGATTGCAGTCGCTTGATGCTCTGCGGGGATTTGACATGTTCTGGATAATGGGCGGAGAAGGAATTTTCGTAGGACTTGCCGCACTTACAGGATGGCCGGTGTTTCAATGGTGGGCTGAACAGCTCGATCATGTGCCATGGCATGGATTTAAATTCTACGATATGATCTTTCCCCTGTTTCTTTTTATTGCAGGAATATCATTTCCATTTTCAATGGCTAAGAGAGCAGCAAATAATGAAAGCCGTGATAAAATTTACAAACATGTTATCGGCCGGGGACTGATCCTTGTTTTCCTTGGTATCATATATAATAATGGTATAAGGTTCGATCTTGGCGATCTGAGATACGGCAGCGTCCTCGGGCGTATAGGTCTCGCCTGGATGTTTGCCGCATTGATTTATATGAATACTAATCTCAGCTGGCGCATAGTCTGGTTTTCTGCACTCCTACTGGGTTACTGGTTTCTTTTGCTGCTTTTCCCGGCGCATGATCTGGGGTCAATGGATCCGTTTTCACAGGAAGGTAACCTGGCCAGCTATATTGACCGCTTGATTATGCCCGGAAGACTTTATCTTGGCAATCATGATCCGGAAGGTTTATTCAGCACGATACCTGCAATTGGTACTGCTTTGCTGGGAATGTTTACCGGAGATTTCATGCTCTCCCGCTATCTGAATGACAAACCCATGAAAAAAGTATTATACCTGGTTCTGGCGGCAATAACATTAATGATAATAGGAAAGATCTGGGACATAGCTTTCCCGATCAATAAAAATCTATGGACAAGTTCATTCGTATGCTTTGTCGGAGGACTAAGCCT
>JBBQJD010000039.1:0-33055 GCA_038325595.1 Bacteroidales bacterium | reverse complement strand
TCATCACCACCATGACAATCGAGGCAGTTATAAACCGGTTCCATACGTAATTCGCCCTTGTGCGGGAAATTTACATATTCTTCAGAATGGCAATCTGTACAGCTGAAACTTTTATGGTTTGAATCATAGAAATCATTCCTGTGAACAATCCTTTCGGAAAACATTGGTTCTTTTACAACCCGTCCAATAGTCTCATTATTATACTCATACCTTGATTGTCCATGGCACTTGAAGCATCTCTCATTATCTTCCGCAAATGGTGAAACATAAAACAAGGTATCCTGTACCTTTTGGCTCTCCATCCCTGACAGGGATCCTTCAGCAAATGTTACTGATCCGGAGAAAATAAACCCAAAAAGTACAAGAACCCTCAATTTCATAAAAACTATCTTAATTATTTATTTATCAGAATCTTACATGAATATTAAACCCCACAAGATACTCACCTTCCGTAAAATCGTTCGTATTGAATAACAGATTTCTCTGACCTATTATCTGTGAGTAATTCGCTACAAAAATCTGGAATGTATGAGTTGCAGTATTTATTTCCCATCCTAACGAAAGATTTGGTTTAGGCTGCTCTTCAAGGTCCTGCTTTGTAAGCAGCTGGTCGTATTCAAGAAGCAGCGAATGCGCTCCGAAAAGATTTGCACGGGCTCCTACATTAAGACCGAAGTTCAGATTTTTATAACCTGCTGTATCGGAATAAATAGGTACTGAATTGAAATATACGAGAGATGGGGCTACCTGAACAGAAAACTTTTCACTAAGCTTTCTGGCAAGTATCAACTGGGTTATATATGATATCCTGTGTATGCGCCTGTAACTTTCTTCAGGTCCGAATACCTCACTCTTTTGCAGGTCACCTACGATATTGCCATAATATGAAAGAGAGACAGGCATGCTGTTATCCTCTGTCTGCCTGAGGATACGGTATTTCCACTGTACATCCTGGAGCTTATAGTCTTTGGTCGATCCAAGACCGATCATCAACCTGTCGGTAATCCCGTAATTCAAGCCTAAACGAGTATTTGCAGCACCGAAAATACCAAACACGTTATGATAATTTTCAATCAGACTGAACCTGTGGTGAATTTCAAGTTCCAATCCGCCTTTGTAGGGTGTTTCAATTGTGTGATTATCAATAAGAAGTGTTGTACCGAACGTAAAACGTACGGGCTCAGCGGATTTTTCCTCCGGAGTGGCCTCTTCCTGGGCGAATGCAGGGCTAAGGAATAATGCAAATGTTAAAATGATAAAAAGCTTTTTCATATTAAATAGGATTATCAGGTTTGATTTGTTTTAATTATTCTCGGCTCCCTGGGTTATCCAGTAGAGTACTTTAAGTTTATCGGCCGCTGTTGACCTTGCAGCATGACTCGCAGATATCATAGTTGCATACAGCTCGCTTGATTCTGCCGGATCGTCCACATAGTTGCCCCTGGTTAATGCCTGATAAGATCTGCCTTCACGCAAATCAGGTGATGTTGTTCCACCATGGCAGCTGATGCAACCGGAGTTGAATATGGGTTGTATATCAGTCTGGAAGCTCCATGCTGCATCCGGATCTACGGCAGGCGGATTATATTGATATTTCTCGCATGACGAGAATCCGGCAACTGCTGCAACCAGAACAAGTCCAACCAGTATCTGTCTGATCCTGTTTAATTTCTGATTCATAATTTTCATATTGTTAAATTATTCACAAAGATAGAGGTTTATCCTGATTTTTGGCTTCGATAGGATGCAAAATTGTTTCATTAGCACTATTCTTTATCATGTTATAAATTGATCTTTATCACCATTTATAGTGATAAAGATAACTTAAACACAATGATGATACCTTTTCAAAGAGAGAAAGCAAACCTCTTTAAGAAAAAGATATCAAATTGAACACATAAATAAGTCATAGTATAGAATGGAAATTTACTTCTTATAGTATTTCATTGCTTCCGGCAATGCATTCTTTATTTTCCTTATCCTGTTATCATTTGATGGGTGTGTGCTGAGGAATTCAGGGGGAGCTTCTCCTCCGGCTGCGCGCATTCTTTCCCAGAAGCCTACTGCTGCTTCCGGATTATATCCGCCCATTGCCATAAATATCAATCCCATCTGGTCGGCTTCATATTCATGTTCCCTGGAATATGGCAACATTAAACCCATCTGAGCGCCAATGCCATATACTGTATTGTAGATACCTCTTGTCTCTTCAGGTTTGGTCTTTACAGCTTCACTCAATGCAATACCTCCAAACTGAACAAGAAGCTGCTGGCTCATTCTTTCATTCCCATGCCTGGCGACAGCATGAGCAATCTCATGACTGATAACCGTTGCGAGACCATTTTCATCTGCAGTTATTGGCAGGATTCCGCTGTAAACAACGACTTTCCCGCCGGGCAGACAGAAAGCGTTAGGCACTTTGCTGTCGACAAGAGTATATTCCCATTGATAACCTTCAAGCCTGTCAGCCATATTATTAGAGCTGAAGTACGAATTTACTGCAGAAGAGATATTTGATCCTACCTCCCTGACCATTGCTGCATTGTTCCTGTCAGAGGAAACAGCATTCTCTTTTAAAAATTCCTGGTAGCTTGCAAGCCCCATGGTAATCATTTCAGACTCGGGAAGGATGCTTAATTGCTTACGTCCCGTAAATGGAACTACAGAACAACTGAAAATAACTCCTGCCAATAACAGGACATAAAAAATGCCGGACTTTCTCATTTTCATAATTTTAATGCAAAGTTCGGCATTTTTTTGTAAAGATTAATCAGAATTTATACTCATTATCTTCAATTAATTTATCTGCTATTCTGCGTCTTGCGTCCTTCACATTTATACAGTCCACCCTTGTAAGGTTCTCAATTGCCTTAATCAGCGAAGGGCATGATTCCGGTGAGGAAAATGAGCCAATAGCTTCAAGAGCAGATTTACGGACAATAGCTGCCGTATCGAATAAATTAACATCAAGAATATCCCTGTACAATGATCCGTTCTTGTTAAGAGTTTCCATTTTGTGCACCCTGAGTGCAAGAGACTCGGAAATATGAGTTTCCATCATCATTTCCGCTATATTATTAAGGACTTCCTGTTCATTAATCAGTCCTTTTTCAAATCTCTTTAAAGAACCATGGATACAGATGAGTATCGCTTTCTTGAAGTTTTTGGTATATCTTGATTTTTCCTGAAAATAACTCTCGCCTGGTTTTTTACCATCAGATATATTATTCAGATCGGAATAAAGCTTTTCAGCTTCCCCGAACAGATCGAATTCGCCTTTCATTGCACGCTTCATTGCGGTATCAACTACAAGCAGGCGGTTGATCTCATTGGTACCTTCAAAGATCCTGTTAATTCTTGAATCGCGATAGCCACGCTCAACAGCCATTTCTGCAGAATAACCCATCCCGCCATGTATCTGAACTGCCTCATCTGCAACGTAATCGAGCATTTCAGAACCAACCACTTTTAGAATTGCAGCCTCAACTGCATAATGGCTTATAGCTTCAATTGAAGCCCGGCCATAGTCTCCGCAGTCAACTGTAAGCTTCTCAAGCATTGTATCAATGTCTTTACTGACACGGTAGACAGCAGACTCGGAAGCAAATACGCGTATAACCTGTTCAGCCATTTTGTGCTTCAGTGCACCGAATGTTGAAATGAGGACTCCAAACTGTTTTCTTTCATTAGCATATTTTACAGAATCGGTTATTGTTTTTTTGGCAGCACCGATAACGTTTGCGCCAAGTTTAAGCCTTCCCATGTGAAGAATGCTCAATGCAATCCTGAAACCTTCACCTCTTTTGCCGAGTAGATTTTCGACCGGTACTTTGACATCGTTAAAGTAAATCTGAGCTGTTGATGATCCTTTGATTCCCATTTTGTGCTCATCAGGTCCGATAACGACACCCTGATATTTACTTTCAACTATGAAAGCGCTCAGAACACGGTCATTTTCAATTTTTGCAAAAACTACAAGTGTATCAGCAAATCCTGCATTCGTAATCCACATCTTCTGTCCGTTAAGGATATAATGTGCACCGTCGTCACTCAGCTTTGCATTTGTTTTACCTGAATTTGCATCACTTCCTGCACCCGGTTCCGTAAGGCAATAAGCACCGATAAGCTCGCCTGATGCCAGCTTAGTCACATATTTTTCTCTCTGATATTTGTTTCCATAATACATTATCGGCAATGTTCCGATTCCGCAATGTGCCATGTATGCAACAGAAAACGAATACCCGGCCCCAGTCGTTTCAGCCACAAGCATCTGAGTTACAAATGATTGACCAAATCCGCCGAACTCTTCAGGAATTGAGATTCCCATTAAACCAAGCTCACCGGATTTTTTCAACATGCTCTTCATAAGCTCCCTGTCGCTTTTTTCGACTTTCTCAAGATTAGGATAAACCTCAGCCTGAAGAAAATCACTGCAAGTCTGAGCTATCATTCTCTGTTCCTCGTTGAATTCTTCAGGAATAAAAATATCTTTCGATTCCACTTCAGTTACAAGAAATTCACCGCTTTTCAAGATTTTACCGTTTTCCATTTTATAAGCTAATTATTTCGATTGATCATTAAGTTTTTTTTCATTCTCCAGGAGCCAGAGGCATCAGGGCTGCAAACTATTAATTTACTTTCTATAAATCAAGTGATTGTACAATTAGTTCTGCAATATCTAGATTCCTGATTTCTTCCTCTTTGTTTTTGTATTTCAGTCCGTCTGTGAGCATAGTCATGCAAAAAGGACAGGCTGTTGCAATAATTTTAGCCTCTGTTTTAAGTGCATCTTCAGTTCTTTCGATGAAAATCTCCTTATCACCTTTTTCTGCCTCCTTGAACATTTGTCCTCCGCCGGCACCACAACACAAGGCAAAGCTCTTGCTCCTGTGCATCTCGACCATTCTTCCGGTAAGCTTTTTCAAAATTGCCCTCGGTTCGTCATAAATATCATTGGCTCTTCCCAGGTAACAGGGATCATGATAAGTTATTGAAACATTCTCCAGTGATGCACGGTCAATTTTTAATTTACCATCTTCGATATTACTGTTTAAAAACTGAAGATAATTTATAACCTCATAGTTACCACCCAGATCGGGATACTCATTTTTAAAAATATTGAAGCAATGAGGACAGATGGTTATGATCTTCTTTACTTCATACATTTTGAAAATTTCAATTACCTGGAGTGCCTGCATCTGATAGAGCATTTCATTACCGGCACGGCGGGCCGGATCCCCGGTACAGGTCTCTTCTTTCCCAAGAACCGCATAATTCACATTCAGATGGGCCAGTATTTTTGCAAAAGATCTGACTACTTTCTTATATCTGTTGTCAAAAGCGCCTGCACAACCAACCCAGAAGAGATATTCAGGTTTTTCACCTTTTGCAAACAGGTCAGCCATCACTGGGACTTCAATTTTCCTGGTTTCCATGCTTAAGTTGTCAAATATAAATAATTGTGTATCAATATTTTAATACTATTCTAACTAACATTAATCTCCAGGTCTTTAGCCCAGTTCAATCTGTCCTTTGCTGAGAACTGCCATGGAGCTCCATTATTTTCAATATTATTAAAGACTGTTTTAAGCTCGCCGGGTGCAGAAGCCTCTTCCATTACCAGATACCTGCGCATATCCAGGATAAAGGTAGGATGATTGATGTTGATCGGACATTCCTTTGCACAGGCATTGCATGTTGTACATGCCCATAATTCTTCCTCTGAAATGAAATCCCTGATGAGAGACCGGTTATCATTGTAATCTCTGCCGTTTTTTACCATGAGCGGACCTTTTTCTTTCATCCTTGCGCGCAGGTCCATCATCACTTTCCTGGGCGATAGTTTCTTACCTGTAATATTTGCAGGACAAACGGCGGTACAGCGGCCACACTGTGTGCATGAAAGTGAATCGAAATAGTTTTTCCATGAAGCATCTTCCGCATCCTTAACACCGAACCTTTCAACGGGAGTATCGGCAGGTGCTGCAGCAAAAGCGGTATCGGGATTTAACATAAGCTTTACTTCTCTGGTAATTGCATCCATATTGGGAAGTTTTCCAAGTGGTTCGAGCCTCGACAGAAATACATTTGGAACAGACATGAAAACATGAAAATGTTTTGAATATGGAAGCATATTGGCGAAAAAGAAGATCAGGAGGATATGTATCCACCATGATGCCTCATACATTATCCCGAAATTTTCTGATGAAGTACCTGAAAACAAACCTGCAAGAGCCTCACTTACGGGATACCTTCCAATAAGCTCTTCTCCGATGAGTGATCTGTATTTCACAAATCCAATATTCATGGAGAGAAGTGAGATCATCAGGAAAAGGATAATAGAAAGGGCGATATTGGCATCAATGTGAGTCATTTTTTTCATTTCAATACCTTCAAATCTTTTAATATGGAAAAAGACTCTCCTTGATAAGAAAATCAGAATTGAAATGGCAACAAGTAATGCAAAGATATCTCCGAAAGCCATCAGAAAATTGTAAAAAGGTCCAAGAACATGAAGGGCTCGTTCTGATCCCGTCAGACCATCTATGACCATTTCTATGCTTCCGAAGATAATGACACAAAAACCCCAGAAAACAAGGGCATGAAAAAATCCGATTACCGGCTTACGGAATATTTTTGTCTGGCCGAATGCTATTTTCATCATTACCCCGAACCTTTTTCCAATATTTTCTAAGGGAAATGCCGGCCTGGTAAATCTGAAAAATTTTACAATCCTGTTAATTGTATAAGAGAATACTCCTAAAGTGATCAGAAGTGTAATTGCAAATATTATCTGCTTCGTCATAGTTTAATCCTTAAAAATTATTAATCAGCAATAACGAGTGAAAAACAATAATTTCACCTCTTTTCAAGGAGGGGTGTCATGACTGCAAGGTATGACGGGGTGGTTAAAAAGTATTATACAGAAACCTCAATTCCTACTTTTTCATTTCTTTTGCCGCAGCTACGAGCTTTGGAAGCACTTTCAAAGCATCACCAACAATACCATACTGGGCTGCTTCAAAAATAGGAGCATCCTTATCGGAATTGATAGCCACTATATATTTTGATGAACTGATACCTGCAAGATGTTGTGTTGCACCTGAAATACCCACAGCAATATAAAGGTTGGGAGCAATTATCTTACCGGTTTGTCCTGTATGCTCTTCGTGAGGTCTCCAGCCTTCATCCGAAACAGGTCTTGAACATGCCGTTGCGCCACCCAACAGTGAAGCAAGCTCAGTGAGGGGACCCCAGTTATCAGCTGATTTCATACCCCTGCCGCCTGAAACAACTATGTCGGCATCAGTTAAAACCAGCTTGCCTGTCTGTTTCTGAACATCCCTGACCACAGTTTTTACAAGCGATGAATCTACAGCAACATCCTGATTAACAATTACAGAGATATTTTCTGTTCCGGCCAGATCAAAGGAATTCTGAGCAAGGGTAATTATCCTGATATCGCTTTTGATTATCAGGTGCGCATATGCGTTTCCTGAGAAAGTACGCTTATAAACTGTGAAAGGATTCAGTTCAAGGGGAAGCCGGCTGACTCCTGCTCCAATCCCTGCCTTCAACCTTACTGACAGACGCGGAGCAATTGCTTTGCCTGAATTATTATTGGCTATTACAATTACAGTTGCATTTTCCTGAATGGAGATATCTGCAATTACCCTAGTATAAGCCTGGCTATCAAAGGTTTTCAGCAAATCATTATTGATATTAATGATCTTACCTGCACCAAAGTTACCCAGATTTTTCAATTCAGATTCATCAACGTTCCCTATTGATACTGCTGTAACAGTTGTATTGAGCATTTTAGCAATTCCTGTTGCATATGACACCAGTTCAAAAGAAAGTTTCTTGAATTTTCCGTCCCAATTCTCGGTATATACTAATACTGACATATTATTTTGATTTACTGTTATTTAATTATCAGATAACTTTTGCTTCATTCTGCAAAAGACTAATAAGCAATGCAGGATTATCGGCATCGATATATTTGCATGCTGCCCTGGGAGATGGTTTTTCGAATACGGTGATCTGTGTAAGAGGTTCCATTGCGACAGGTTCAATGAGTTTTACTGGTTTGGATCTTGCCATCATAATGCCCCTCATTGCTGCAATCCTGGGTTCTTTTGCAATACCTTTCTGAACGATTGCAACCAATGGAACAGGTGCAGTTAAAACTTCTTTTCCTCCGTCTATCTCACGTGTCATAACAGGTTGTCCGTTTTCAATCTTAATTCCTGAAACGGCCGATACCGATGCTATGCCGAGAAATTCTGAAATCATTCCTCCTACAGATGATCCATTGTAGTCGCTCGATTCAATACCGCACATTATTATGTCAAAATTTTCCTTTTTCACTACTTCTGCAATCTGGGAAGCTACAAACCATGCATCGGGAGATTCGGCATTTACCCTTATTGCTTCATCAGCTCCGATTGCAAGAGCCTTGCGGATTGTAGGTTCAGATCCTGCAGATCCGACATGGATTACAGTGACTGATTTTACACCTGAAGCAGTATCATCTTTAAGCTCCAGTGCCCGTGTAAGTGATAATTCATCCCATGGATTAATAACCCATTGGATGCCGGAAGTGTCAATTGAGGTATTTCCCTGGCCGAATTTTATTTTGGTAGTAGTGTCGGGAACATTACTGATACAAACCAGAATTTTCATTTAGCTTAAATATTAGTTAAGTGTCTTATAATAACCAAGTTAAAAGAATAAATCTTTTTTAAGATTAAACTATGAGGCGGCAAATATAATAATTATGATTTACAATCAAATCTCAAAGATATCAGCTTTTCATTGTGTTCGAAATTCTATAAAATTTTAAACCACTGGCTGACTGTTGAGTATGTACCTGTATTGCCAAAAGGAAATTTATCAGTCGAAGATATACATTAATCAGATGTACCGTTAAAATCTCGACCCTTTCCTGATCTATCCCGGGAGACGGATTCAGGGGAAGGCTCATAGAAACTTATTTTTATCATAAAAATTAGAAATATTACAATTAAATTCGCCTTCTCAAAATTTAACAGTCATAAACATTGAACAGCAGATTCAGAACATATGGAGCCCTAGTGCTGGCAATGATATTCTGGGCATTTTCATTTATCTGGTTTAAAATTGCCAATGAAACACTTCCTCCTGTTACAATAGTTTTTTTCCGGCTCCTGTTCGCAGTAATCCTGCTTACGGTGTACCTGGTTTTCACAAAGAAGTACATGAAGATAAAAAAACAGGATCTCAAGCTGTTTATAATGCTGGCAGTTTTTGAGCCATTTTTTTATTTTCTGGGCGAGAGCTTCGGTCTCACATATGTTTCGGCAACTGTATGTTCAGTTTTGATTTCAACGATACCTGTATTTGCAACAATTGGGGCATGGCTGCTTTTCAAAGAGAGGCTCAAGGCAATTAACTATGCCGGAATAATCATGTCATTTGCAGGAGTGATTGTTTTCATACTCAACAAGGATGGAGGGATATCTTATAATATCAAAGGACTCGGCCTGATTTTCCTTGCGGTATTTTCAGCAGTCGGTTATAATCTGACTCTCAGTAAGTTAGTTGGATCATACAGTCCTGTGTATATTGTCAATGTTCAGAACCTTATTGGCGCGATACTTTTTCTTCCCTTATTTTTGATTATGGATTTCAATCAGTTCATAAATACTCCTCTTAATATTAAGATGTTCATACCGGTAATTGAGCTTGCTGCTTTTGCATCCTGCGGCGCATTTATCCTGTTTGCCTTTGCGGTAAGGAATATCGGAATTACAAAGGCAAATGTTTTTACAAATTGCATCCCTGTCTTTACGGCGTTGTTTTCCTTCATCTTATTGAATGAGAAACTCACCGTTCAGAACCTCATCGGAATGGTCATTGTAATTGCCGGTCTGTTCATGTCCCAGATGAATGGCAGGAAAAAGTTGACAGATGAAGCGCTTGTGCTTACAGGGAAAACTGCATAAATTTAACAATTCATTCTATCTTTGAAATGAATTAAATTTCATGCGAAAAAGAGTCCTTATTTATATATTGCTGTACTTTTCAATGTTGCCACTCTTCTCTCAAACAGGCGGTGATAATGTATATGAATTTTTAAATCTTACCCACTCCGGACTGGTCTCTTCCCTGGGAGGTACAAACGTTTCACTTCAGGGCAGCAATCTTAATATGGCATATCAAAATCCGGGACTGTTAAATATTGACATGAGCAAATCACTTGCCCTGAACTATGTGAATTATTTTGCAGGAATAAACTATGGTCAGGCATTGTACTCACAGAATTTTCAGGGTGGTAATTTTGCAGGTGGCCTGACATATCTTAATTATGGTTCGTTCGATGAAGCTGATCCATCAGGAGCTATTACCGGAAGCTTCTCTGCATCTGAATATTCATTTTTACTCATTTATTCACGTGTTATTGACTCGGTTTTCTCAGTTGGTGTGAATATCAAACCTGTTCTGTCCCATCTTGAAAGATATACCTCCTTTGGATTTGCAGTTGATCTCGGAGCTTCATGGCACAACAGCAATAACCTTTTTTCAGCCGGACTGGTAATCAGGAACATTGGATACCAGATTACCTCTTATTCGGGAGAACAGCGGCAGAAACTCCCGTTCGAGATCCAGGGAGGAATTTCACAAAGCCTTGCTCATGCTCCATTCAGGTTTTCTTTAACGCTCAGACACCTCGAAAAATTCAACCTTACTCATCAGTATTTGCCTGCTTCATCTGAGGAATCAACCAGCAAATCAAAGGAATTTTTTGAGAATATAATGAGACATGCCATTCTGGGAGCCGAACTTATTCCCCATAAGAATTTTTACTTCTCAGGAGGATACAATTACCAGAGAAGAAGTGAACTGAAAATCGATAAACGAACATCAACCGTCGGATTTTCATGGGGTTTCGGAATAAATACGTCATGGCTGAATGTTGAGTTTGGCAGGGCAACTTACCATCTTGCGGGATCATCAAGTCATGTATCATTGATTGTAAAGCCGGATAATATATATAAAAGATCACGCAATTGAACGTGTTATTGTAAAGGAAAGTTTAATTACGATCTTTGCAGAAAATCCATTGCGGGCAGTATTTTACAAATTTAAAAAATACTCCCGGGCAATTTTTACCTGGATTTGTTATTATAAATGTCTGATGGAGAAAAAACTGATTATTGCAATTGACGGATATTCATCCTGTGGAAAGAGCACTTTTGCTAAAGCCATTGCAAAGGAACTGAATTATTTATATATCGACAGCGGAGCTATGTACCGTGCAGTGACACTTTACTGCATGAGAAAAAACTTCATAAGTAAAGGCTGGATGAATACAGAAAGTATTATTGCAGAAATCAGTGCTATCAATATCGATTTTGTGTTTAATCCTGAAATAAGAGAATATGAGACATTTCTTAACTCTGAAAATATTGAGAAAGAAATCAGAAGCATGGAAGTCACATCGCTGGTAAGCAGGATCAGTCAGATTGCAGAAGTACGTGCGCATATGGTAGAATTACAGAGAAAGATTGGAGCTTCACAGGGAATTGTAATGGATGGAAGGGATATTGGAACTGTAGTATTCCCCGCTGCGGATCTTAAGATATTCATGACGGCATCACTGGATATCAGGGCTAAAAGAAGATATGATGAATTGAAATCAAAAGGAATTAAGGCTGATTTTGAAGAGGTTAAGAGAAATATTACTGCCCGCGATATAGCGGATGAGAACAGGGATATCAGTCCTTTGCGAAGGGCCGATGATGCTATCATTCTCGATAACAGCAGGATGCCAGTGAAGGAACAGATGTCGTGGGTCATGAAGATCATTGAAAATAAGAGAAATGACTATTGAAATAGATAAACACTCGGGTTTTTGCTTCGGTGTGCAAAATGCAGTCGAGATTGCCGAAATGGCACTTCTGGCAGGGGAAAAAGTCTATTCACTCGGACACATAGTGCATAATGACAAGGAAGTTGAACGGCTCTCAACCCTGGGTCTCACATATATCGATCATAATGAATTCAGAAAACTGAAGAACTGCCAGGTTCTGATAAGGGCTCATGGAGAGCCACCTGAAACATACCAGACAGCCAGGGAAAATAATATTGAAATAATTGAAGCAACATGTCCGATTGTGAAAAGGCTTCAATCAAAGATCAGGGAGACCTGGCTCAAATCGAAGGAAGTCGATGGTCAGGTTGTAATATTTGGTAAACCAGGTCATGCTGAGGTTGTTGGACTCCTCGGCCAAACCAATAATGAAGGAATACTTGTTTCGAAGCCTGAAGATATCAGTAAAATTGATGTTTCAAAACCAGTGTATGTTTTCTCACAGACAACAATGGGTTTAAAGGATTACAGGGAATTTACAGGGATATTACGTGAGAAAATTGAAGAAAGAGGAATTCATGATTATGATAGTATTCTGAAGGTAAATAATACCATTTGCGGTCAGGTTTCAAACAGGGAACCTCACCTGAAATCATTTTCGCATAAGCATGATGTGATAATTTTTGTAAGCGGCAAGGAAAGCTCAAATGGGAAAATGCTCTATTCGGTTTGCAAAAGTATTAATCCTGATACTCATTTTGTTTCTTCCCCTGAAGAGATACAAAAATCATGGTTCACTGGTAAGAATTCAATAGGTATTTGCGGAGCTACATCAACACCAAAATGGCTCATTGAAAGTATACATGATTTTATTTCAAACCTCCGATAACAGGGATGTTCCATCATTTGCAATGGACAATAAAAATATTACCTTTACCGGCTTATTTAATCAATTTTTATGGGAAAGATCAAAAAAATCGGGGTTCTGACTTCAGGAGGGGATTCTCCCGGAATGAATGCCGCAATACGTGCCGTTGTAAGGACCGCTGTCTATAACGGACTTGAAGTAGTTGGAATACGTCACGGTTACCAGGGGATGATAGATGCGAATTTCCAGCCGATGGAAGCATCAAGCGTAAGTGATATTATTCAGAGGGGTGGAACGATACTGAAAACAGCAAGATGTGAAAAGTTCAGAACACCCGAAGGGAGGCTTATTGCTTATAAAAATCTGAGGGATGCACAAATTGACGGAGTTGTTATAATCGGAGGAGACGGTTCATTTACAGGAGCCAGAATTTTCAATGAGGAGTACGATATTCCTTTTGTGGGAATTCCGGGAACAATTGATAATGACATATACGGTACTGATTACACAATAGGATACGATACTGCTCTTAATACAGTTATTGAAGCTGTTGATAAAATAAGGGATACCGCCAGCGCCCACAACAGGATGTTCTTCGTTGAAGTAATGGGTGCTGAAGCAGGCTTTATTGCACTTTACAGCGGAATAGCCACAGGTGCGGAAGCAATTATCATTCCTGAATTAAAAGGAGAAGCCAGGGATCTGAAAAAACTTATTCAGACAGGTAACTCACGGCATAAAACGAGCAACATAATAATTGTCGCCGAGGGTGATGAAGAAGGCGGAGCCTTTGCTATAGCTGAAAAAATGAAGGACAGTTTTAAGGATTATGATATCAGGGTTTCAGTGCTTGGCCATCTGCAAAGAGGAGGTTCACCATCAGCTATCGACAGGGTAAATGCCAGCAGACTTGGTCATGCTGCAGTTGAAGCATTGATAGATGCCCAGAAAAGCGTTATGGTTGGTATTATGAACGGAGAAATAACTCTGGTTCCTTTCCGCCGGGCCGTAAAACTCCATAAAGATGTAAATCACAGCCTTGTGGATCTGGCTAAAATTCTGTCAGTTTAGAGATTAGTCCTGATATTGCTGCATAAGTTAGAGCCAGGCTGAAACAGGCGGGCCTGTTTATGAAACCTTTACTTTTTTAAGTAATTCCTGAAGATTTCCTGAGAATATTTTCTGCTTCTGCTCTTCAGAAAGAAAGGAATTTCTTATTCTGGCAATTACTGTACCCGGATCATTTATGCTGAAATCTGAACCAAAGAGAACACGGTCGGGTCCTATAGTCTTCACTGCATACTCGAGCACGCCTACACGATCATGGCCATAGCCCGATGTGTCTAAATAATAATTCGGATTTGCTGCTACCATGTCGATCCTTTTGAAAATATCCTCAAATTCGTGATCATCGCCGAAATGAGCGAAGGCAATTGTCGCATCTGGAAAATGTTCAGCAATGTACTCCATCTCGCCATGCTCGGTATGCAGAGCAAGAACCATATTCAGCTTTGAAATATGTTTGACAAGCGTTGCAAATTCCGGTATGTTATATGAATACGGCACCATGTAGTTGCAAAGTTCTCCCACCCACACAAATCCAAGCTGGTTATGACAATCTTCTATTTCCTTAAGCGCTTCATCGATGAACCGGGGATTGACAATGCACGCGGGGAGAAAACGACCTCCTGATTTTTCTGCAAAACGGGCTGCTTCACGGTTTCCAGCAATAAATTCCTGCGGCTTTGCCCCGTAACTGCTCTGTGTGTTAATGATTCCTCTACCTACACCGGTCTTGTTGAGGTAGCTCACGAACTCTTCGAAATTCCTTGTCACCTGATGCCATTGCCACTCTTCACCTTTTTCTGACGGAGAATGCAGGTGGCAATCAAAAATCTCATACCCGGCTGTTTTCTTTTCCCTGTTATCCTTTGGTCCGTAACCAGGCACAGAAGCTGCAACAGCTCCTCCAATCAAGGCAGTCCCCTTATATAAAAAATTGCGCCTCGATGTTTTTAATGGACCTCCAGGATTCTGTGTATCAGATTTTTTTTCCATTTTTTTGATTTTATGAAACTTCCCCTTAATTATTCCGATAATAGAAAGATTGCCACAGATGCAAGTATCAGACCTGTAAGCAGGATACCTCCCGGCATTACACCGTAAAATATGAGAGAAATAACAACAGTAAGAACAGGGGCCAGGCCTGTCATCGGCGCAACGATAATTGCTTTTCCATAGCGGAAAGCATATACAAGAGTAAGAGCGCCTATAGCATTAAGCACCTGTACCATTGCTGCAAGCCATGGACCATTGAAGCTCCAGTTGATCTCACGCGAGAAATCGGTCATTGCAATTGAAAAAGGTGAAAGGATCAGAGCTGTCACAGTCATGTAGAAGTAGATGCTTTCGGCCTTCATGGTATTGTTTGAGAATTTCATCACATATGCCTGCAAAGCCCACATGATAAAAACAAGTATGGCAAGGATAAGCCAGCCCAGACCGCCCGTGGATGTTCCCGGATTCACCTGCGGATTCGACAGGAAAAACATTGCAATCAATGCAAGGATGATTCCTATCCATTGCCTCAGATGAGTACGTTCCTTAAGAAATACAAGTGAAAGGAATATTGTAAGTACTGGTGAAAGCGAGATAATCGGGAAAACTATATAAGCCGGGCCCTGTCGCAGAGCCAGGAACAGAAAAAGCTGTCCACCGGCGCCAAGAAGGCCCACAGTTGAGCCCAGGAATACCGACCGCCTGTCATGATCGAGCTTCCAGTCAACCCTTGAAAGTGCAAATAAGGCACAGGGAATCATGGTTAATGACCATACAACATAACCGAGGGTTGCCGGGAACCCGGCTTTCTCAGGGATTTCAATGAATGCTCCCCATACTCCCCATGAGGCAGTTGTAATAAGGGCATAAACCAGCCATAACCGATTACCTTTCATATCCAATTTTTGTTTAAACAAATATATAATTAAAAATATTTCAAAACCTTAAGTCCTGAAATTGATTCCGAAGATATAATAAATAAAAATAATCGATATATTTGTTTTTCGTCAGGAAACGAAAGTTATCGGGTATTTAAATCTGTAATAAATGATACGTAAAGATTTCATCAAATTTGCTGCGATGGCAGGCGGCTATTTTGCAGCTTCCGGTAACATTGCTGAAAATATCTCACAAATTGAAAACAGTATGGAAGGATTAACAGCTTCTGAGCTTCAGAAATTTCTGGTTTCACTTACCAAATTAAAAGAGAAAACTGTTGACAGGATTATAATAGGTGATCCTTCAACAAAAATTAAAAAAATCGGAACATGCTGGATGCCTTACCAGGAAACCTGCAAAAAAGCAGTTGAATCAGGGGTAAATGTGCTGGTGACACATGAGCCGACATTTTATACTCATTGGGATCTCGATGAAAAAAATGCTGAATTTCAATCATCTTCTGAATTTACAAAGAACCTTTATTCACAGCAGATTGAGAAAAAGAAAAAATGGATAACCGACAATGGATTGGTTATAATCCGCAACCATGATACCATGGATGCATTGAAGGATGTTGGTATTCCCTTTGCGCTCGGCAAATTCCTGGGATTTGAAAACTCCGAAATTATCGCTTCACGTACATACTACAATGTTTATAAAGTCAAAAAGCAGGCAGCTTCATTGTTTGCCGGAAAGATTGCAAAGAAATTGTCTGAAATCGGTCAGCCCGGAGTAGCATTCTATGGAGATCCTGAATATCTGGTTACCAGTGTGGGAATTGGTACGGGATGCATTTGCGATCCTCTGGAGTTTGCAGATTTGCAGCCGGATATCTTTATCTCAATTGATGATGTTGTCAGAACATGGACACAGACCACCTTTGCAGCTGACACCGGAAAACCTTTGATTGTCATTAATCATGGCACCTCTGAGGAAATGGGGATGAGAGCTTTAAACCTGCTGATAAGCAATAAGTTCCCGGGGATTGAAACCATTCATTTTAATCAGGGTTGTACATATAAATGGATTACGGGATGAGAATATTAAATCAACCACCCCGGCCAGGCAACAAGGCATTACTATACCTAATAATATCAATTGCCTGGCCACCCCTCCTTCAAAAGGAGGGGAAACTTTATGCTTATGACCTCTTTTAAGAATGGATCATTGCGGTTTAATTTCAATAAAAAGATAAAACTTAAAATAATGAAAAGGTCATTAAAAATACTTATTGCTGCTCTGCTCATGGGGGTGATTTTTCCCGTAACAGCAGTGGCTGAAAACCTAATCCGGAATCCGGGCTTTGAAGCTTCAGCGAAAACTCCGCCAGACTGGACCATTACAGGACCAGTACCTTCCATGCTGCCTGTAACTGGTGTTGACAACAAGGTTAAATTCAGCGGACTTCAGGGTCTCAGGATGCAAAGCTCCAATCCGAATTGTCATGGCAAGGTGGTACAAACCGTAGATATCCGGGGCGATCAGACTTACCTTTTCAGCGGACGATTCAGAACCGAGGGTGTTTCATCAATTGACAAGTCGGTGATGATAAGAGTCAAATGGTTTAAAGAAAAGGAGCAATTAGGATATAACTATGTGTATGATATTACAGATGATGCAAATGGATGGTATAAGGCTTCAGATAAAATAAAGTCAATTGCAGGTGCAACTACAGCGGAAATTTCACTGGTATTCCGCTGGAGCACAGGTACTGTCTGGTGGGACGATATTTCCATGGAAGCCTGCCCTGATGAACCTGCACGCAACATAAAAGTCGGCACTGTATATTTCAGACCTCCCGGAAAAACCGTCGAAACTAACCTCAAGCTGATGGGCGATCTGCTTGATCAGGCTGGCAAAGATGGCGTCGATATCATATGTCTTCCCGAAGGATGGCCAACATGCAATACAGGTCTTGGCATGACAAAAGTTGAAGCAAACACTCTTGAGGGAAGCCCCACCGCAATGCTGTCAAAAAAAGCAAAAGAACATGGAATGTACATTGTTTCAGGCCAATACGACTGGGTAGGTGATACATTATATAATATTGCAGTTCTTTATGACAGGCAGGGTGAGATCCAGGGAGTATATAAAAAGATTCAGCTGCCTGATTCCGAAACAGAAGCAGGTGCGGTTCCCGGTAATTCATTCCCCGTTTTTGAAACCGATTTTGGTAGAATAGGAATTCTTATATGCTGGGATATGGCATTTCCGGAAATTTCAAGGATCCTTGCAATTAATGGTGCCGAAATGCTTTTTTGCCCGATATGGGGCGATGTCAGGGGAACTGATTCATGGAAAACAATTGCAAGAGCACGTGCTATGGATAATGGTGTTTATTTTGTAACTGCCATTTACGACGGACATAGTCTGATAGTTAATCCTGCAGGTGATATATTGCAGGAAAGCGGAAAACAGGGAACTCTGATCACTTCCACTATCGACCTGAATTACAATCCTCCATGGGACTGGCTGGGAAATGCTGGTCGCGGTGTATGGAAAGGTGTCTGGCGTAAGGATCGCAGATCGGATATCTTTGGGTCTATCGGTGATCATAAAACTTCTTTTGAAATTAAATAATTGTAAAATAAGTACATACTGGCCAATGTCTGTGAATAATAAACTTAACCGCAGGAACTTCATTCGCCTTGCCATGCTTGGAACGGGCAGTGTTTGCTTTCTTCCTCAATGCAGTAGAACTACAACTCCATGGCGGTTTTTTAGCGAATCTGACGCATTGCTTATAGATGCAATTGCTGAACAGATCATACCATCGGATGAATGGCCGGGGGGTCGTGAGTCAGGTGTCACTAATTATATCGACAAGCAACTCATCGGACCATATGCTCGTTTTCAAACGAATTACAGGAAAGGTATAAATGCTATTACCGAAACCTGCGTTAACAGATATCAGAAGAACTTTCAAGAGTTGGACTGGGATACTCAGACTCTGTTTCTTGAGGAAATGGAAGCTGGAAAAATGACAGACAATATATGGGAAAAAGGTTTTGACAGTGATTTTTTTAAAATGTTACGTGATCATTCCATGCAGGCTTATTATGGTAGTCCTGTTCATGGAGGAAATAAGAATAAAATGAGTTACAAAATGATGAATCTCGATTACCCTCTCATCATAGGCCAAAACCGTTATAAAAGCTAACGGGATGGGAATCAGGAAAGTAAATGCTGTTGTAATAGGATCGGGTGCGGGCGGAGGAGTTGTAGCCAAAGAGCTTAGCACAGCCGGTTTATCAGTGGTTTTATTTGAAAGAGGAGGCTGGATCTCCTATGACGATTATACTGATGATGAGCTTATTTCGCAGCCGGCCGCTCCACTTGGTGCGTCTTGCGGACCCGACGACAGGAGGCACCCTAGGGTGCTTGTATCACCTGACGGAAGCAGCCGTGTTGTTCTGCCAAGCGAAGGTGATTATAACAATATCGCTGCCTGTGTGGGATCAGGAACTGTTACGTATGCTGCTCTTGCCTGGAGATATATGAGGGAAGATTTCAGGATGAAAACCACATATGGAGAAGTAAAAGGATCATCTATGGAGGACTGGCCAATTTCATATGAAGATCTTGAACCATTTTACCAAAAAGCAGAATGGGAAATTGGAGTATCGGGAGATGACAGCAAGAATCCATTTGCCCCACCAAGAAATAAACCCCAGCCAATGCCTCCCTTCTCACATAATAAAGGAGCCGCCTTATTGCATGATGCTGCCCTGAGGCTGGGCCTTCATCCTTTTTCAATTCCGGCAATGAGAAATTCTGTTCCGTATAATGGAAGACCAGCCTGTATACGGATGAGAAATTGTAATGGTTCACCTTGTCCTGTAAATGCAAAAGGAGGAACTCAGAATACCGTTATTCCAATTGCTCTTGCTACGGGAAATTGTGAATTGAGAATTCATTCTGTTGTAAGTAAAATAGTTGTAAATGAGAATGGTACAATAACCGGAGTAGACTATTTTGACAGTGATAATAAAAAAAGATTTCAACCTGCCGATATTGTAGTTGTTTCAGCTTCTGCAATAGAAACTGCACGGCTCCTTCTAAATTCGAAATCAGTGTCATTTCCGGATGGAATCGGAAACGGGAATGGTTGGGTCGGGAAAAATCTGCAGGGTCACTCCTATCCCAAAGCCTTCGGAATCTTTAAAGATGATGTTTATGACGATTTTGGTCCGGGCTCGTCAGTTGCGGTATGCGATTTCAATCACCATAATCCCGGAATAGTGGGAGGTGGTTACCTAACAAATTCCTTTTTTATCAGACCATATTCCTTTGCAGACACGCGCCCTCCAGGCTCAAAAATGTGGGGGAAAGAACATAAGGATTTTCAAAAAATAAATTACAGAAAAGTAATCAAGGCGCACGGCCCCTATCAGGATATTCCAAGGTTCGATCAGAGAGTGGAAGTGGACGAAAATGTCAGGGATTTCTGGGGAATACCTGTTGCAAGACTGGTACCCAGTGAGATTGAGACTGACAGGGAAGGCTGCAGCTTTATTTCAGATAAAGCTGAAATGTGGCTCAGGGAAGCCGGGGCATACTATACATGGAAATCACCCGGAACATCAAGAGGAGTGAGTGCAATGTCCCACCAGGCGGGCACTTGCAGGATGGGTAATGATCCAAAAACCTCAGTTACAGACAAATATGGCCGTGTCCATTCAACCCCGAATTTATTTATTGCAGATGCAAGTCTTCATGTTACTAACGGGGGATTTAATCCGGCACTCACTATTATGGCAATGGCATTCAGGATAGGAGATTTTATTGCTTCTGAATGGAATAAAGGCAATCATTTTAAATAGAACTTGTAAGCATGAGGAGAAAATCTCATAATCTAATTTTTATTGTTATTCCTGTTGTTCTGGTTGTAATATTGGTCACTTCAGCTTCATTCTATACTTACTGGAACACAGCCTCTCCTGATAAAACCTGTGCATCGTGTCATGAAATAGGTAAATCGGTTGATATGTTTGCCCAGTCTGCTCACAGAGAACTGGACTGCAGCGAATGTCATGGAACTGCTTTAAGCAATGGATTCCACAGCCTGAAAGAAAAGGGAATGATGGTTGTAAGTCATGTGAAAAATAAAACAGTGGAAGATATAAAGCTCAATGAGGATCAGATCCTGGAAGTGATGGATAATTGTACACGCTGCCATAATACAGAGTTTGCT
Source organism: Bacteroidales bacterium (assembly GCA_038325595.1). Lineage (GTDB taxonomy): Bacteria > Bacteroidota > Bacteroidia > Bacteroidales > VadinHA17 > LD21. The sequence continues at coordinate 12,142 of JBBQJD010000039.1, read as the reverse complement.
GGATGGAGCTCCGGAGGACATTCGGTGAAGTACGAACATATCCTGCTTGATACCACTCACAACACTGTTGAACAAATTAACCCCGACTGCCTGCGCTGTCATGGTATGTTCAGCGATGTTCAGGTTCAGGAACTTGTTGAACCAATTGATATTAAAGGACCCTGGAGACTGAAGAACAGTAAAACACATGGTAAGCCTATGATTCCCTGCATGGCCTGTCATCAGACGCACAATCATGGCATCCCGCATACAACCCCTGATTATTCCAATCCGCGGAGTGTCTTCTATTCACGAAAAGACTCTTCATCGGTAGTCAGCCTGTATTACAGGCCCGATAAAACTTCAATACCAGCAGAATATCTGCCAAAGCTTACTCTATGGGAAGGAGACAGACAGGTTAAGGTTTCTGATGATCTGCTTACCAGGAACTGCATTCAGTGTCATGCACCCAATGCACGGCATCAGGCAGGCACCAGCGATGACCGGACACCAAGAGGTGTCCATGAGGGACTGGGATGTACCGCTTGTCATGAATCACATTCAAATGATGCCAGGCAAAGCTGTTCGCATTGCCATCCGGCTATTTCAAATTGCGGTATTGATGTCACAATGATGAATACTACCTACCATAACCCTGACAGTCAGAATAATATACATTGGGTAGGATGTCAGGATTGTCATAAGGAAAAGAACTTTAAAAAGAACTGATAGAAGATTTTCATTTGAGAAAACTAAATTTGAACAATATGCTAGACAGACGAGACTTTATAAAAATCACTGGTATGGGTGCAGCAGCAATTTCAATGGCAGGATTGACAAAATGTGCCTCAACACAGGCTAAAAGTGAAAATGGCCCTGCTGGCGGAAGAGTTATTGATGCCCATATACATGTAACCCCGGGAAAAGTAAAAAGAGCCCTGGAGGTGATGGATCAGAATTCAATAAAATATGGAGTAAATATTGCTTCCATCTCGGGGTCCGATCCTGACCTTTATATAGGCGATAAGGCTTTTTATGAAATCATGGAAGCCATAAAACCATACAAAAACAGGATGGGTCTTCATTATACCTACGACTGGAAACTGGCAGAAACTGATCCTGACTTTTTCAAAAAAGCACCCGATATGCTTGAGAAAGCAGTAAACGCAGGAGCCATTTCAATCAAGAACCTCAAAGACCTCGGACTTGTTGCAAGAGATATGGAAGGAAAACTGATAGCAATCGATGATCCGCGTTTATTTCCGATCTGGGAAAGAGCGGAAAAACTTGGGATCCCGGTGGCATTCCACACCGGAGACCCGGTCGCATTCTTCGAGCCCTGGGCACCGGAAAATGAAAGATGGGAAGAGCTGGAGCTCCATCCTGAATGGTCGTTTTCAGATAAAAGCAAATTCCCGACTCTCGAAACTCTGTTTTCACAGGTTAATAATGTTTACAGGAAATTTACAGGAGTGAATTTTGTTGCGGTACACGTGGCTGGTTATGCCGAGAACATTAAGGAAGTAGGACGCTGGCTTGATGAACTTCCTAATCTGTCGATAGATACAGCTGCAAGAATTGGTGAGCTTGGGAAACATTCTGCACAGGATGGACATGACTTTTTCAACAAATACCAGGACCGGATCATGTTCGGAACCGATATGGCATACTGGGAAGGTTGTGAAGTTCAGGGTGCCGGACCCTGCAAGAATTTCACAATGGAAGAAAACAAACATTTTTATGATATCCACTGGCGTTATCTTCAGACACGCGATAAACAATTCGATCATCCGACACCTATCCAGGGAAAATGGAAGATTGATGGAATCGGATTGGATGATGATGTGCTTAAGAAGATCTACTGGGACAATGCGTACAAGTTCTATAAGCTCGACCGGTTCGGAGTAGCTTAAATCCGTTAAAACAGGGCCGGCGTAAAGAATTGCCCTTTGAGCAACTTTAGCAAAGCACCGTGCAGGGCAGCACAGTGCTTTGTTTTTAGAAATAATTCAGAGTATCGAATGGAACTCTGTCATAACATCCTTATCCCTGTCACTGACTGATTCCATCAATAGTGATCCTGTGATTATTTTGAAATTCCTCTCTCCGGACAGAACAAGCCTTGTGACCTCATTCCCCATGTGGCTTGTCCATCCATCAGGATTTTTATAGCTACCAAGGTATGTAAATGACTTATCTGCTGAACGTTGATCCTTTAAATTCTCATAACAATAAGCCGTCATAAGCTGTGTTATCCTGTTATCTGCCAGGTAAGGCTCACCTGAGAACAGGTTTTCAGGCCATGTTTCAGCCTTCTGCAGCGATAAAAGAGCTTTCTTCCAGCTTTTTGACTTCATCTGCTCAAGTGCATAAAGTATGTGTGTTTCCCGAAATAATGAGTGAGCGTTCACATCTCCCTCTGCAGGAAGCATTTCAAGTTTATTTATGATTTCAAGTGCTTTAAGGTATTGCTTGTTAATTCTGAGCATTTGCGCATATTGCAATCCGACAATGAAGCTTCCTGAATGTGATTTGTAATTTTTCTCAGATATCATGAGTGCCTGATCCGGCTTTTTTTCCATATTATAAAATTTGGCCAGTTCCAGTCCTGAACGCCAGTTCGCCGGATCCATGAAATAAGCTTTTTCAAGACTCTCGCCTGCAATTTCAGGATCATCACTGAATAAATCTGCTTTTGCCAGGTAAAAAGGAATAAAATCAGGTTCTGTACCACAAGCATCGAATAATGATTTTGCAAGTACGATTTCATTATTCTGCCAGTGGATAAGAGCTTCATAATATTTCCATTTCCAGTCTGATTTTTGCTGGTCAGCCCACGAAAGCATGCTGATCATCTCTGGCCGGAATGGAAATACAAGCTCCGGAGAAGCTGCTGCTGCCTGACTTAATTTCTCTTCTGAAAAAGACAGTTTCCCAGCCTTACCAAGCAAATACGCCTGCCATAAATGCACCATAGGATGTACAGGAGCCAGATCCAGTATCTGAAGTGCCTCTTCATCGAGATTCCATTCATTGTACCGTAGTGCAAGTTCAATAAAAGTTTCATGGGGTAATTCCTGCCTTATGAGGTCAGTAAATTCCTTTTTGTTCTTTTCCTCACCGGTATTCAGGTATCTTTCAAATCGGGCCATATGATTAAGCGGATCGTCCAGCAGCTGTTTATCCAGGAGGTCCAGGGCAGCAGCTATGTTGCCAAGCTTTCTCTGTACCATTGCCATCATGTTCCATGCCAGCTCATTTCGGGGATATGCATCGAGGCATTTGCCGGTTACTTTCGCAACTTCATTCCAGTTGCTCCTGCCGATAGCCAGGCCGGCAATCCTCAACCAGGCAGCGAGCCGCGTCTCAGGTGAAAGTGCGGCAACAGAGTACCCGTCGAAGGCATCAGAAAGATTCCCTGCTTTTTCATTTGAAAGTCCCCACAAAAAATTCGCTCCGGGATCATACGTATTTACTGCCAGCGCCTTGCCGGCAAATTCCAAGGCTTTGTTGTATTCGCCCTGCCTGTAGTGTATTTCCGCCATCTTTGTAAGAGCAGGCGCCAGATTTGGATTTTTCCCGATTGCCCGCATCAGGTATACCTCAGCCTCAACATAGTTTTTCTGCTTGCTCAGATCAGATCCGCGAAGGAAAAGTCCGTACTCAGATTCCCAGTCAAAGTCAGCAGGACTTTCAATCGGGCGGCTAACAGGTTCTGCATAATCACCTGTAAGAACATCATTTCCAAGCTTCACTATAAGGTTTTCAGTATTTCCATTCCATTTTACAGAATCGCGGTAAACTTCCAGTGGTACTGATACGATATATTTACTTATGACAACATCTTCTCCTGATAGCACTTTCAGCGTGTCATGCTGATTTTCGAGCGACATAAAATCGATCTTAAGCCAGTTGTCTTCTGACCTGAGATTAAGAGCTCCGTGTGGTGTTGCATTTGTCATGCCGCGGGTATGTTTTACAGGGAACCAGTGATCAGTCCAGGTGTCTGAAGCATACGGCTCGAAGCCTACATGCTTAAATGGTGTGAACATGCTGCCCTCGCTTGCCTGGTTAAACAGTCTTCCTGACTGAAGCTCTACATTAAGTCCGTTGTTGTCTCCCAGAAGGTTTTCCCAGCGGTCTCCCTCCTGCGAAAGGCCCAACACCCATACTTTCTTGCCAAGCTTTTCATAATAGGGAGTGATGTGCCCGAATCCCATGTTGTCGTTATGCCAGTAACCACCGTAAAAGCCCGAGGTGCGCCCGATGATATGATATGACTTGTAACTTCCGAAATCATTATGCTCGTAAAAATTAATTTCCCTGTCCATGGAATCAAGCGGCCAGGTATTAAATTCACCTCCATGTCCTATATAATGAGTTCCGGGAAAAACGAATTCAAGATCACCTTCTGCCTTGAAACCTGCATTGATCCAGTGATAATATTCCTGCTCCACCGGTGTATTGTTGGACCACCAGCAACGAGTGGTAAAATATGCCTTGTCAGGTTCGAGCCTTATTTCCACTCTCCAGGTTGTCCTTGAAGCCCATTCCGTAGCTCCGGTAAAGCAGCTGACGCTTCCATCGGGATTGTTCCTGATAAAATAATCCACTGGAGCAAAACATGTGGTTGCATGCCCGATATCCCCGAAATTGAACTCAAGTCCTCCCGTAGTCCAGGGACCTCGCAGGGAAATGTCTCGGAACTTTATTGCACTGGTTGTGAACACAAACGGATAGTGCTGCGATTTCTCATAGGCCTCCCATACCTTGCCACCGATTTCAGGTGTAATTGCAAGCTTTATGTAATCATTTTCGAGCTCGACCATTTTCCAGTTCTTTATTACTGAAATGTTGGTGAAACCATCATACCTGAAATAGGGATATACCCTGCCTGGACGAGGCACCGGATTTGGATCTGAATATGGGTAGGTTGTTACAGGGCGATCAACTTCCCTGATGATTGACTTTTGTGCATTTAATGACAAAGACAGGAGAAGAAGGAAAATTAAAATGTATCGCATTGTTTTTCAGGCTTATTAAAGTATTGAAAGAAATGATTTCAGGATCTCAACATCCCTGTCACGGCTACTTTCATTTACAAGACCTTCTGTAATTGATTTAAAATCCCTGCTGCCTTCTTTTACAAAGCCGGAGAGCCTGTTTCCGAGAGGACTCGTCTCCCCGTCGGGATTTCCATAAGTTGCAATGTAAGAAAATGAACTGTCAGACATCTCTCTGTCACTAATTCTGATATAGCAGTAAGCAGAAATAAACCGGGTTATCCTGTTGTCGGCGTAATAAGGCTCTCCCCATCCAAGGTTATCGGGCCACGTCTCAGCAGTTTTCAGGTAATCGATTGCTTTCTTCCAGTTACCATTTTTTATCTGGTTCAGAGCGAGGGTTATATTTGTTTGTCTGAAGAGGCTATGGGCATCTATATCACCCGACCATTTATCACTTTCCGCAGGAAGCATCTGAATACGGCCCAATGCCTTCAGGGTTTCAGAATATTTGCCATTCTGGCTCAGTATATTTGCATATTGAAGCCCTACAACACAATTATCCTGGTTGTTTTTATAATTTATCTTTACAATCTGAAGGGCTTTTTCAGGCTGCTTTTCCCTCACATAAAGCTTCGCCAGCTCAATTCCGGTTCGCCATGAAACCGGGTCAATTGCATAGGCGTCCTCAACAGATTTCTTCACAACGGCCTGATCATCACTGAACAGCTTTGCCTTAGCCAGGTAAAATGGTGCGAAGTCGGGATCTTTTCCGCACGAATTGAAAAGGGTTTTTGCAAGAGAGATCTGATTATTCTGCCAGCAAATAAGCGCTTCATAATAAAGCCATTTCCAGTCCGGGACAATCTGGTTAGCCCATGAAAACAATTCCACCATCGAAGGACGGAAAGGAAACACAAGGTCGGGAGAAGCATCGGCTGCAAGGATAAGCTTTTCGTCAGCCTCATCCGTATAACCGGCCTTATCGAGCAGCCAGGCCTGCCATACCTGAACCATAGGATGTTCAGGAGCCAGATCAAGAATGGAAAGGGCTTCATCATCCATATTCCAATCATGATACTGGACAGCCATTTCAATATAGGTCTCATGAGGCATCTCCTGCTGTATAAGACTCGTAAACTCTTCTGCATCTGCATCTTCACCTGTGATCAAATATTTTTCGAACCTGGCAAGATGATCGAGGGGATCCTTTTCGATCTGCTCATTTAATATTGCAAGGGCTTCCGCGGTATTTCCAAGGTTCCTCTCGATTATTGCTTTTACATTCCAGGCATTTTCATCAGGAGGATAAGCATCTGTACATTTGCCGATAACATATTCTGCCTCCTTCCAGTCTTTTCTCTGCATTGCCAGATAAGCTAATCTTAGCCAGGCGGCATGCCGGAAGGCAGGAGCTAAAGTTGCTACCGAATATCCATCGAGTGCATCGGAACCAAATCCCAGCTTTTCATTTGAAAGCCCCCAGAAAAAATTAGCTTCTCCATCGTAAGTGTCAACAGCCAGGGCCTTTCCGGCATATTGCCTTGCATTTTCATACAATCCCTGCCTGTACCTTATCTGTGACATTTGTGAAAGGGCCGGCACCAGATTCGGGTTTTTATCAAGGGCCTTAAGCAGGTATTCTTCTGCTTCGCTGTAGTTCTTCTGCTTGCTAAGATCAGTTCCCCTAAGCAGCAATCCATATTCTGAATTCCAGTCAAAATTCTCAGGTGATTCCAGTGGACGGCTTACAGGCTTCATGACATCATCGCTAAGAATATCTTTGCCAAGCATGACAGTAAGGTTGCCTGTATTTCCACTCCATTTTACTGAATCACGGAATAGTTCCATAGGCTTTAACAAAAGTTTATGAGTCAGAACAGACACTCCTGAGTCATATATAATTAAGGTGTCAGACTGGTTTTCAAGTGACATCCAGTCAACTTTCAGCCAGCCGTCCTCAAGCCTCAGGTTCAGCGCTCCTCTCGGTGATGCGCTTGTAAGGCCTCGTGTGTGCTTTACCGGGAACCAATGATCGGTCCAGGTGTCTGCAGTATACGGTGCAAAACCCACATGTTTGAACGGGGTAAGCTCACTTCCCCTCGATGCCTGGTTGAAAAGGCGTCCTGATTGCAGCTCGACATTGGGTCCATCGGTGTCTGTCAGCAACTTTTCCCACATCAGGCCTTCACCTGATAATCCCCACGACCAGGCCTTTTTCCCCAGCTTCTCATAATATGGGGTATAATGACCGAATCCCATATTGTAATCATGCCAGAATCCGCCATAGAAGTTGGTTGGTTGTCCAACGACATGAAAGGATTTCATGCTGCCGAAATTATTATGCTCATAAAAGGAGATCTTCCGTCCGGCAGAGTCAAGCGGCCAGGTATCGTATTCACCACGATGGCCGATATAATGTGAACCTGGGAAGATAAATTCGAGATTTCCCGGCGCCCTGAAGCCTGCATTTATCCAGTGATACATCTCCTGTTCAACCGGGGTGCCATTGTACCACCATGAACGTGTAGTGAAGAAAGCTTTGTCAGGCTCGAGCTTTAATTCGACACGCCAGGTTGTCCCGGAAGACCACTCAGTAGCTCCGATAAAGCAGCTCACACTGCCATCCTTATTCGTCCTTGTATAATAATCAACAGGAGTTGAGGTAGTTGTTGCGTGACCGATATCCCCGAAATTGAATTCCAGTCCGTCCGATGTCCAGGCCCCCCTGAGGGCCACATCCCTGAACTTAACCGAATGTCCGGAAAAAATAAACGGGAAATCTCCTGATTTTTCATAGGCCTCCCAGACCTTCCCTCCCATATCAGGCATGATGGCAAGCCTTATATAATCGTTTTCAAGCTCAACCATTTTCCACTCCTGCATTACAGGATGAGTGGTAAAGACATCGAACCGGAAATAAGGATATACCCTGCCGGGACGTGCCACCGGGTCAGGATCTGAATAGGGATAAGTTGTGAAAGGGCGATATGTTTCCTTAATAACGGATTGCTGTGCATTTACCGAAATTGAAACGAGCAGAATCAATAAAAACTTATAACGCATAGGGATTTGTTTAATATAAATGCCAATATAAATATTATGTAAGTTAATCCCATGTGCCACCGCCAAAAAATCAGAATTTAAAATGTATTTTTAAATAAATAAAGTTATGATGGGTTACCAGGGATTGGTATGGTTAGTCTCGCTGAGCTGTATGGTGCAGGGTCTGCGGGCAACCCTAGAGGACCATATACATTTCAGCAGGGTATTCGGAGAAAACAGGAATTATCGTGTTTTTCTTCCGCCTGATTATTCAGTTTCAGGTAAACATTATCCCGTACTATACTGGTTTCATGGCAGCGGAGGATCGAGCACTCAGGAAACCTACAGGAAAGATTTTGAAGATTATGTAAACAGTCATGATCTGATAATCGTAAATGTGGATGGATCAACAGAGAGTGGTTCTACATGGGATTATGCCCTTGCCTTTGAATATGAAACACGAACACAGGAAGGAAGGGCTGCTCTCACAGGTATGCACTTTTCCAGATATATCCGGGAACTGATCGGTGTAATCGATTCAGCATACCGGACAATCCCCGATCGTGATCACAGAGCTGCTTCAGGACAAAGCATGGGAGGATTGATGTCACCCTGGATTGCCAGCCAGAACAAAGATCTGATAGGAAGTGCAAGCATGTTTTCACCATCACCTGATGCTGCAATGTTCGGACCTCAGGGCAAAGAAGTCTGTTTTGTCAACAGCGAGCTCTATCGCAGCCTTAAGGGAATTCCCATAAGAATTACCATAGCGAACGGAGACAGGTACCGGCAGTATTACAGTGAGCAGAAAGCAAAATGGGAATTAACAGATCTTACTCATTTTGAATATCATACAGTCAATTATCCCGATCACAGGGCGGTCGGTATCCCGGCCCAGTTCGATTTTCATATGAGTGAATTTTCAAAGCAGCATAGTGTACCACAAAACTGGCATCATGCCGACCCTTTTACAAATTTCAGTATTTGGAATTATAAAATTGATGCAAAGAGGGATAAGGGAGCTTTTACCATACTGGAAAATGTCAGCCCTGAAGGAATGCTTATCTCTTCGAGAACATTTCTGCCGGATGGTCCGATTTTAAAAAATGACTTCATTACAGTTAAAACCGGTCCGGTTTATTCACCCTCAAAAGAGTATATTCTTACTGATTTCAACCGTTCAACAAGAAAAATCAAAACAACAAAGCTTACATCAGATAACAACGGAAGACTGGAATTCAGCATAAACGGAGGCGGTCATGCAATCGGTATAAAAACGAGATATCAAGGTGCGAAGCTATTCATTATGCCTTTATCCGGCAGTGAGGAGCGTTACTGCGAAGAAGGACAAAAATACGGTTTGGACTTTATTATAGTAAATGTCGGGACAGAATCCTCAGGACCTGTAAGAATAAAAGCGACTACACCAAAACCTCTGATTACATTTGAAAATGATTTTATAACAATGGCCAGCCTGAAGCCGGGCGAATTTATAGAAATGAAAGATCTTTTCACTTTCATAATCAACAATTCAGGCATAAAAGAACCTGAGAGTTCCGATTTTATATCAAAGATCTCCCTTGAAACCACTTATAATAATCCGGTTAAGGAGATTTCAGAAATGTTCATTTATCCGGTTCCGAAAACTCCTGAGGTTACGGATATATCTGATATCCTGATTCTTGACGGTACTAGCAAGGCCGTTGAGGTTTATGATAATCTTAAACATGAAATTACTGTTAATAATTTAACAGGTGGTACGGGAAATGGAAATTCAATTCCTGAACCGGGTGAAACTATTGAACTTTATGTAAGACTTCCCCGGGGACTGGGACAAAATGATATAAATACTTACCATCCGGCATATCTCGTGAATCCTTATGAACATCCGGAAGTAAGTATCGATAAACTGAAATACAATCTCAAAGGATCTGAATGGAGCGGAGCTGCAAATATCCAGTCGAGGATCAGAATAAATGAGAATGTGCCACCGGGGACTGTATTAAACCTCTGGCTTAAATGTGAAAGCTATGAATTCAGTGAAGAGGGGTTTACCAGGCCGATACAGCGACACAGCTACGATTACCGAAGGGTAAGCATCAGGGTCAACTAAGCTATTGAAGATTAAAGTACCGGCTGTCGGTTATAATTTCCCTAATTCCTCATTAATAACAACCTTCATTTTATTGATCTCATAATCAACAATATCTTTTCCTGATTTACTGCTGGCATGGATCCTTGGATCCTTTCCAAGCATACCCAATGGCCACACCTCAGGATCCGATGGCAGGTTGTCCATTTTAACAAGGTCAGGGTGCAGATACATCATAATTGAAGTTTCATTGGCACCTGCATGATCGCACATCAGGCAGAGATCATCAGTGTCATTGCCCCAGCAATTAATTACACGAAGGTCATATTTTGTTTTGAATTCCTCCGTTTTAGATCCGATATAATTCGTAGAAGGACCATGTCCGTGAGCCACAACAATTTTAAATCCCGCCCGGCTTAGCTGTTTCATGATTCCATTCATCATAATGTCGAAAGTGGAATCAGGAACCCAATAAGCGCTTCCTGTTAACTGCTGGATCTCATACTTGCATTGCTCGCTAAACAACTTGCCGCAATCCATTCCATAATACTCTCTGTTATTTATGACAGTATCATAGCCATCGGGTCCGATGAAGAGCATTGGCATAACAATACCCCCTGCTTCGGCTGCAAGCTTTTCAAAAAATCCCTGTGACTGCAAGCCATCAGATCCAAGCGGAAGGTGATTACTATGCCATTCGAGTGTGCCAAGAGGCAGATAAGCAACAGGACATTTCTCCAGCCGCTGTGTAAATTCATCAGGTGTAAGTTCCTGATAAAGAACTTTTTCTGGTTTGTTACATGATGTCATAAGAACCATAATTATTATTGATAGCCAGTACTTCATTTTACTTTTGTTTGTCAAAGAAGGAAATTTTTTCTTGTTAATATAATCTTTTATTGGTAATCAGTCCTCTGTTTTCAAGTTCTTCATGCATAGCCAGGCAGTTGCCAATTTCATAATCAGGCTCAATATGATATGCAATCTGAAGAGGCCCTCCCTGATTTTCAAGTATTGTTTTGTTGAGCCAGCCAAGGATCTCTTCTTTTGGAACTCCACCCATGAGAAGCTCCATTGGCGGAGCAAGGTTAATTTCAAAATCCGGTCCCATCAACTCCCTCATTTTAGCAACGGAAGTTCCCGAACCTGTGTCGATTATATTTAAATTTTTTATGTGTGAAACAGGCTCCATGAGGTGATCAGATATGCCGCAGGTATGAAGACGGACTTTCCCAAGCTTATCTCCAAGCTGACTTATATAAGGAACAATAAAATCTTCATATACATCGGGGGAAACCATTGTTCCTGCGCATTCTCCGACATGCACAGAGGTTACAGGAAGGTTTCCCAGCTTTGCAAAATGATGAATCAGAACAACATACGCATCAACAATCCATTGGTGAATTGCATGAGCCAGTTCCGTATCAGACATCATGATTATCATAATATTGTCACCTGTAAGCTTAAGGGAGGTAGTTATTATACCATGAATAGTTGCTCTTCCTGATTCATCCCAGAAGAAAGGCGGAATTACTTTTAATTCCGGATGGTTATCAATTATATCCTTCATCTGCTTTTCAAGATCTTTCACCAGGGAATGTTCGAGTATTGTCTCAGGAGAAGGCAATTCTTTCTTATCGCTGATAAATTCAAGAGGCCTTCCGGCAACATCCGCATCCTTATCCTCGAAAAATGAAAAACTGGCTCCAAGAAGAGTGGCAAGGATCATATTAGGCTGAATTGCTCCCACAAGCACATGATTTTCCTTTACGAACTTAGCCTGCGGAAGGTTGGCTTCCATATTGTAAATAGCAAAACGGGGAAATTGCTCCTTTACAAACTTGTTTATGTTTTTATCCTGTTCCCAGCGATAGATAGGATCGAGATAATACTGATCAGGAAAATTGAACCCTCCGTTCTTATGGAGCCACCCTTTTGATACACTTGCTTCGATTTTAATCATCAGAAATATTTATTTGGTTATCCGTATATATAATTATTAAAAATACCAGGCTGGTCTCCC
>JBBQJD010000038.1:0-33080 GCA_038325595.1 Bacteroidales bacterium | reverse complement strand
TACATCAGGAAGCAGGGAATGCAGCTTGCCTCCAAAATGAGATATATTTCGGCTCAGTATATTGCATATTTCCATAATGATCTGTGGAAAAGATGTGCACGGCACTCAAATTCAATGGCAGGCCTGCTTGCCGGTAAATTGGAAGAAATACCTGAAGTAAAGATTACCCAGCCTGTGCAATCCAATGGCGTATTTGTAACAATGCCTGCCGGAATAGCAGAGAAGCTGATGAAGCATTATTTTTTCTATCCATGGGATGAAAATATATCGGAATATCGATTAATGACAAGCTGGGATACTGTTCAAACGGATGTAGAGGATTTTACATCATTGCTTAAGAAAGAACTTAGAAAACTGTAGTCCTGAACCAACCACGCTACCTCTGATCTTCATACACTTTTACGCTTCTTTGCCCACAAACAAAAAAGGCCCGATCTCCCGATCAGGCCTCTTTATGGAATAAAATGAGTAAATTACTTCAGTGTAAAAGTTATTGGTACCATATACCATACAGGAACCGGCTTTCCACCCTGTTTCCCCGGTTTGAATGGAGGAAGTGTGTTTACCACTCTGATTGCTTCCTTGTCAAGTTCAGGGTCAACTCCCTTGAGGATGCTTACCTGGCTTACACCGCCTTTTGAAGTCACACAGAACCTCACGATTACTCTACCCTGAATATTATTTTCCTTAGCAATTTCAGGATAAGTTGTGTTTTCTGCAATATACTTCAGAAGTTCAGCGTCACCGCCGGGAAACATTGGCATCTCTTCCACAACAACAAATGGTGTTGCTTCGGGATCTTCTTCCTGAACTTCTTCTTTAACTGCTTCAGCTATTTCAACGACCTCTTCGTTCACAACTTCTTCCTGAGCTTCATCAGCTGTCATAAGCTGAACATTATCCTCAGGTTTGATTGAATCCACAACTACAGGTGGAACGTATTTCTGTTGTTGGACTACGTCAGCAGGAGGGGGGGGAGGAGGAGGAGGAGGGGCAACCTGATCGGTTGGTGCATCCAGATTCTCCATTTTTATTTCAACCTGTCTTTCGGCACGTCTTGCTCTGTCTTCAAGGGCTTTTGCATTAAGGTATGGAGTAATGACTACTGTCGCAATTATCAGAATACCAATAAGCATAGCGAAGATCACGGTACTTTTATACCTTTTACGTAGCCTGTAAGCACCGTATTCCTTATTCCTATCCTTAAAAACGATATCGTCAAAGGCAGGAACGTCAAACTTTTCTTTTGCCATAATTCTGTGGTTTACGGATTATTTGGCTGAAGTTGCTGTGGTGGTGGGTGTTCTACCGCTAGCTATTTCCACCATTCTTTCTTCATACCATGCAATGTCAACAAACGTATAACGGGCTATTCCGCAGATATTCATCTCATCGAGTATATCTACAAAATTACCGTAATTAGCTTCTTTATAAGCTTTAATCAGAACAATCGGACCCGTATCGTCAATTTTCTTAAGTTGTGCTATCGCTCCACGAACTGAATCCTGAGAGATAACGATCTTTCCTGTAAGAACCTGCTCATTGAAATCATTGATCTTTTTGAAAAGGGATCTGTTTCTTTCGAGCAGCATCTGACGTACACCTGTGGCACTAAAATCAATTTCCTGAACCGGAGGAAGGTTATTGTATTCCTCTGGTTTAACGGAACCCGGATACCAGTAAATCTTATTATCCGGCCCCAGAATGATGTTAAGTGTACGGCTTGCAGAAATCTTGGGTGGTTCTGCATTAGGGTCCTTCAGCTTTTCAGGAAGTATGATTTCCATCACTTTTGCCTTACTGAAAGCTGTTGTGAGCATAAAAAATACAATCAGCAGACACATCAAATCCACCATCGGTGTCATGTCGATGTGCGGCGGATGCTTTTTCGCTTTCTTCTTCCCGCCTTTGTGCTTCTCTTCTTGAATTATTTCTGCCATATTACTGTTGTATTTCTTCGATATTTATTTTAGCAGCCTCAAGACTTGTAATCAGATTGAATCTGTTTACGTTTCTATCCTGAAGTATGTCCATAACCTTTTTCACTATAGGGAAACCAGCTTTTGAATCTCCTTTGATGTTTGCAGAAATATTCGGATTTACCTGGCGGGCAAACAAAACCCATAAAGCAAGCTGGTTGTCTGTGGAGTCAAGCGGAATACCAGTCTGGTAAGCTGCTTTATCCTTCGCCTCCTTTGCTGCCAGGAAATCTTTCATCTGCTGTATTGGCACTCCCATGGATGAAGGGAATTTTTCGAACTGTCTCAATTCTTCCTCTGTAAATTGTATTCCGTATCTCTCGCCCATAGCGGTAAGTATTTTCGGTCTGTATTTAAGAAGAGTGTCTGGTCCGTTGTCAAAATTTAAGAATACCCTGTCATCATTTGAAAGGACGATTGTCATTGTATTAAAATCAGGAGTTGGTTTCTCTGATATTGAATAAGGCGTATCAACAGGTGCCGGTTCCTGAGCTCTGAAAGTTGTTGTCAACATCAAGAAAATCAAAATAACAGAGAACAGGTCAACCATAGGCGTCATGTCGATGGTCGGAGACTTTGTTGGTAATTTAATCTTTGGCATTTTTAGTTTTTTATATTATGTATTTGACCAAAAGATAAATACAGTTAGTACTATTTCAGTGATGCAGCAAAATTCTGTGTCAGACTGAAGCCTGCTTCATCAATTTTAAATGTGTAAGCGTCAATAGTTGATGAAAAATAATTGAAAGCAATGATTGCCAGTGTTGAACCAGTTATACCGAAAGCTGTGTTTACAAGAGCTTCAGAAATACCGGTTGCAAGAGCAAGAGCATCAGGAGCGCCAGCCTGAGCAAGGGCAGCAAATGCACGGATCATACCAAGAACTGTACCAATAAGACCTATTAACACTGAAATTGAAGCAAGTGTTGAGAAAATAACCATGTTTCTTGAAAGCATCGGAAGTTCGAGAGCAGTTGCTTCTTCAAATGACTTCTGTATAGAAAGAATTTTTTGATCTCTTTCCAGCTCGGGGTCTTTCTGAAGGTCACGGTAACGTAAAAGACCAGCTTTCATTACATTGGCAAGTGAACCTCTTTGCTTGTCGCAAGCTTCCATAGCTTCTTCAATTTTGTCTTCTGCAAGAAGAACCTGAAGATTACGGACAAATGTGTTTAACCTGCCTTTGCCTTTTGCCCTTGATAAAGTAATTGCCCTTTCAAAAATGAAAATGATAAGCACCAGAACGCATGTCATCAGGATAGGAACAATGTAACCTCCTTTATAAACAATTCCAAGATAGTTTCCATCCAATGGTTGCCCATCAGGATTGCCACCTTCGAAATTTACCGGGTTACCCATGATCTGTTTGAACAAAATATAGGAAACCACAAAAGCTATTAAAATAGCGCTTGTTGCAAATACATTCTGCAACACATCTTTGAACGAACTTCCTTGTTTACTCATTTTTATCGATTTGATTAGATTTAAGATTATAAGATTTGCAAATATATATCATGAATTGTTTTTTTCCAATAAACTGCAGAATAATGTTAATCTTTTTAGTATAGTCCTGACAAACGATCCAAACTATAAGATACTTAAGTATATATTAATGCTGCAAGTTACGAATTTTATTTTATTTTTTTCAGTTTGTTTCAATATTACTGTTCAAGTGTTACATTATATACCCTTGATTGTGTAATAGGTATTTCCACTGTCTTATAACCTTTCAGGCTTACGATAAGAGTTTCAGATCCCTGAGGGATCTCAAATTTATATTCACCCTTGGCATTTGTGAGGTTTTCAGCCGCTGTATCCTTCACTCTTATTGATACATACGGTAATGGCTGACCGGAAGGGTTTGTTACAACTCCCCTGATTTCATTAGGATTAATACCTTTTTTAATCTGAGCCTGGAATTCACGTATGTAGTTGAGCTGGCTTTTTGCTGATGCATTAGCCGGGTCTATTTCCAGGATCTTATTATATGATTCTCCTGCCCTTGATAAGTAGGGCAGCCTGCCTTCATTGGTTTTTACATTTATTATTGAACGAAGTTCGACCGAACCTAATCCCTGATAACCTCTGATCTTATAATCCTTATTATTGGGATCGAGATTAATCATTCTGTTGTAGAAATCTTTTGCTGCATCGTAATCTTCCTTCATCATATGGAAATAACTCAGGTAATTGAAAGCTTCCATCATTTCAGCCCCATACTTGAGTGGATCTTTCATAGCTACCTCAATCAATTTTTCGAATTTTGGCTTAGCAAGTCCCTGTTTGGTGTCAGGGTCCATTTTTGAATAAGTTCTGGCTATCCAAAGAAGAGCGGGAACATAATCCGGATTCTTTACAACTATTGAAGTGAAAACTGAATCGTCTGTCTTGAAATTTTCTGCGTTATAATAAGCTCTTCCGATACGCATCAATTCCTCAGTGTTATCCTTTGAAGGATCGAGCAGCTTTGACCATGTTCTGGCAGCTCCCTCATATCTTCTGTATATGGCATAGCTGTTTGCTATTTCATTTATAAGATTCTTATCTTCAGGTTTATAGCTCAAAGCTTTGTCATAGGCTACAAATGCCCTGTCGATTTCTTTGTCTGCAGCTGTTATTTCGTTCTGTATACTCTGCATTTTGCCTGTAATCTCATCTATACCCGGTTGTAGTTTTGCCTTGTCAGCTTTGGAAGCAGTTGCATATTTTGCTTTCATTTTTTCCATCTGCAACTCAAGAGAATGCAGATCTGCCAGCATTTTGGAGTAAGTCTCATTCTTTTTCAGCAGGATTCTTGCCATGTAAAGGTAGTCCTTCTGTATAATACGCTCAGGTGCAACAGTCTCGAAAAGCTTCTCCATATATGCCAATGCCTGATTATAGTCTGGCGGGGTTTTTTCGTAACTGGAATAACCTGCAATTCGGTTCATATATGTCCTTGACTGATCCACTTTGAAAATTTCTTCAACATTTTTTATGACTTCATCATATTCTTTTGAATAGAAAAGAGCGGTGACATACCTTATTTTTGCAGGAATATTCCCTGCAGTCAGATCGAGGTACTTCTGGAAATATTGTTTTGACTGATCAAATCTGCCTGCCTGTGCATAAAGCTGACCCAGTTCGCGATAAGCGGGAGCATAATTTGTATTAAGTTCAATAGCCTGTTCAAAGAAAGGAATTGCAGCCTGAAGAGCGCGACCCTTAACATAAACAAAACCGATTTTCATATTTGCAGTAGGAGATTGAGGATCAGCAAATTGTGCCTGATTGTAGTTCATAATGGCTTTTGAACCATCATTTACAAGCATGTAAATATCGCCTGCAATTAAATATACATCCCTGCTCTTATTATCGATTTTAACAGCTTCTCTAATGAGTGGAAGTGCAAGAGATGTATCAACTTTATCATCCTTTATATATGACTCAGCAATTTTTGCCAGGGCAAATGCATAGTCCTTGGCAGGGGGATTTATCTTTTTTATGTTTTTGTATGGGAGCAGGAGGCTTCTTGCCTTTGTACGCATATCGTTAGCCGTTTTATCATCTCCATTGTAAAATGCAACTTTTGCAAGTCCTGTATAATTCAAAGGATCATTTGGATTTGCCTCAACCCCTTTCTGGTATAATTCCTGCGCAGCTTTCGTTGCAACAGCCAGTGAGTTGGAAATTGTATCGGAAAAATAATCCAACAGATAATTATCACCTAAGTAGAAATAGAGTTTGCTGTTCCCCGGCTCTTTCTGGATCAACTGCTGGAGCATCTCTCCGGCTTTATCATACTGTTCACTTCGTGTAAGAAGTGTTGCACTGTTCAGATCCTGCGCCTGAAGATAAATTGAAAAAATTGATAAAAAAACTCCCAGTATTAAAACTGGTTTAAGAATTAAACGTTTCATAACTTTCTTTATTAGAGTCAAATTATTTTAATTGCTGTTCGTTCCTGCCTGTTCTGATATTTTGTTTTAATTCTGATTTTCTTTTAATTCTTTCTAATCTGCACCAGCCTTATCGGCATTGTAGCAGGTACAAGACCTGATTTCAAAACTATTCTTTGTCCTTGTTCCGAGCATGCCCAGTTAATGAAACCTGAACCCAGCCCTGCAAAAGTTTCCCTCGAAATAAGATATATCTCCCTTACAAACGGGTATGATTTGTCATAAATTGAACCCTGATAAGGCCGATAGTAATTGCCATCATTGATAAATTGCTGCGAAACCGCAACTACATTTACCTTATTAATAAAACTCATACTTGTTGAATCATCCTTGTCACTAATCCAGTTAACACTCACTATTCCAAGTGCATCAGGATTTCTGGAGACAAATTCGAGCACCTCGGGGTTATTGTTTACAGCATAAAAATTAGTAGGGAGTGAGTCTTTTATTTCAAAAAGTTCTTTGAAGTACCTGATATTTCCTGACCTGTTATTATCTAAAATAACACGAATATCACCTAATTTTGACTTGGGATTAATGTTCTTCCATTTATTTATTTTGCCAAGAAAGATATCCTTTACAGTATTATAGCTAATTAAAGTATCATGATTCTGCTTGTTGGTGATAAGTGCAAGAGCATCATAAGCATATGTAGTAGTTCTTGCCACAACAAGAGTATCACGCAGATATTGTACCTGGTAATCGCTCAGTTTCCTGCTGGTGACCATAACCTTGACTGAGTCATTCATGAAATCATTAATAACATCATGCTCAGGTTTATACTCAGGTTTAATTCTGGCATTTTCATACAGATGGGTAAATGTAAAGACCTCGGTATCAATAACAGGCTGAAAAGACTCATCAACAGATATCTTGATATTTCCCCTTGTGGGTGTCTCATTAGTACCGGTTTTACCCATTCCGCAAGAGGTCAGAACAAGAATCAATAACATTACCGGGTAATGTACTACAGGAACCTGGAGATTATGAATCGAATATCTTTTCACTAAATTTTTAAACGTGAAATATTTTCTTTGGCACGCAATAATACTAATTTTTTGTATAAGTGATACTGTGTTCATTTTTAAAAATTTAAAAAATTAACAATTCTCAACCAATATACAGCAAAGTATATGCCAAGGCTGATGCTAACAGTTAATAATCTCTACCGGAAAGGCTATTTTGAAAACAAATTATTTTATTCCTTATCCTTGTTTTTCGTAAAAAAAACCTCAACTATCTTCACATACGCCATGTATGCCCTGTACGAACCATAAAAAAGAAAAGCCGATCCCATTATCACCCTCAGAGATTTGTCCAGGTAACTCATGTCAGAAAAGAAAATAAAAAAGATTCCTACACCCAGGTAGAAAAAAACCATGAACAATGAAAAAATGGCATAAACCTGTTGTAAAATCCTGTTGCTATCCATCCTTGAAAAAAATTTATCAAAATTAGCGAAAAATCAATTTACTTCAAAAAAAAACTAAAGATTTCGTTGAATAATATTGTGTTATCAGATTAACAATGAGCAATCACCATAGCTTAAGAACCTGAAATTATTTTCGAGTGCATAATTATAGATTTTTTTCCAGTTATTGCCTGCCCATGCTGATATAAGAAGAAGGAGCGTGCTTCGCGGCTGGTGAAAATTTGTTATGATCCCCTTTATCATTTTGAAGTTATAACCGGGAACAATCATTATGCTTGTAGAAGCTTCAATAGAAGGCAAACAGTTTTTTTTCAGAAAATTAAGAATTGACTGCATTGAATCTGCAGCAGAGATATCCTGGTTCAAACTATAAGCTTCCCATTGATTAAGTGTTAAACCAGCCGGTTCGACAGATGGATCGTTCAGTAACTTGACTCCGAGCCAGAACAGGCTCTCAAGTGTTCTGACAGAGGTTGTTCCGACAGAAATTATATTACCTTGATATTCAATTAGTTGTTCAATGGTTCTTTGGGTTACAGTGAAATGCTCACAGTGCATTTCATGGTTTGAGATATTTTTTGATTTTACAGGTTTAAAGGTGCCGGCTCCTACATGGAGTGTTATAAATGATGATTTTATTCCATTCTGCTTAAGCTTTTCAAGCACACTGTCTGAAAAATGGAGGCCGGCAGTAGGTGCAGCTACAGATCCGTTTATCAGGGAGTACACAGTCTGATACCTGCTTGCATCTTCAGGTCCGTCTTCCCTGTTTATATAAGGTGGCAGAGGAATATGCCCTGTCAGCTCTATTACCTCACCAAAGCTAAGCCATGAACAGTTCCAACTGAATAATATTCTCCAGGCCTCACCTTCGGCTTTAATTTTCTCTGCTGTAAGCTCATATTTCTCCCCTTTATTTACAAATGAAACTGAGATTATACCGCCTTTCCATTTTTTGAGATTCCCGATGAGACATTTCCATTCCACAGGTTTTACTGAGCTGAATGATTGTTCATAATCAGCAGGAGCGAGGGGTTCGAGACAGAGGATTTCTATGACAGCTCCCGATGCTTTTTTAAACAGGATCCTTGCTCTGATGACACGGGTGTTATTAAAAACCAGAAGAGAATGCCCTGGAAGAAAAGCACTTATATTATGAAAGGTATCCTGTGATAAGTGATTATTCCTGTAAATCAGAAGCTTCGAAGCATCTCTTTCATTCACGGGGTGTTGAGCTATTCTGTTTTCAGGAAGATCATAATCGTAATCATTGAGATTTATATGTTCTATCTTCACTTTATTTTATCTTATTAAAATACTTTAACACAAAACAAAGAAGGCAGATCAGGCAAAGGCATATAAACTGGGAATATTTTGCGGCCTGATAAACTTTGCAGCTTCACGGTTAATTTTTTCGCAAAAATAACGATTTCACTCAATTCACGGTAATTTATTATCTTTGCACCGCAGCAGGCTGTTCCATCGTGCTCCGCTCAGGCGGAGTAAGGAAAGTCCGGGCAACACAGAGCACCATGCTTCCTAACGGGAAGATACCCGCGAGGGTATAGTAGTGTAACAGAAAATAACTTCCAGTGAAGTTGAGCGAAGCCAGCCTTCGCAAGGCTTCGGCTGGTAAAGGTGAAAAGGTGAGGTAAGAGCTCACCGGTCAGGGTGGAGACACCAGGAGCCGTACACCTTATGGGTTGAAAGACCATGTATACCGGTGATAAGGGCTGCTCGTCCGATGCCGGGGGGTAGGTCGTAAGAGCAAGGTAGCAATACCTGCCATAGTTAAATGATGGAAACCGGTTTTAACTTCTTTTGCAGAAAACAAAACCGTACAGAATCCGGCTTACAGGCCAGCTGTATTATGAAGAGGGTGTCTCAAAAGGGACACCTTCTTTTTTTATTGATGTTCATTTCTCTTTGCTCGTCCAAAAGAAACGAACCAAAAGAAAAAAGACGAATCATTTATGAAGAAGAGGGTGTCTCATAAGTCTTTTTTAACCGCAAAGTACGCTCCTGATTTAAATTCAGGAACATCAAACCTTATAACTCATTTAGACCCCCTTCCCAGCCTTCCCCCGTGGGGGAAGGAGTGCATGCCACCATGCTTTCAGAAATGCTCTTAGCTTGCCCCCCTGGGGGAAACGGGAAAGGGGGTTGAAAAGATAAAAATGTATTGAATTTCAAAAGAGTTATATAGTAGTTAGCTGAGTTGTAGCAAAGGTCGCAAAGTCAAAATGTTG
Source organism: Bacteroidales bacterium (assembly GCA_038325595.1). Taxonomy (GTDB): domain Bacteria; phylum Bacteroidota; class Bacteroidia; order Bacteroidales; family VadinHA17; genus LD21. Next base: position 23,482 of record JBBQJD010000038.1, on the reverse strand, counting down.
AAATATAATCCTTTGCGATCTTTGCATAAATCCTTTGCGACCTCTGCGGTTAATGGATTTAACTTTTGATACACCATCTCATTTTTAAGTATCTTACTACCGTGTTATTTTATTTTGAAAACGCTGTCTTCCATTGGTATATTCACTTCAATCTTATCGAATGAAATGACTGCAGCTTCCATACCATTGGCCATGGCAGTAGTTTTCTTTGGCATTACAACTCCATCAATATCAACATAATCAGTCATATATGAATCGATGGTCATTGCAGTACCCATCTGATCAACTGTGGCGGTATTTTTTACCAGTAGGTTCGTGCTTTTATCAAGGTACATATAAATCGGGTTGGCACCTTCCATATTAATCTTTAACTTATTTGCAGGTATTCCATTTACTTCTTCCTGACCTTCAAGGGTTACCTGTCCCTTGTTGTAATAATTTAATAATTCATTTTTCAGAACATTATTATTCTGCACCTGTTTGAGCTGTTCACCTGTCAATTCTATCGGTTCACTGGATCCCATCATGGGATTGATCATATAGCCCTTTTCACCGTCAAAAACTGAAACCATTTCCTGTCCGCTGAAACTGTATGTGACTTTGATTTTATTAGGATTCTTCATATACATCACCATTGGCATTTCCATACCCATGGCAGACATCTTGCCTGTAATTTTAATTGAGGTAACCTTTGCGAGCTTGTCTGATTTCATGGCAGCTGCGTAATTTTTCATGATAACATCCAGCGATTGGGCATTAATGACACTGACTGTTATCAACCCTGCCATAAGGAACATTAATTTTTTCATGTTGTATTTATTTTAGTTTTAAAAGGAATTTATTGTTTTTCTTAATGCAACAAGCCTTGAGAGTAGCTTGTCCATATCACTGATTCTGAGCATATTGGCGCCATCTGATTTTGCTTCTTCCGGATTTGGGTGTGTTTCAATGAAGATACCGTCTGCCCCGACGCTGATCGCAGCTTTTCCGATCGTTTCTATCATTTCGGGTCTTCCTCCTGAAACACCTTCTGACTGGTTAGGCTGCTGAAGAGAATGTGTGATGTCCATAATTACAGGAACTCCGAAATTTCTCATTATTGGTATGTTCCTGAAATCAACAACTATATCCTGGTAACCAAACATATTTCCCCTGTCTGTTAGCATAATCAGATTGTTTCCCGATTCCCTGACCTTCTCTACAGCAAATTTCATGGATTCTCCGGAGAGGAACTGCCCTTTTTTGATATTTACCCATTTTCCTGTCCTTGCTGCGGCTGCCAGTAGATCTGTCTGCCTGCAAAGAAAGGCCGGTATCTGCAAAACATCAACATAGTCAGCTGCCATCTGAGCTTCATCCGGGTTATGTATATCGGTAACCACGGGAACAGAATACTTTTCTCTTACACTTGCAAGTATCTTCAAAGCTTTAATATCGCCTATCCCTGAAAAGGAACCGGCTTTTGACCTGTTAGCTTTTCTGTACGATGATTTAAAAATAAATGGAATATGGTACTTTTCAGACAGTATTTTCAGATGTTCAGCAGTCTCAAATACAATTTCTTCACTTTCAACAACGCAGGGTCCTGCAATCAGAAAAAAGTTGCCTGAGCCAATAAATTTTATTCCGGGAATGTTTAATGCAGGTATCGACATAAATGTAAAGTTAAAATTATTTCTTTTTGAAAATCATTGAATAATTGGTTCTTACTTCCCGTCATAATTATAAATGTCCTTCCACATTACTGAAAGCCTTTTTCTGATTTCTTCCTCTTTGGCATTGGCACCGGGATCATAAAAAACAGATCCCTTCAGCTCTTCAGGAAGGAAATTATCCTGGATAAAGTTTCCGGAATAGCTGTGAGCATATTTATAATCCTTCCCGTACCCAAGGTTCTTCATGAGCTTTGTGGGAGCATTCCTTATATGCAGGGGAACAGGCAGGTCGCCTCCGTTTCTGACAGCCTCAATGGCATTTTCAATTGCCATATATGATGCATTGCTTTTTGGAGATGTTGCAAGATAAACAGCTGCTTCTGCAAGAATGATCCTCGATTCGGGCCAGCCTATTACGTTGATTGCCTCAAAACATGACTGGGCAAGGAGCAGGGCATTTGGATTGGCGAGCCCTATATCCTCCGCAGCAAGTATGAGCATGCGGCGTGCAATAAATTTTGGATCTTCTCCACCCTCAACCATACGTGCAAGCCAGTATACGGCCGCGTTGGGATCACTTCCCCTGAGCGATTTTATGAATGCTGATATTATATCGTAATGCTGCTCACCGTTTTTATCGTACATGGCAAGATTCTTCTGCACATGCCTTAATACTTTTTCATTATTGATAATTATCTTTTCAGAAGATGCTTCATCAGATTCCGAACTGACTACCAGCTCAAGAGCATTGTAAAGCTTCCTTGCATCCCCCCCGGAAACTCTGATAAGTGCTTCATATTCTTCAATTTCAATATTATAGGCTGCAAGATAAGAGTCTTTTTTTAAGGCCTTGTTTACAAGTTGAATAAGCTCCTCTTCAGACAGTGGTTGCATTATATAGACCTGGCATCGCGACAGCAACGGTGAAATTACCTCAAAAGACGGATTTTCTGTTGTGGCGCCAATCAGGGTAATTACGCCCTGTTCCACAGCACTTAATAATGAATCCTGCTGCGACTTGTTGAAACGGTGAATTTCATCAATGAACAGGATTGGATTTGGCTGGTTGAAAAACTGCTGTTTCTTTGCTTTTTCAATTGTTTCCCTTACATCTTTTACTCCTGAGTGGACTGCACTGAGTGAAAAGAAAGGCCTCTTTAATGTATTGGCTATTATTCCGGCAAGAGTTGTTTTCCCAACTCCGGGCGGACCCCATAGTATGAAAGACGGTATGTTTCCGGATTCAATGACTTTTCTTAATACAGCATTTGGGCCGACAAGATGTTCCTGTCCGCTGAACTCACCAAGTTCTTTTGGTCTTAACCTTTCAGCCAGAGGTTGATTTGCCAGCATTGCATAAATTTTTCTGCAAAAGTAATAAAAACAATTCCTGATATTATGAAATTCTGTTCAGACACCTGTATAACTACAGTTTTTTGTTATAATTGTGGTTGTAATTTATTATGAATGAAGCATTTTGTTAACAGACAGGACTTCAAACATTAATATGGATCGTCAAATACTTTAGAATCAAAAACTTAAATCTTGTTTTCAATTCATAACCTTAAAAGTATGTTCAGAATTGCAGGTATATTTTTAATTATTTTAATTCTTGAAGCTTGTGAAGGAAGCACAGGAATCAAAAATCTTCAATCAGAAAAGCAGAGTCTCATTGCCGATAGCGGAATGGTTGTATCAGCGCATCCCGAAAGTTCACGAATAGGGATTAATATCCTCAAAAAAGGCGGTAATGCCGTTGATGCCGCAGTTGCCACAGCTTTTGCGCTCGCAGTTTGCTATCCTGAAGCAGGAAACCTTGGTGGTGGCGGATTTATGCTTATACGAACCAGGGATGGAGGAACTGAAGTTATTGATTTCAGGGAAAAAGCACCTTTGCTTTCATCGCGCGATATGTATCTTGATAAATCCGGAAGTGTCGAAGAAGGATTGAGTACACGGTCACATCTTGCCAGCGGCGTACCGGGAAGCGTGGATGGCCTGATAACCGCGCATAATAAATATGGCAAGCTTCCATTCAGAGATATTATTCAGCCTGCTGCCGACCTGGCAGAAAATGGTTTTCCTCTTCCCGGTGAACAAGCTGAATCGCTAAATTCAAACAGGGAAGAGTTCATTGAAAGAAATCCATCCGGAACTGCTTTCGTACGTGATTCCCTATGGAAAGAAGGTGATTTACTGGTTCAGAAGGATCTTGCTGAGACCCTGAAGAGAGTCAGGGATTATGGCAGGAAAGGTTTTTATGCCGGAAGAACTGCTCGCTTCATATTAAATGAAATGAAGAAGGGAAATGGAATTATTTCAGAAAAGGATCTTAAGGACTACAAGTCTGTTTCAAGGATTCCTCTTGAAACTGATTATAAAGGTTTTAAGGTAATTACAGTGCCGCCTCCTTCGGGTGGAGGAATTATCCTGATACAGCTTCTGGAAATGACTGAGCCATATTCCATCAATGAAATGGATTACCATTCACCGGAGGTTGTTCATCTTATTACTGAGGCAGAAAGAAGATCTTTTGCAGATCGTTCTGAATATTCCGGTGATCCTTCTTTTGTTGATATTCCTGTAAACGTACTTACCAGCAGTAAATATCTTTTTGAAAGAATGTCTGACTTCAGCGATAGTAAAGCAACTCCTTCCACCAATATTAACCCAGGGGTTTTAAGTAATTATGAAAGCGAAGAAACTACTCATTTCTCGGTTGCCGACAAGGAGGGAAATGCAGTGGCTGTTACCACCACACTCAATGGTACATTTGGCAACAGCATTGTGGCAGACAGTGCCGGATTCCTTCTGAACAATGAAATGGATGATTTTTCAATCAAACCCGGATTTGCAAATATGTATGGTTTGATCGGAGGGGAAGCCAATGCTATCAGACCCGGAAAAAGGATGCTCAGCTCCATGACTCCGGTGATTGTTGAAAAGAATGGAAAACTTTTCTTAATTGCAGGTTCTCCTGGTGGATCAACGATCCCAACCACTGTTTTTCAGGTTATTGTGAATGTGATCGACTATAAAATGGACATTCAGGAGGCTGTAGATGCCGGCAGGTTCCATCACCAGTGGTTTCCCGATTATATAGCCTATGAGAGAAATTCTTTTGACTCAGCTATAATAAGGAAAATCAGTAAATTAGGACATGATCTGAGACCCCGGGAGTCAATAGGCCGCGTCAATGCGATCATGATTCTTCCAAACGGCAAAAAAGAGGGGGGAGCTGACAGGAGAAGTTTTAATACATCCTGTGGGTATTAACAATTTTGCAGTTTAATAATTTTTACTAAATTGCCTCAAATTTATTTTCTTTAAGGAAATAATTAATACATTTAACATTGAATTTTAGTAAATTGGTTTAAATCAGACAATAATTATTCTGTTTGAATCTACTCAGATATATTCAGTTATGAAAAAAACTCTGTTTATTGTTGTTATTATTCTGGCAGTATTGATTGCCCTGCCGGTTATTAATCTTCTCCGGTGGACATTTCAGCTGAAAATGCCAATGGATATTATAATAGTTGATAAGACTGTTCCAACTCTTGAACGCGAAGATCATAAGACTTTAATCTGGGTACTGACCAATTCAAGGTTTGTTAAAAAGGATACTAAAAGCAGCTATTCCTATATAAAAGATTATTATGGATTTACACCCAAGAGACCACTCCGGGAAAAGCAGTGGGACAGGAATGATTACCGACTGACCGATCTTATTAACCTTGCCGAAAAAAATGATGCTGTTTATTTTACCGATACTTACGGCGTATTCTTCAATGACTGGTATAAGGGAATCAATAAGAGCAGGAAATCAAGAAAGCTTTATGGCGGTTTGAATAATAATGACTTCCTCCTGATTAAAGAAATGAAAGACAGGAATAAACTCATTATCATGGAGTACAATTCCTTTGATTATCCAACGGCCCAGTTTGAATCTGTCAGAACACAAGAGAAGCTTGGAATCGTATTTTCAGGGTGGACAGGCAGGTATTTCAAATCTCTTGATTCTTCCAGCCAGGATTTCCCGATATGGATGACGGCCATGTATAGAAAACAGTTCAACCAGCCCTGGTCTTTCACTAAACCCGGTATTGTGATTCTCAGGGAGAAGAATATCATTGTTCTTGAAGAAGGAAAGCATCTGCAGAATTCCTTGCCAAAAATAGTGACCAATGACCAGTACTGTGAAAAATATGGTTTATGCAGTTCAGTAGCATTTGACCAATGGTTCGATATAATTGATCCTCAGGGGAACAATGTAATTTCAGAATTCAAAATTGAAACAACACCATCAGGAGATACTTTGCTTCGTGACTTTAACCTGTATAATCAGTTTCCCGCTGTAACTCAGGATCCGGTTTCTCAGAGAGTCTATTATTTCTCAGGCGATTTCGCTAACGGTAATGTGCCGGTAACAGCATCAAGGTTTAAAGGATTTCATAAACTTAAATGCATCCTCTATTCCGATAAACCTGATGATACAAGAAGGTTCTTCTGGTTATACTATAAGCCTCTTATAAAAGGTATTTTCAGCGACTACTACAATTCAATGAATGCCATAGCAACTACTTCTGTACCAAAATAGAAGATTACTGAATTCTGAAGTATCAGGTCAAATTTAAATTTCTTTATTGAATAAGAAGATCATTCTTATTCCGTTTAACATATATGAAAGTATCTATTATACAGCCTGATATTATTTGGGAAGATAAAACCCGCAACCTGAATCATCTGAATGAATTGATCCTGCCTCTTTATGAAAAAACTGATATAGTAATCCTGCCTGAAATGTTCAGTTCGGGTTTTTCAATGAATACTGAAAAATTAAGCGAACCTGCTGATGGCCAGACATTTCATTGGATGAAGGAAATTGCTGCTCGCGGAAATTTTGGATTATGCGGAAGCTATATTGTAGTTGAAGATAATCACTTCTATAACCGATTTGTATTTGTTTCTCCCGGAAATGAAAGCTGGCATTATGACAAGCGACATCTTTTCAGCATGGCTGGCGAGAACAAGTTCTTTACTCCCGGAAAATCAAGGCTTGTATTCAGATTCAGAGATGCCACGATTAGCCCTTATATCTGCTATGATCTGCGGTTTCCGGTGTGGAGCAGAAACAGGAATGAATATGATCTAGCAGTTTATGTTGCCAGCTGGCCGCAGGTCAGAATAAGTGTATGGGATACACTTATTAAAGCACGGGCAATTGAGAATCAGTGCTACGTTGCAGGAGCGAACAGGGTAGGTGCGGATGGTACGGGAACACGATATTCCGGTGGCTCATATATAGTAAATCCCACCGGCGAAATACTCAAATCTGCAGGGTCTCAGGAGTGCACTATTACATCAGAAATATCCATAAGTGAATTAACTGAATTCAGAGAAAAGTTTCCGGTTCAGGAAGATTCCGATGATTTCCAAATCCTTTAATTCCCCTTCACCCATTCTCCCCTTCACCCATTCTCCCATTCACCCCTTCACCCATTCACCCGTTCTCCCCTTCACCCATTCTCCCCTTCACCCGTTCTCCCCTTCACCTCTTCACCATATCACTTATTCAATGCATTATAAAGTACCACAACAGGATGCAGAGCTGTTTTTCCCGTGCCATCTTTAATATGGTGACGGCAACTTGTGCCCGGAGCAGTTATAATAGTTGATTCTTCAGAATTTCTAACCTCAGGAAACAAAGCCAGCTCACCTATCTTGTTTGATAATTCATAATGTTCCTTCTCATAGCCAAATGATCCTGCCATTCCACAGCACCCAGAAGGGATTTCCCTGACTGAATAGTTCAGAGGAATGGAAAGCATTTCAATAGTGCTAAGGGTCGATGCAACAGCTTTCTGCTGGCAATGTCCGTGGAGCAATATTTTTGCCTGATTTTCAGTGAAAAGCTTCCTGTCTATTTTTCCTGCTCTGTACTCCCTCGCAATAAACTCATCTATCATAAAAGTGTTGGCCGCGATTTTTCCTGATGCGAGTCTGTTGCCTTCTGATGCGAGTTCAGGGTACTCATCCCTGAAACCCAGGATTGCAGATGGCTCTATCCCGATCAATGGCAAATCCTCTCCGATAATTTCGGATAATGAGGTGATATTCTTCTCTATTATTTTCATTGCGCTCCTGACAAGTCCTTTTGAAAGAAAGGTCCGTGCACTTACATGGTGATCTTTTATAACAACTCTATAATTCAAAGATGTCAGCAGTTTAACAGCGGCTATCCCTGTCTCAGTGTCATTATAATCAGTGAATTCATCAATAAAAAGGCATACTGATCCGGTGGGATTATCCGGATTTACAGATGACAGATTTTTCCGTATCCATTTTCTGAGAGTAGTCTTATATAATAATGGAATGGATCTTTTTGACGCAAACCCAACCACTTTTTTAATTATACCTGATGTTATCTTATTTCTGAGTACAAAATTATATGCATCTGGTAGAATGGATCCTATTTTGTTGATCACGTGTATGTATGATATTAATCTGGTCCTCAAAGAAATACGATGTTTGTCGTACCAGTGTTGCAGGAATTCCGATTTGATCTTGGCCATATCCACATTTGAAGGGCACTCCGATTTGCATCCTTTGCATCCGATGCAATGGTCAAGGATCTGAAAAATCTCCTTATGATCCCATGGATCACCTTCCTTGCTAAGATATTCGCGAACTATATTCGCCCTTGCCCTGGTAGTTTTATCTTCATCGGAAGTGGCCATGTAGGTCGGACACATTGTGCCTCCCATCAATGCCGACTTCCTGCAATCGCCTGATCCATTGCATCTTTCAGCAGCCCTTATAATGCCCAAACTTGAGGAAAAATCATAATAGGTATCGATCTCTCTTACAGGCTTCGACGGATCATACCTCAGAAAGGAATTCATGGGAGGGGTATTTATGATCTTGCCCGGATTAAGTATATGACCAGGATCCCAGCATGCTTTTACCTGTTTGAGAAGTTTATAGATGTGATCTCCAAGCATAAATGGAATAAATTCACCCCTCAGCCTGCCGTCTCCATGTTCACCGCTTAATGATCCTCTGTATTTTTTTACCAGATTTGCCGTATCGAATCCCATTTTCCGGAATAAAACGACATCCCCGGAATCTTTCAGGTTTAATATAGGTCTGATATGAAGTTCCCCCGTTCCGATATGGGCATGAAAAACAGCATTCTTGTTATATCTGGTCAGAAGCTTTTCTATATCTTCAATATATTCAGGCAATTGCTCAACATTTACGGCTGTATCCTCCATCAATGTTACCGGCTTCGGATCGCCTTTCATGTTCGCAAGTACTCCCAATCCGGCTTTTCTGAGTTCCCATACTCTTGAAATATCTTTCCCCTTAATAACAGGATAAGCGTAACCATATCCTGAAGCCTTAAGATCATTTATCATTTCAAAGGCTGTAGCATCAATCTCATCAATGGTGTCCCTGTTGAATTCCACGATCAGAATTGATCCCGGATTATCCACCAGAAAGAAACGATTTTTTCTCTGGTTTATATTGTCTTCTGTCAGTTCAAGAATCGTGTGATCCATCATCTCCACTGCTGAGGGATTGTATTTGAGAGCTATTAAATTTGCCCTGAAAGCATCGTTCCTGTTTCTTAAATGAACGCAAACAAGGGCTTTATTCTTCGGAGGTAATGGAAGCAAATTTAATTTAGCTTCGGTTATGATGGCAAGGGTACCTTCTGAACCCGCAATCAGTTTGCAGAAATTGAATTTACTGCGGGAATCTGAATCGAATATCTCTGAGTCAAGCAGAAGGTCGAGTGCATATCCAGTATTTCTTCTTTTAATTTTCGGGTCAGGATACTCTGTTTTGATCTTTTCCTTATTTACAATATCATCAAAAATTGTCTTTATGTTCCTGTAGAGTTCACCTTCCCGTGTACTGAGACTGCATTTGGCTGAAAAAGCTTCTTTGTCAAGAGGCTTAAAAACCGCTTCACTACCATCGCTGAGAATAGTTTTAAGCTCAAGGGTGTGATCTCTTGTTGATCCGTAAATGAGTGAATGTGAGCCGCATGCGTTATTGCCAATCATTCCTCCAATATTGCACCTGTTCGAAGTTGATGTTTCGGGACCAAAGAACAATCCGGATTCTTTAAGCTTAAGATTGAGTTCATCGAGGACAACTCCGGGTTCCACCCTTGCCCACATTTCCTCTTTATTGATCTCAAGTATTCTGTTCATATACTTCGAGATATCTATAATAATGCCTGAACCAACCACCTGTCCGGCAAGAGAAGTTCCTGCGGCTCTGATAGTTACATTCGTTTTTTCTTTTTTTGCAAACGACAGTATCCTTCTAATATCCGATGATCCGCGAGGCCAGGCAACTGCCAGAGGTTTCTCTTTATAAACGGAAGCGTCAGTGGAATAAATAGTAGTTGAGATCTCATCATGTTTAAGATCACCGTCAAGACTTTTACCCAGACGATCTAATCTGGAAAACAAATCATCCATTAAAGGGGAATTTGAAAGTGCTAAATTAGAAAAATAATTTAAAACAGAATTTAACCGGAACCAATACCTGCATTCTTTTTCAAAATCTCAATTAATGATTTTAATCATGTATTTCAATTTTGGTTAATCGCACTTTTTTTTCGTACATTTATCAAAAAATTTCGAACTAGTTAATATATTGATTCACAATGAACTTGTTAGATCGTATCAAAGAAAATGCCAGAAAACAAAATATGAGGATTGTGCTTCCTGAAGGTTATGAAGAGAGAACAATCAAGGCAGCTGATATAGCAATTAAGGACGGACTGGCTAAAATTATTTTAATAGGTGATCCTGAAGAAATAAATTTTCATGCAGAAAAGCTTGGTTTAAAGAACATTTCACGTGCAGAGGTTGTCAATCCCAAATCACATCAGAAGAAAGATCATTATATAAATATGATGGTTGAATTGCGTAAAAGCAAGGGGATGACAAAAGAAGAAGCTTCAAAATTAATAGAGGATCCTCTTTATCTTGGAGTGCTGATGATCAAGAATGGTGATGCTGACGGCGAGGTTTCTGGTGCAGATCATTCTACTGGTGATGTGCTCCGGCCTGCTTTTCATTATGTTAAAACCGCACCTGGAATTTCTGTTGTCTCAGGAGCCTTTATAATGATACTTAAAGACAAGAATTTTGGTGAAGATGGTGTAATAATATTTGCTGACGGTGCAGTTCATCCGAATCCTAATGAAAAGGAACTGGCTGAGATTGCTGTTGCCACGGCACATACCGCAAGGGCAATTGCAGGATTTGAACCAAGAATAGCAATGCTTAGCTTTTCAACCAAAGGAAGTGCAAAAAACGAGATGGTTGATAAAGTGGTAAATGCTACCAGGTTGGCTAAAGAAATGGCACCATCACTTCAGATAGACGGAGAGCTTCAGGCCGATGCTGCTCTGATTGAAGCTATTGGCAGGAGCAAGGCTCCCGGAAGCAGCATTGCCGGCAAGGCTAATGTTCTTATCTTTCCTGATCTTAATTCCGGCAATATTGCGTATAAGCTTGTTCAGAGACTTGCTCATGCAGAAGCAATCGGCCCGATATTGCAGGGAATGGCAGCACCAATCAATGATCTGTCAAGAGGATGTTCAGTGGATGACATAGTAAGCATGATAGCAATAACATCAAGCCAGGCCTCAGGAAAAATATAGCCTTAATTAAATAAATTACAATATAATAATGATCATTCTAGTCTTAAACTGCGGAAGCTCTTCAATAAAATACCAGGTTTTTAATATGTCTAACGGTTCTGAGCTGCTCGCAAAAGGGCTTCTGGAGAGGATTGGATTAAATGACAGCATACTGACACATAAACCGGTTGGCAAGGAACCCTATAAGGTTATTATGGATATCCCTGATCATACCCTGGGCATCAACATGGTTATGGCTGCCCTTACTGATAAAAAGCATGGAGTTATAAGCAATATTAATGAGATTGGCGCTGTTGGTCACAGGGTAGTTAATGGCGGCGAGAATTTCCAGGACAGCGTTTTAATAGATAATGATGTAAAAAAAGGAATTGAACTATGTTGTGAGCTTGCTCCTCTGCATAATCCTGCCAATCTAAAGGGAATTTTATCCGTAGAAAGACTTATCCCGGGTGTACCGCAGGTTGCGGTTTTTGATACTTCTTTTCACCAGACCATGCCCGATTATGCTTATATGTACGCAATACCATATGAATATTATGAAAAGTATAAAATCAGAAAGTATGGTTATCATGGCACATCCCATAGATTTGTAGCCCTGAAAGCAGCAAAGTTGCTTGGAAAGGATATAAGGAATTTAAAAGTTATTACCTGTCATCTGGGAAATGGCGCTTCAATTACTGCAATTCAGAACGGGATGTCAATTGATACTTCAATGGGTTTCACTCCGGTGGATGGTCTTATCATGGGCACACGGACAGGAGAAATAGACCCGGGCGTTCTTATCTATCTTGGCGAAAAAGAACATCTCAATCTTGCAGGTATTAACAATATGATCAATAAAAAGAGCGGTATGGCTGGCATTTCACAGCTGTCATCAGATATGCGCGATCTTGAAAAGGCCTCTGCTGACGGAAATGAAAAGGCAATTCTTGCCCTCAAGATGTATGCCTATAAGGCAAAGAAATTTATCGGATCATATGTAGCGGCGATGAATGGTATTGATCTCCTGATTTTCACAGGCGGAGTAGGAGAAAACGACTTTAATCTGAGGAACATGATCTGTTCTGATCTTGAATACCTTGGAATTGTTTTTGACTCAGAAAAGAATCATGGAGTTAAATGTGCCGATATGGTACTTTCAAAACCTGAATCAAAGGTTACAGTAATGACAATTTCAACTGATGAAGAGTTTGTGATTGCCTCAGACACAAGATATATTGTTGAGAATCAAACAATTTAATGTCATTTTAAATACTTTTTATGGTGTTGAAAACCCTTAATGACCTGAAACGGTTGGTTGAAGGAAAACCCAGAAAGAAACTTATCCTTGCCGCTGCGCAGGACAAACATTCTCTGGGTGCTGTAGTAGAAGCCTGGGAAGATAAAATTATTGAGCCTGTACTTATCGGGGACAAAGAAGAAATTTACCGGATATGTCATGCCAATAATTATAATATTACGGGGTTGACGGTGATTCATGAACCGGATATTGAAAAATCAGTTGAACTCGCTGTAAAGATGGCCAGCTCAGGAGAAGCTGATATTCTTATGAAAGGGAAAGTCGGTTCATCTTCTCTCCTCCATCATGTTCTTAATAAAGAATGGGGGCTGAGAACGGGTCATCTGCTGTCACATTTTGCCCTGTTTGAGGTGGAAACCTATCATAAGGTAATTGCAGTCACTGACGTGGCAATGAATATAGCGCCAAATCTTCAGGAAAAAATTGCCATAGTAAACAATTCTGTGGCTTGTCTGAACATACTCGGATACCGGATGCCTAAAGTTGCGGTACTGGGTGCAGTGGAAATGGTGAATGAGAATATGGAAGCTACTCTTGATGCAGCACTGCTATCAAAAATGAATCAGCGTGACCAGATAAAGAATTGCATCATTGATGGCCCGCTGGCTTTCGACAATGCTGTAAGTCTTGAGAGTGCACAATTAAAAGGTATCAGGAGCGAGGTGGCAGGTGATACTGATCTTCTGCTTATTCCCGATATTGAAGTTGGCAATGTTCTATATAAATCACTGGTCTTTTTTGCAAAGGCCAAGGTTGCTTCAATAATCCTGGGTGCTAAGGTACCTATTGTTCTTACATCCCGGTCTGACTCCGAACAGGCTAAATTCGATAGTATTCTCCTGGCTGCAGCTTCTTGCAAATCATGCAAATAGAACTCTCATGATTAACACCCATGGCATGATTGAAGAAAGAGTGCTTGAACTTAAAAAGAAGCACCGTATAGCTGTTGCCTGGGCTCAGGATTCCAATACAATTGGAGCCATTAACAAAGCAGTATTGAAAGGCTTCGTTGAAGCGTTAATGATCGGAAAGCCTTCTGAAATCATTAAAATCTGCTCTGATGAAAAAATTGATCACAGTAATTTCACAATAATTGATTCTGGAAGTGATAAAAGTGCTTCAATAGATGCTGTAAAGCTTGTAAAAGAGGGAAGAGCTGATATTGTAATGAAAGGACTTGTCGGTACAGATAAGTTCCTCAAAGCAGTAATGGATAAGAATAATGGTTTGATGATTCCCGGTGCAACACTCAGCTATGTCGGAGCAATGGAAATACCGGCTTACCATAAGCTTCTTTTTATAACAGACCCGGCCGTAATTCCGTTTCCGGATCTCGATCAGAAAATTGCCATGGCAGAATATGCAATTGGTATAGCAAGAAAATTTGGGATTGAAAAACCTAAGATTGCCCTTATCGGCGCTTCTGAAAAAGTCAGCAGGCATTTCAAAAATTCAGAAGATTATTCCATAATGTGCAAAATGGCTGAGCGTGGTCAGATTAAGAACTGCATCATGGATGGGCCACTTGACCTGTTCCTTGCCTGCGATAAGAAAAGTATTGAAATAAAGGGCGTTGCAACCTCCGTTGAGGGAGAGGCAGATATCCTTCTTTTCCCCTCACTGGAGTCATCCAATCCATTCTATAAGGGAATGATGCTTTTTGCAAAAGGCGAAATGGCAGGATTGATAATGGGAACTGAAAATCCTGTAATTGTAATGTCAAGAAGTGAAAGTGAAAAATCCAAGTATTCATGTATTGCTCTGGCTTGCCTGATGGCTTGAAAATCCGGCAAAACAACCCTAATTTATGCGACTTATTCTTGCAATTAATCCGGGATCAACATCCACAAAGTTTTCTCTGTGCGAAGAAGAAATATTGATTTTTGAAAAGACTTTACGGCATACCTCTGAACAGCTCGAAGCTTTTGACAAGATTACTGATCAGTTTCATTTCAGGCGCGATCTGATTATGAAGGAGCTACTGGACAGAAAGGTTGATCTGAATGCAATTACAGCTGTTGTAGGAAGGGGAGGACTTGTAAAACCTATTGAGTCAGGAATATACAGGGTCAATCAAAAAATGAAAGAAGATCTTCAGGCTGGATTTATGGGGCAGCATGCAAGTAATCTTGGTGGTCTGATTGCAGAGGATATAGCGTCTTCATTATCAAATGCGGAAGCCTTTATTGTTGATCCTGTTGTAGTTGATGAACTTCAGGATGTAGCGAGAATTTCAGGACATCCGATGATTGAAAGAATATCAATTTTCCATGCTCTTAATCAAAAAGCTGTAGCCCGTATTTATGCAGGATCTGTAAATACAAGATACGAGGATTTGAATCTCATCATAGCTCATATGGGAGGCGGGATAAGCGTTGGGGCACATAAAAAAGGCCGGGTTGTTGACGTAAATAATGCTTTGAATGGCGATGGACCCTTTTCACCGGAGAGGTCGGGAGGCCTGCCTTCCGGACAGCTGGCAGATCTGTGCTTCAGCGGAAAATACTCGCATGCTGAAATTAAGTCTATGATCTCCGGAAAAGGAGGTATGGTTGCTTATCTGGATACTAATAGCTTTATTGATGTTTGTAAAATGGCTGAACATGGAAATGAAAAAGCCAGGTTGATAAGAGATGCCGTATCTTACCAGATTGGAAAGGAGATCGGAGCTATGGCCACTGTTCTGAAAGGACAGGTTGATGCCATAATTCTTACCGGAGGTCTGGCTTATGAGGAACAGCATATTGAAAGAATAAAATCAATGGTAGGTTATATAGCGGAAGTAGTTGTTTATCCAGGCGAGGACGAACTTAAGGCTTTGGCTTTCAATGGTTTACTGGCATTAAACAAACAGATAGAGATAAAAAAGTATTCCTGAAACAAAGCTCTAGGGATTACTGAGTGCCACAGGCAATATTTTCCCATTAAAGAATTTATTGCCAGTTAAAGCAAACTCTGAGATGTATTCTGCCATGTCTTTAGCTTGAACAGGAGCATTATAACCCGGAAAAGCTTCTGAGAGCATCTCAGTTTGCACTGATCCAAGCGCCAGGCAATTCACAACTATACCTGAACCAATGAATTCTGTCGAAAGACACTCTGTCAGACAGGCTAATGATGCTTTTGAGGCGCTGTAATATGAAAGTCCCTTGTATTTTGAGCTTCCCTGGAAACCTCCCATGCTTGAAATATTGACAATATGCGATCCGTTCTTCATCAGAGGTTTAACAATTCTTATCAATGAGGCAGGTGCAATAAAATTCACTTCCATCATCAGCCTTGCATCATTGTTCGTAAGAACAGCAAAAGGTTTTGCAATTAGTAGTCCTGCAATATTTATCAATATGTCTACCTTCTCAAAGAGGCTTTTAACCATTTCTGAAAACGGATCAATATATTTATCAATTTCAGACAGATTAAGCATCATATGATGAACATTTCCAAACCTGAGTGACAGATCCTCAAGTACATTTTTATTTCTTCCTGTGACCAGGATCTTATTATTGCTGTACTGGGCAAGACAAATGACAACTTCCTTTCCGATTCCCCTGGTACCTCCGTTGATAATTATATTCATTTTTTTAAAAAAATCAGAACTGATGATCAAATAGTTCACTAAGGTATTAATAATTTTCCTTATGGTATATTGCAATGTCTGATTCCACTTATCATATTCCGGTTCTCTGCACCTTCTTTTTCATTGCAGTAATCCGACACACTAAGGCATACAAGGAATCTATGGTGTGTTTTGAGGTTGGAACCATTTGGCTTATATTTGCACCTGAAGACATTAGATGAAAAATTGACCATGAAAGAAACTAAGGTATCAATAATCGGATGTGGAAACATAGGTATTTCCTTGTTGCAGGGATTAATAAAGGATAATGGTATATCTCCCGGGAATATTACTGCCACCAGGAGAAATATCCAGGAAATGTCATATCTGAAAGATCTGGGAATCACGCTGACTACCGATAATATCAAAGCTGTTAAAGAATCTGATATCATTATAATTGCGGTAAAACCCTATAATATTGTAAATGTTCTTCAGGAGATCAAAGGTCATCTCATTCATGATAAGCACATCATAGTTTCTGTTACTGCAGGTATAACCATAAGCCAGATTCAGGACGTTGTAGGTGTTTCAGTTCCTGTTTTTAGGGCCATGCCGAATATTTCAGCAAGTGTTGGCAGATCAGTGTCATGCATATGTTACGGTGGTGCTGTCGGGAAGGATATCGAATCAGTTAAATCAATATTCGATATCATAGGCACTACCATGACTATAGATGAAGAATTGATGCAATCTGCAACAATTCTTGGGGCTTGCGGTATTGCATATGTACTGAGATTTATCAGGGCAATGATCCAGGGCGGTATCCAGATAGGATTTGATGCTAAAACAGCAAGCGCAATTGTAAATCAGACTGTAAAGGGAGCAGCTGAATTATTAATTGAGCGGAAGGAGCATCCTGAATATGAAATAGATAAAGTTACCACGCCAAAAGGATGTACAATTGTAGGGTTAAATGAGATGGAGCATAATGGATTCAGCTCCTCACTTATCAAGGGGATTGTTGCATCGTATGATAAGATTGAAAAATAAGTACTTCAAAAAATATTTATAAAAATCCCCGATTAATAATATAAGTAAGCCGGTAAGTATTCTGGCTCCATATTTGTAATAA
The DNA here is from genome assembly GCA_038325595.1 of Bacteroidales bacterium. Classification (GTDB taxonomy): domain Bacteria; phylum Bacteroidota; class Bacteroidia; order Bacteroidales; family VadinHA17; genus LD21. Next base: position 6,148 of record JBBQJD010000038.1, on the reverse strand, counting down.
ACTTGGAATACAAGTACGAAATTATGATCCGTTTTAGTAAAGCATACAATATCAGCTATATAAAAAAAGATATTTTAATTATATTACTTTTATTTTGCTTTATCCCTGCGATCTTTGGTCAGAGAACACGCGAAGAACCGCCACCGATAAGAGAAAGATTATTCTTTGGAGGAAGCTTTGGCCTGCAATTCGGTACTATAACCGACATTGAGGTTTCACCTGTCGCAGGATTCTGGTTATTACCGAGATTGGCGATTGCTACAGGCCCAAATTTCAGATATTACAAATTTCTGGATGATGAAACCAATATATACGGTGGAAAGGGTTATCTGCAGTTTGTGATTGTTCAGAATATCAGTAATATAATTCCCATAGGGGGCAACATAGGTATCTTCCTTCATCTGGAAAATGAGCTTCTGAGTCTGGAATCTTCATTCTGGAAGAATCCTCCATATGTTTCTGAACGTTTTTACATCAATACAGTTCTTGTCGGTCCGGGTATCAGCCAACAGATCGGAAGACGTTCATCTATGAATTTTGCGGTGTTATGGGCTCTGAACGATGCAAAGTACAGCGTTTACAGTAATCCTGAGATCAGAATTATGTTCCATTTCTGATCTTATGAACATTACCTGAGGTTTTACGGTTAAAGATTTTTATCGTCATTGTTTTACGTAAAGGGGAAAAAAATTATATTTGTACCCTCATTCAAAAGAAGAAAATATCATGAAAATAGAACAAAATAAAATGGTTTCTCTGGTGTATGAACTGAGAGAAGGTGATCAGGTAGGAAGAGTTATCGAAAAGCTGGATGAAACCAGGCCGCTCACATTCGTATATGGAGCCGGAAGGTTGCTTCCTTTTTTTGAAGAAAATATCAGTACCTTAAGTATGGGTGATGTCTTCGAATTTGCTGCTGATTCTGTAAAAGCATACGGTGAAAAGAGGGAAGAGATGATAGTCAATGTTCCGGTTGCTGTATTTGAGACCGACGGAAAACTTAATGAAGATATCTGCCAGATAGGAAATGAAGTTCCAATGATGGATACAGATGGCAATCCGCTTAATGGCATAATAACAGAAATTACAGATACTTATGTCAGGATGGATTTTAACCATCCCATGGCAGGGGTCAATTTGTATTTTACAGGTAAAGTAGTTGGTGTAAGGGATGCCACCGATGAAGAAATTGCAGGCACAAGCCATTCATGTTCTTCCTGCGGAGATGGCAACAAAAGCCATGCATGCTCAGGGTCCTGTTAAATAATTTTAAATTTTAAGTTTTTCCCCTTCCGATTTTGCGATGATTACTGCGCAACAGGTATCGCCGTATACATTTATTGTTGTGCGGAACATATCCAGGATTCGGTCTACAGCAAGTATAAGGCCTATACCTTCCAGGGGAAGTCCGACAGCTTTAAGGACAACAGCCATCATAACAAGTCCCGCCATGGGAATCCCGGCAGAACCTATTGCAGCAAGCAAGGCAGTGAAAACAACAATCAGTTGTTGTCCGATAGTCAGGTCAATTCCGTAAGCCTGTGCAATAAAAATCACTGCAACACACTCATACAGAGCAGTTCCATTCATATTTATTGTTGCCCCTAGTGGCAGTGTAAAGCTGGCAATCTTATTTGATACGCCGTCCTCATCCTCTACTGCTTTCATTGATAAGGGCAGAGTTGCATTTGATGATGATGTTGAAAAAGCTGTCAACAATGGCAATGTCATGTTTTTCAAATGTTTAACCGGATTAGCCCTGCCAATAAGTTTCACCGATAATGGGAGTGTTATAAATCCATGTATTATAAGGCCTAACAGAACTGTTATAAAATACAAACCGAGCCTGGTAATAACCTCACTGATCTGGTTTCCCATCATTATCTGCTGAGCAATCACCTTTGCAGTGATGCTGAATATTCCAAGAGGAGTAAATCCAATTACAAACATTGTGATTTTCATTATGACATCCAGGGTTGCATTCAGGAAATCTGTAATGATGATTCGCGATTTATCATTCACTTTTGTTATAAAAAATCCGAAAAGGATGGAAAAGAAAATTATTGAAAGCATCTGTCCTTCCATTAAAGATTCGAAAATATTAGTCGGTACGATGTTAATGAGCGTATCACCAAAACTTTCAGAAGCCACGGTTATATCTTCAACAGGAACTTTAAAGCCAAGTTCTGCACCAACTCCGGGCTGGATAGTTTTTACAAGTACAAATCCTGTAATTATTGCAAGTAGGGTCGACAGTACATAAAAGCTCATTGTCTTCAACCCCAGTCTACCCAGATTACCGCCACTTCCCACACTGGCTACACCGGTTATAATCGAAGTAAGGATTAATGGTACAATAACCATATTTAATCCACGCAGAAAGACAACTCCAATCCAATTTGTATAGTTTGTAGCCTCGGGAAAGAAATATCCAAAAAATCCACCTGCAATAAGCGTAATGACTATCAGATAATGGAGCGGGATAGAAAAAATTTTTATTTTCATGTGTTTTTATATAAATCCTGATAAAGAAAATTAATCTTTAGGATAATCTGACCTAAAAAGTAAATTTTTTATCAGAGGTTTCTAAACCTTCCTTGAATCGAATATTTCCATCTAATAGTAGTGGTGTCCTGAAATTTCATCAGGATTTAAAATTAATTCATTTTTCATTTTTATAAAAGTAAAACTCACACTGAAGTTACAAGGAGTGAGTTGCATTACATTTGTAACCCCAGCTTTCATAAGTAATAATTACAGATGTAATCATAAAATTAAATACCGTATAATTACATAAGTGAATTTATTATCAAGTTCTTTTTATATTATATAGTACACTGTATTCAAGATATATATATAGATTATATTAATAAATAGTATATCTTATTACCAGAAATTTTCATGTATTATTGATTAGAATATTAGATAAATATTATAAAATACTATATTCCAGCGTTATATAAAGCTAATATTAACTGTTAATTCAAGTATGATCAGTTATAAGTATCTATAAATGAATGCATTATGCTCACCCAAAATAGGCTGTATTTGATTAATTATTATGCTAATTACAGCTGTAACATATTTAAATTACATATGTAATTAATATTTGATTTACATTTGTAACAAAGATTAAATCCTATGAGAGAAAGATTAATTGAATTTCTTAAGGCTGAAAATAAATCTTCCGCCCAGCTAGCCGAAGAAATTGGCGTTCAGCCATCGGGTATCTCCCATATACTTTCAGGACGGAATAATCCGAGTCTGGATTTTGTACTGAAAATGCTTGAGAAATTTCCTTTTTTGTCTACTGACTGGTTCTTGTTTGGGACCGGATCGATGTATAAGGATTCGAAAATGCAGAGTTTATTCGCTGAATACCCCTCCTCAGGAGATAAAACTAATCCTGATCCTGATTCTGTTAAGGGTGATGCAGCTCAGCCGGTGCTGGATTTTGCTTCTGCGGAGAAAGAATATTCAGATCATAAACCAGTCCCCCCTATAAAAAGCAGCTTTATTGAAGTTGAAAAAATCGTCTGGTTCTATTCCGATCACCGTTTTGAAGAGTATTCTCCGGGAAAGTAACAAAACTAACTATTGTCTTCCATGGCAGATTATTTCTTTAATCTGTAAATACACGAACCTAAAATTCAGTTTATTATTTCTTAAACCAATCAATAAAAGTATCTTTGCGATAAACTGAATTGAGCATGTCAAAAAGGATAGAAGATTTTGAAGTAATTGAAAATAAGAAGCTTACTAATGATTTTTATGTTCTTGAACTTTCAGGAACGACAAAACTTCCTGACCTTAAACCTGGTCAGTTCGCCCAAATACGGGTCGATGGAAGTAAGGAAACATTTCTGAGACGTCCGATTTCAATCCATGATGCAGATATTGAGAGGAATACGATAAAAGTACTTGTGCAGGTGGCAGGAAAAGGAACAGAGACCCTCACAAAGCTCAAAAAAGGCGATAACCTAAATCTGGTTTATCCATTGGGTAATTATTTCAGCATGCCACTCACGGATGAGAAAATTGCCCTTGTTGGTGGAGGTTGTGGTGTTGCACCCTTGCTTTTTCTGGCCAAATATTTCAGAACAAATGGTCATATACCCGACATTATACTTGGCTTCAGGAACTCGGAAAGAATAATCGAATATGATGAGTTCAATAAGCTTGGCAAGGTCTTTCTTACTACAGAGGATGGTTCCAGGGGTGAAAAGGGCTATGTCATAAATCATACTGTATTTTCAGAAACTCGATACGATAAAATCTATTGCTGCGGCCCGGAATCAATGATGAAGGCAGTGGCATCCTATTGTAAAAAAAACGATATTGCCTGTGAAGTATCACTTGAAAATCTCATGGCATGCGGCATCGGAGTTTGTTTATGCTGCATTGTCGATACTGTAAATGGCAATGTTTGTTCCTGCACTGAAGGCCCCGTATTCAATATAAATGATCTAAAATGGTAAATCTAGGTTTTTCAATAGGTGATCTGCACTTTAAAAACCCTGTACTTACGGCTTCAGGGACCTTCGGATACGGTCATGAGTTCGATGATTTCATGGATGTTTCAAGACTGGGCGGAATAGTGGTTAAGGGAACTACCCTCGAACCAAGGGAAGGTAATTTGTATCCCCGCATGGCTGAAACTCCTTCGGGAATGCTCAATACTGTTGGATTACAGAACAAGGGTATTGATTATTTTGAGAAATCAATTTATCCCCGCATAGCTGGTTACGATACTAATATAATAGTAAACATTAATGGGAGTATTTTGGAGGATTACGTTGAATTGGCTCAACGTTTCAATAAACTTGACAGAATTCCTGCAATTGAGTTGAATATCTCATGTCCCAATGTAAAAAAAGGGGGAATGATCTTTGGAACAAATCTCGATTCTGCCAGGGAAGTGACCAGGGCTGTAAGGGCGGTATACACAAAGAAACTTATTGTCAAGTTATCCCCTAATGTTACCAGCATTGAAGATTTTGCAAGGGTTATTGAAGAGGAGGGAGCCGATTCAATTTCACTGATCAACACTTTGCTGGGCATGGCAATAGATGTAAAAAACATGAAGCCATCGCTATCAACCATAACCGGAGGACTCTCAGGACCAGCCATAAAGCCGGTTGCTTTAAGAATGGTTTGGCAGGTTGCAAGAGCCGTCAAAATTCCGGTTATAGGAATGGGAGGCATAATGACGGCAACTGATGCAATTGAATTCCTGCTTGCCGGGGCAAGTTCCATTCAGGTTGGCACAGCATCATTTATAGAGCCCGATGCTTCGATAAAAATACTTGAAGGCATTGAGGAATACCTGGTCAATAAAGGAATTACAGATATCCGTGAAATAATAGGTTACATAAACAGGAAACCATTATAATAACCATCTTATTCGTCCTGAATTCGCAGTATTAGATCACAATTATTATAATATTATTCAGAAAATTGTTTTTTCCTGTTAAATTTGATCGTTTTATTGTTTCAAACTTAATCAATTAATATAATAATGTCGGAAATTTTACAGATTGATAATCTTGATAAAAAGATTCTTGATATCATTACCAAAAATGCCAGGATCCCTTACCTTGAAGTTGCAAGGGAATGCGGAGTTTCAGGGGCTGCCATTCATCAGCGTGTTCAGAGATTAATCAGGATCGGCGTAATAAGAGGATCGGAATTTAAGGTAGATCCTGTGATGGTTGGCTTCAAAACCTGTGCATACATTGGTATTTTTCTTGATCATCCTGGCAGCTTCCGTGAAGTTATTGAGAAGTTCAGGGATATTCCTGAAATCATTGAGTGTCATTATACAACAGGAAACTATTCGCTGTTCATAAAAGTATATACTCGTGATAATGAGCATCTTAGAATTATCCTGACAGATACAATCCAAAATATTCCGGGGATAGTGCGTACTGAAACTCTAATATCCCTTGAAGAATCTATAAACCGACAGATTCCCGTTTTATCCGCAAAATGATAATTTATTTAAATGTTCGTAACTAATCAGTGCCTAGAGTTTGGAGTGCCTAAAATGCCTAAAGTTAATAAATACAGAACGAATCAGCATCTTTTGTGCTCGGCGATGACATTTAATGCTTGTAACACATTTTGATTGTTTTTTATTGCAGTGTCA